>NZ_CQAZ01000012.1:56469-122414 GCF_001152565.1 Yersinia pekkanenii | reverse complement strand
GCGACTCATGGGACATAAAGAACGAGGTTTCCATCATCTGGCAAGGTAAACCTTCCAAACCGCAGCGATGGAAAATTTCTTCCACATTCGGCGTTTCACGCCAACCGTAACTGGCCACCACTCGCCAAAATGTCGGTGAGAGTTGCTCGATGGCCACCCGCTTCACATTGTGCACATAAGGGGCATCTTCCGTGCGCAGTGTCAGTAACACAACCCGGTCATGCAACACTTTGTTATGTTTAAGGTTATGCAACAATGCAAAAGGGATGGCATTCATTGCCCGCGACATATACACCGCAGTACCGGTGACTCGCACCGGAGGGGATTTTTCCAATGAAGCAATCATCGCTTCCAATGAATTACCGTGCTCATACATACGGCGCAGCAAACTGAAACGCTCGCTTTTCCAAGTGGTCATGATGATAAACATCACCAGCCCCAGCGACAGTGGCAACCAACCGCCAGAGAACAGTTTCAGGGCGTTGGCAGAGAACATCGGAATATCAATAATCAACAAGACCACCAGTAAACAACCGACAAAAACGCGGTTCCAATGCCAGTTTTTCAGTGCCACGGTACAGAACAGAATACTGGTTATCACCATGGTACCGGTCACCGCGATCCCGTAAGCAGCCGCCAAATTACTGGAACGCTCAAAACCGACAATCACCAGAACCACCGCCAGATACAGTGTCCAATTAATCACTGGGATATATATCTGGCCGGATTCCATTTCAGAAGTATGAATAATCCGCATCGGCGGTAAATAGCCCAAACGCACCGCCTGCCGGGTAAGCGAGAACACGCCAGAAATCACCGCCTGCGAGGCAATAACCGTGGCCAGCGTCGCCAGAATAAGCACCGGGATCAATGCCCAATCGGGCGCTAACAAGAAGAAGGGGTTTTTGATGGCTTCGGGGTTTTTCAGCAATAACGCGCCCTGACCAAAGTAGTTCAGTACCAGCGAAGGTAACACCACAGTAAACCATGCCAAACGAATAGGGAATTTACCAAAATGCCCCATATCTGCATATAAGGCTTCGACCCCGGTGATAGCCAGAACAACAGCGCCAAGGGCATAAAACGACACGGTTTTATATTCAGTAAAGAAGCTTATCGCCCATTTGGGATTCAGCGCCGCCAGCACTTCCGGATTAGCGATAATACTGCGCAGCCCCAGTAGTGCGATAGTCAGAAACCACACCAACATAACGGGAGCGAATAATTTACCCACACTACCGGTACCGTGTTTTTGAATAACAAATAACAGGGTTAATACCGCAATGGAGCAGGGAACAATATAAGGATCGAGTGCAGGTGCGGCTATCTCTAGCCCTTCGATGGCTGACATTACGGATATTGCAGGGGTAATCACCACTTCACCATAAAAGAAGCTGCCACCAATCAACCCAAGAATCACCAGTATTGAGGTTGCTTTAGAAGAGGTATTGCGTCCCGCTAAGGACATTAACGTTAAAATCCCCCCTTCACCGGCGTTATCTGCCCGCATGACATAGGTCAGATATTTAACCGAGACAACCAGGATAAGCATCCAGAAAATCAGCGATAAAAAACCAAACACCACATCCGGACGGACATCAAAACCATAATGACCAGAAAAACACTCTCGCAAGGTATAGAGTGGGCTGGTACCAATATCACCGTAAACGACCCCGATAGCTGCCAGGGTTACCGCCGATAAAGACTGTTTATGTTCTGTGCTCATAATTGATTTCTTTTTGCTAGAACATCCATAAGCTAATGCGTGCGTTTAAGAACCGCAATAACCGGTTCTGCATTCTTTATACGGCCACCAAAAGGCGCACAGTATGCACGATTTCAACGAATTGCCTACCCTTAAATAAGGCAACGAAAAGAGCGGAAATGAATCAATCACAAATCACTAATGATATAAAAATACCACTAATCAACAAGCTATCTGATTAATAAAAAAACGCGATCCCATTAAGAAAAGGGTAGTTTATTGCTTTTTATCAGGTAAAAATTAATCAACTAATGGAACATGTAGAACAATTATGGCGCAATCATCACAATTGGCAGAAAGAATCTCCCGCTTGAGCAGTGCCCTTGAAAGTGGTCTGTATGAAAGACAGGAAGCTATCCGCTTGTGTTTGCTGGCCGCCCTCAGTGGCGAGAGTGTGTTTTTGCTCGGCCCACCGGGGATTGCCAAAAGCCTGATTGCCCGCCGTCTGAAATTTGCCTTTCGCAATGCCCGTGCATTTGAATACCTAATGACCCGTTTCTCTACGCCTGAAGAGGTGTTTGGCCCACTCTCCATTCAAGCCTTGAAAGAAGAAGGTCGCTACCAACGCATGACCGGCGGTTACTTGCCGGAAGCTGAAATCGTCTTCCTTGATGAAATCTGGAAAGCCGGTCCGGCAATCCTGAATACCTTGCTGACGGCAATTAATGAACGGCGCTTTCGAAATGGTGATCGGGAAGACAGTATCCCTATGCGGCTACTGGTTACCGCCTCTAATGAACTCCCTGACGCAGACAGCAGTCTGGAAGCACTCTATGACCGAATGCTGATCCGCCTATGGCTGGATCGCGTGCAAGAAAAGCAAAACTTCCGCGCATTACTGCTCAGCCGCCAGAATGAAAATCATAATCCGGTGGCAGAGAATCTCAGTATCACTGATGAAGAGTTCTATCAGTGGCAACCCCTGATCGACAAAATCACGCTACCGGATCACTGTTTTGAGCTTATTTTTCAGCTACGTCAACAACTCAGCGCACAAGAACACGCGCCGTATGTCTCAGATAGGCGCTGGAAAAAAGCACTGCGCCTGCTGCAAGCCAGTGCCTTTTTCAGTGGACGGGATGAAGTGACGCCTATTGACTTAATTTTACTGAAAGATTGCCTGTGGCATGACCTCAGTTCCCTTAAGTTGCTGCAACAACAGCTTGAACAATTGTTAACCGAGCAGGGATACCAGCAGCAAAGCCTATTAATGAAGCTACAGCATATTCAGGGCCAATGGTTGCAGCACCAACAGCAACAAAGTAACCATCAGGCGCTAACCCTGGTCAAGCAAAGTGGCATGTTCAGCCGTAAGCCCCAATATGCGCTGCCAGACCACCTTACAGACGGTACCTTGACGCTTTTGCTGCAAAAGCCCCTCATCCTGCATGATATGCAAGTCAATCATCTGCAAATAGAGAAAGAGGCTCTTGCCCAATGGCTGAACAAAGGAGGGGCCTTACGCGCTAAATTAAATGGTGTCGGTTATGCCCAATCTATTGATGCAGAAATTGATGATCAGTTACACATATTGGTGCTAGATGTTAGCCGCCAGCCGTCGACACTCGCCCAACCGGACGCGACGAATGCCAGCGTACCGCCAGAGTTGCTGGTGGAACTGGCCGCAGTGGAAAATAGCCTTAGCGAGCAACGGCGGCTATTCAGTCAGCATCAGCCCTGCCTGTTCACACCGTCATCCTGGCTGGCCAAAATAGAAGCCAGCTTATTGCAGGTAGCGGAACCGCTTAAACAGCAGCAACAAAAAATGCGCGGACACTGACAGATGCTCAGCCTGGCAACACTGGATCTGCTGCTATCAATAAGTGAAGGCGAACTTATTGAAGAAATGGTGGTTGGGTTGTTAGCAGCCCCCCAATTAGCGATATTCTTTGAAAAATTCCCGCGCATTAAACGGGCGTTAATGAAGGATATCCCCGGCTGGAAGCAAAATTTACAACAGCGTATCCGCGAGGCTAAAGCGCCCGCCAGCCTGGCAAATGAGTTTTCTTTATATCAACAGAGCCAACTGGAAAGTAGCCCGCAATTTTATGCTCACCTGCCCGATATCGTCGATCAATTGCATCAGTTGCACTCGCCCTTTGCGGTACAAGCCGCAACATTATTACAAACGGCTGATTTAGCCAGAAATCCACAAACTGGCGATAGCCTACAAACCCTCTTTATACAACGCTGGCGCGTCAGCTTGACGCTACAAACTATCACCATTCATCACCAGTTACTTGAGCAAGAGCGGGAGCAGCTTCTGGCTGAATTACAACAGCGATTAGCACTGAGTGGCGCACTGGAACCCATATTAGCCACCAATGATGGCGCTGCCGGGCATTTGTGGGATATGAGTCAGGGCCATTTACAGCGCGGTGATTATCAATTATTGCTGCAATACGGTGATTTTCTACAACAACAACCCGAATTGCAGCAATTGGCTGAACAATTGGGCCGCAGCCGTTCGGCCAAGGCACAACCCACACCCGATGCCCGCGACGAGCCTGATACCCTGATGGTCCGCCAGCCTGATACCGTGCCAGAGGAAGTCAGTGGCATTCATCAGAGCAATGATATTCTGCGATTATTACCTACTGAATTGGTCATGCTGGGGATGAGTGAGCTGGAATTTGAGTTTTATCGCCGCTTACTGGAGCGCCGTTTACTCACTTACCGCTTACAGGGTGACAACTGGCAAGAAAAGACTTTACAGCGCCCCGTCAGCCTTAAAAGTAATGACGAGCAACCTCGTGGTCCTTTTATCGTCTGCGTCGATACCTCAGGCTCCATGGGCGGATTTAATGAGCAATGTGCCAAGGCATTTTGTCTGGCTCTGCTGCGTATTGCGTTGGCAGATAATCGTCGCTGTTACATTATGCTATTTGCCACGGAAATAATTCACTACGAGTTATCAGCGGCCAATGGCATCGAGCAAGCAATACGGTTTCTCAGCCAACATTTTAGTGGCGGCACTGATTTGGCGGCCTGCTTAGCCAACACCTTAAGCAAAATGGAAGATAGAGAATGGTATGACGTGGATGCAGTGATCATTTCAGATTTTATCGCCCAACGATTACCGGACGAATTAGTCCGAAAGATTAAAATCCAGCAACAAGCCCATCAACACCGTTTTCATGCCGTGGCGATGTCAGCTTACGGCAAGCCCGGTATCATGCATATTTTCGATCATATCTGGCGCTTTGATACAGGGTTAAAAAGCCGCCTGATACGCCGCTGGAAGCGCTAATAAACGGTACTAGTTAAGTAAGCCCGCGCCGACGTTAATCGACAGCCCCAAGATCGTCATATTGAAAATAAAGGATAACACTGACTGCAATAGCACCACGCGGCGGATATCTGACGTGCCGGTAGCAACATCAGCGGTTTGCGAAGCCACGCCGATAGTGAATGAGAAATAGAGAAAATCCCAATAAGAAGGCGTGGTTATCTCTTTAGGGAAGAGTAACGGCAAAACGGTGTCCGATTTATCCCGTGGCAAATAAAATAGATGGGCGTAATGCATGGTAAAGGCCGTTGGCAATAATAGCCACGACACCAATAACGTCATCCCCGTTAGAACCAAATGGAATGCCTTGGCTGAGCCAGAGAGCTGATTGGCGGTACTCAATTCGAATAAAATCACCAAGATACTGGCCAGACACGTCATACTAACAAGACTCAGAACCATACTGGCACTTTCATCCTGCACGCGGGCTATTCTGCTGATTTTTATCGAATCAGTGCGCAACAATTGCAACCATAAAAACAGTAAATAAAGCCAGGCAGATACATTCCAACTCACCATCAAGCGCAGCAATGCTGCGTAATGCGTTGGCAGCAGGAAATAAGTGACAATCCCCGCGCCGACTGAAAATAGTAATCGAGGACGGGCGTGTAAATAGTGTTTAATCGGATGAAATCGAGCCATAACATCAATAACCTTGCATGTAGTTATATTGGATATCTATATCGCTACAGCATAGATTAAAAACCCGCGATGGCTGTTGCAGCTATCGCGGGTTAAATATATTCCCTCAATAGGGGTTAGAGCAGGTCTTCAACCTTCTCGCTAATTTCGGCGCCCCATACACCACACTGAACCTGGCCAATATGTTGTTGTTGCAGCAATAACATCACTAAACGGGACTGACCAATACCGCCACCAATCGTCTGTGGCATCTCGCCACGTAACAATGATTGATGCCACTCCAATTTCAGGCGATCTTCATCAGATGTCAGCGCAAGCTGGCGTTTCAGTGCGTCTGCATCCACACGGATACCCATAGAGGATATCTCAAAAGCATCTTCTAGCACTGGGTTCCAAACAATAATATCGCCGTTCAAACCAGCAAAACCTTCAGCACTTGGTGACGTCCAGTCATCGTAATCCGGCGCGCGTACATCATGAGATTGGCCATCAGCCAATTTGCCACCAATACCCATCAGGAATACCGCCCCCAGTTCTTTGGCAATAGCACGTTCGCGACCTTTGGCATCCAAATCAGGGAACTTGGCACGCAAGCTTTCACTGTGGATAAAATGAATCTGTGCTGGCAAGAAGGGCTTCACACCAAATTCAGCACTGATCGCCGCTTCCGTTTCTTTAATCGCGGTATAGATCTTGTTAACTGTGGATTTCAAGTAGGCCAGGTTACGTTCGCCATCACCCATCACACGTTCCCAGTCCCACTGATCAACATACACAGAATGAATGGCACTTAAGCGGTCTTCATCAGGGCGCAATGCTTTCATATGGGTGTAGATCCCTTGGTCCGCGCCAAAATCAAAGCGGCCCAACGTTTTACGTTTCCATTTAGCTAATGAATGAACAACTTCAAAAGTCGCATCCGGCAATGACTTAACTTTTACCTGCACGGCTTTCTCTGAACCAGAAAGGTTATCTTGAGTACCATCACCCACACGGCTCAAGATTGGCGCTTGCACTTCAATCAGGCCCAGTTGCTGTTCTAATTGGCGGGAAAAGAAGGATTTTACGAAGCTGATTTGCTGCTGTTTTTGGATAAATTGTTTTTTCATTGCCGTTTTCTCGATTCGTTATTATTTATTATGCTAATGGGGTTGTGCCGTTTGGCTTGTCATCGATTAAGCAACAGAACAGGGGGTAAATTCAATATCCAACAAACAATATTGCCATTTCACTTTTAATCATTCATTTTTATAGGTCTATAATTAGATAGTCGATAAAAAATAGGGGTTAATATGAGTGAAATTTATCAAATCGATAATCTCGATCGCGGCATCCTCAACGCATTAATGGAAAATGCGCGCACACCTTATGCTGAATTGGCAAAAAAATTTGGTGTAAGTCCGGGGACTATTCATGTGCGGGTGGAGAAAATGCGCCAGGCGGGGATCATCACCGCAGCTTGTGTCCACGTTAATCCAAAAAAATTAGGTTATGACGTCTGTTGCTTCATTGGCATCATCTTGAAAAGCGCCAAAGACTACCCTTCAGCCCTGAAAAAACTGGAAAGTTTAGAAGAAGTGGTCGAGGCCTATTACACCACCGGCCATTACAGCATCTTTATTAAGGTGATGTGTAAATCGATAGATGCACTCCAGCAGGTACTTATCAACAAGATCCAGACTATTGATGAAATCCAGTCAACAGAGACGCTAATATCCCTGCAAAACCCCATTATGCGTACCATTGTCCCTTAACCCTAAAATAACTATACCCACATTATCCACAGGTAGATCCCAGCTCATTCACAGCGTACAATACCGGCTCATTACTTCGGTTGGGTTCTTTATGGCTGACATTACCTTGATCAGTGGCAGTACGCTCGGCAGTGCTGAATATGTTGCTGAACATTTAGCTGAGAAATTAGAAGAGGCGGGTTTTTCTACCGAAACGCTGCATGGCCCTGAATTAGACGAGCTTACGCTTGAGGGTACGTGGTTAATAGTTACATCAACCCACGGTGCGGGTGATCTCCCTGATAACCTTCAACCATTATTAGAACAAATCGAACAACAGCAGCCTGATCTTTCTCAAGTGCACTTTGGTGCTGTTGGTTTGGGCAGTTCAGAATATGACACTTTCTGCGGTGCAGTGAGAGCATTGGATCAACAATTGATCGCACAAGGTGCCAAACGTTTGGGTGATATTTTAGAAATTGATGTCATCCAACATGAAATTCCCGAGGATCCGGCAGAGGTTTGGGTCAAAAATTGGATTAATTTGCTCTAATTTGATTAAAGATCGCGCGAACGAATGTGGATAAGTATGCTTAAAAGCAGGGTAAAACCGGTACATATCCACATAACAACCTTAGCACCTCAAAGTGCCTGTGCATAACATGCCATTTAGATCCCAGCTTATACGCAATAGGATCACCGATCATTCACAGCAAACGATCCTCCTTAATCCTATGATCTTCCATGTGAATAATCACTTATCCACAGAGGATCATGATCCTAATAAGAGATCTAATAAAGAGATCTTTAAATAAAAAGATCTTCTTTTAATTAAGGCCGATCCTAAGCTGCTTGGTCGATCGTCTAAACTTGAGTAGAATCTCCCACCCAGGGCAAACACAGAAATTCGCATAACGGCGAGGTGCAGTACCATGTTTTATCCAGATCAATTTGACGTCATCATCATTGGTGGTGGCCATGCCGGCACGGAAGCTGCAATGGCAGCGGCACGCATGGGACGTCAGACCTTATTGCTGACGCACAATATCGATACACTGGGGCAAATGTCTTGCAACCCAGCGATTGGCGGTATCGGTAAGGGGCATTTGGTAAAAGAGATCGATGCTCTGGGCGGCCTGATGGCAATGGCGACTGACCAGGCCGGTATTCAGTTTAGGATACTAAACGCCAGTAAAGGGCCAGCGGTAAGAGCGACTCGTGCTCAAGCAGACCGTGTCTTGTATCGCCTTGCGGTACGTACGGCATTGGAAAATCAGCCCAACCTAACGCTGTTCCAACAGCCAGTTGAAGATCTCATTGTCGAAAACGATCGTGTGGTGGGTGCCGTCACTCAAATGGGTCTGAAATTCCGCGCTAAAGCCGTGGTATTGACCGTTGGTACTTTCCTCGATGGCAAGATTCATATCGGGCTGGAAAATTACAGTGGTGGTCGTGCAGGTGATCCACCGTCGATCTCACTCTCACAACGTCTGCGTGAACTGCCACTACGGGTTAATCGCCTTAAAACCGGTACCCCACCACGTATTGATGCGCGAACAATCGATTTTAGCCAATTAGCTCCCCAGTTAGGTGATACACCCATTCCGGTATTCTCCTTCCTCGGTAATGCCGCTCAGCACCCTGAGCAGATGGCGTGCCATATTACTTATACCAATGAAAAAACGCATGATGTCATCCGCAATAACCTTGATCGTAGCCCGATGTATACGGGGATCATTGAAGGGATCGGGCCACGCTATTGCCCATCGATCGAAGACAAAGTCATGCGCTTTGCTGATCGTAATTCACATCAAATCTTCCTTGAACCAGAAGGGTTGACCAGTAACGAGATCTATCCAAACGGGATTTCCACCAGTCTACCTTTCGATGTTCAAATGCAAATCGTACGCTCAATGAAAGGGCTGGAAAACGCACGTATCATTCGCCCTGGTTATGCCATCGAATATGATTTCTTCGATCCGCGTGATTTAAAACCTACGCTGGAAAGCAAATATATCCACGGTTTATTCTTTGCCGGGCAAATCAATGGCACCACCGGCTATGAAGAGGCAGCTGCTCAAGGGCTGCTTGCAGGGCTTAATGCGGGCCGTTTCGCGAATGATGAAGACGGATGGTCACCTCGCCGTGATGAAGCTTACCTTGGCGTGCTGGTGGACGATTTAAGCACCTTGGGCACCAAAGAACCGTATCGCATGTTTACTTCGCGAGCGGAATATCGCTTGATGCTACGTGAAGATAACGCTGATCTTCGCTTGACTGAGATGGGCCGCAAATTAGGCTTGGTCAATGATGCTCGCTGGGCACATTACAGCCAAAAAGTTGAGCAAATTGAAAAAGAACGCCAACGCCTGCGTGATATCTGGGTACACCCTCACTCCGATAATGTTTCTGAGATCAATGCATTACTGAAAGCACCCTTGTCAAAAGAAGCTAATGGTGAGGAATTACTGCGTCGCCCAGAAATAGATTACCGCTTGCTGACAGCACTGCCCTCTTTTGGCCCGGCATTAACCGATCCACAGGCTGCGGGTCAGGTTGAGATTCAGGTTAAATATGAAGGGTATATAGCCCGTCAGCAGGAAGAAATTGAAAAACAACTACGCAATGAGAACACCTTACTGCCCGTTGATCTTGATTACAGCCAAGTGTCTGGATTGTCGAATGAAGTGATCGCTAAACTGAATGATCACAAACCTAACTCGATCGGACAGGCCTCGCGCATTTCAGGTATCACACCTGCAGCAATCTCTATTTTGTTGGTTTGGCTGAAAAAACAGGGGCTGTTACGCCGTAGTGCATAACCATTGCCGTTTGCCTGTGCTGCAACGAAATAAGCAGCCAGGCAAATTCCAGGGAATTCTCAGACCAAAACTAACGATTCAAACCACGGTTAAGCTAGATTATCATTTCTCAGATTGACCTTTTACGTGCTGACTGAACACTTTTTGGTCAGAGGATATTGTTGTGTTAAAAAAATTAGATTCCCTGCTGAACACGGCAGGTATTGTGTTACCCGATCAGCAAAAACACCAGTTGATAGGCTATGTTGAACTGCTGCATAAGTGGAATAAAGCTTACAATCTGACTTCTGTTCGTGATCCACAACAAATGTTGATACGACATATTCTGGACAGTATTGTGGTTAATCCACACTTACAAGGTAACCGGTTTATCGATGTGGGTACTGGGCCAGGGCTTCCTGGCGTTCCACTTGCTATTGTGCGCCCTGATGCACACTTCACGTTGCTAGATAGCTTGGGTAAACGTGTTCGCTTCCTACGTCAGGTACAGCATGAATTAGGCTTAAACAATATCGAGCCGGTACAAAGTCGAGTTGAGGACTTTGCCGCAAAACCGCCATTTGATGGTGTAATAAGCCGTGCATTTGCATCCTTACAAGATATGCTGTCTTGGTGTCACCATTTGCCAGCCAAGCCTGAAGGGCGTTTTTATGCACTTAAAGGGGTAAGACCCGATGATGAGTTAGCTGCGCTACCTGAGGGTATTGTCCTGGAGTCAGTTGTGCGATTACAGGTGCCAGAATTAGCAGGCGAGCGCCATCTGGTTATTCTTAAGTCAAACTAACTTTGCTATTTATCAAAAAAATGTAATAAATTCTTAGCGGATGGCGATCAAATTATCTGATTTATGGTTCTTAATATTGCTGAGTATTTATTCGCTTACTATCGTGCGAATAAATTATATTTCACGTATTGTTTACAAAAACAGCGGTAACAGGTGACATAACTATATTGAAAGCGGCCAAATAGTCACTTTAGTCATGACTTTATCTGGGATCCCACATTTTTTATGTGACCAAACTGTTGCCAAGTCATTATTTGAAATGTCAACGGTAAGTTTTTACTAAGTAGATAAATTGTTTAATAATGATTTTATTTTAACATTATGATTTGTAAAAAGTTTCAAGGGCTCTTTTCGTTAAAGACAAAACAAAGGTTTATGGGATATAAAGTAGTTTGTTTTTAGTTATGTGATCAATTTCATACTTTATTGATAATGGCTGGAATCATCAGACAATTAAAAGAAGCTTTATTCCGAGGCTTTTCTTGTGAAAATAGCCTGAAAGTAGAAAATTTAAATAATTGTTCACCTTTTCGCTACTTATCGATTGAATTCGTTTGAGTGGCCCGTATAATTTGCTCGTTTTTTGCTGCTTGACTCAATGAGGCAAAAGGCAGTTTTATACCTCACTCAACATGCCCTTAGTGTGGTTCGGAGAGAACAAACGTCATGCCTGTATCCCTTTACAGTGGGAAAATTGCACGAAAGTTGCTGTTTTTGCAGTTAATGACTTTTGTTGTTCTCAGTGTTGCTTTTGGCTTTAAAAGCTTGGAATGGAGTGCTTCTGCTCTGGCAGGAGGGCTGGCAGCTTGGTTGCCCAGTGCCATGTTTATGTTGTTTGCTTGCCGCCATCAGGCAAAAACAGCTGCACCAGGTCGTGTTGCTTGGTCGTTTGCTATTGGCGAAGGGTTAAAAGTTATCGTGACGATAATTTTGCTGATTGTGGCGTTGGGGCTGTTTAAAGCAGCGTTTATCCCACTCGGCTTAACCTATTTAGCGGTGCTGATTGTGCAGATATTGGCACCGGCCGTGATGAGCGGTTACCGTACTTAACAGTTATCGTATTTAACGGTTACCGTATTTAACTACAAAGAGGGTAAGAGGCATCATGTCTGCATCAGGAGAAATCTCTACTCCAAGGGACTACATAGGTCACCATCTGAATAACCTTCAGTTGGACCTGCGTACCTTTGAGTTGGTCAATCCCCACTCACCTGGCCCTGCAACGTTCTGGACGTTGAACATTGACTCTTTGTTCTTCTCTGTCGTGCTGGGGTTAGCTTTTCTGTTTGTGTTCCGCAAAGTTGCGGCAGGTGCTACCAGTGGCGTGCCTGGCAAATTGCAGACGGCTGTTGAGTTAATTATCGGTTTTGTCGATAACAGCGTACGGGATATGTACCACGGCAAAAGTAAAGTCATCGCACCATTAGCCCTGACCGTGTTTGTTTGGGTTTTATTGATGAATATGATGGACTTGCTGCCAATCGATTTACTGCCTTACATCGGTGAACACGTCTTTGGGTTACCTGCATTGCGCGTGGTACCTACCGCTGACGTGAGTATTACCTTGTCCATGGCATTGGGTGTTTTCGTCCTGATTCTGTTCTATAGCATCAAAATGAAAGGTGTAGGCGGCTTTGTAAAAGAATTAACCATGCAGCCGTTCAATCACCCGATATTCATTCCAGTTAACTTAATTCTGGAAGGTGTCAGCCTGCTGTCCAAACCGGTTTCACTCGGTCTGCGACTGTTCGGCAACATGTATGCGGGTGAGTTGATCTTCATCCTGATTGCTGGCCTGTTGCCGTGGTGGTCACAGTGGATGCTCAGTTTACCTTGGGCTATCTTCCACATACTGATTATTACGTTACAAGCCTTTATCTTCATGGTTCTGACGATTGTCTATCTGTCGATGGCGTCCGAAGAGCACTGATTTTCTTATAACACTACTGCGTTTTAACTGAAATAATTGGAGACTGTCATGGAAAACCTGAATATGGATCTGCTGTACATGGCTGCCGCTATAATGATGGGTTTAGCGGCAATCGGTGCTGCGATCGGTATCGGCATCCTGGGTGGTAAATTTTTGGAAGGCGCTGCACGTCAGCCTGACCTGATTCCTCTGCTGCGTACACAGTTCTTTATCGTCATGGGTCTGGTTGACGCCATCCCTATGATCGCCGTTGGTCTGGGTCTGTACGTGATGTTTGCTGTCGCGTAAGTAGAGTTTTCTCTACTGTGAACTACACCAAACTATTAACTTTTAAAGAGGCATTGTGCTGTGAATCTTAACGCAACAATCCTCGGCCAGGCCATCGCGTTTGTCCTGTTTGTCCTGTTTTGTATGAAGTATATATGGCCGCCGATTATGGCTGCCATCGAGAAGCGTCAAAAAGAAATTGCTGACGGTCTCTCTTCTGCAGAACGTGCCAAAAAAGATTTGGACTTAGCGCAAGCCAATGCGACCGACCAACTGAAGAAAGCGAAAGCAGAAGCACAGGTGATCATTGAGCAGGCAAGTAAACGCAAAGCTCAGATCCTTGATGAAGCGAAAGCAGAAGCTGAACAGGAACGTAACAAAATCGTGGCGCAAGCGCAGGCAGAGATCGACGCCGAACGTAAGCGTGCTCGTGAAGAGTTGCGTAAGCAAGTCGCGATGTTGGCTATAGCTGGCGCCGAGAAGATCATCGAACGTTCCGTGGATGAAGCTGCTAACAGCGACATCGTTGATAAACTGGTCGCTGAACTGTAAGGAGGGAGGGGCTGATGTCTGAATTTGTAACTGTAGCTCGCCCCTACGCCAAAGCAGCTTTTGACTTTGCTGTTGAGCACCAGGCGGTTGATCGCTGGCAGGATATGCTGACGTTTACTGCCCAAGTGACGCGCAATGAACAAATCGCTGAATTGCTTTCGGGTGCTGTTGCACCAGAAACAATGTCTAAGACGTTTATTGCAGTCTGTGGTGATCAACTCGATGAACCCGCACAGAACTTCATTCGAGTTATGGCGGAAAATGGCCGTTTATTGGTTCTTCCTGAGGTGCTACAGCAGTTTATTCAACTGCGTGCCTCACTGGAGTCGACCGTCGACGTTGAAGTGAGCTCGGTGAGTCCACTAAACGACGAACAGCTGGCTAAAATTGCCGCTGCGATGGAAAAACGTCTGTCACGCAAAGTTAAGCTGAATTGCAAAATCGATAAGTCCGTAATGGCCGGCGTAGTAATACGTGCAGGCGATATGGTGATAGATGGCAGCGTTCGCGGTCGTCTAGAACGCCTAGCGGACGTCTTGCAGTCTTAAGGGGACTGGAGCATATGCAACTGAATTCCACCGAAATCAGCGAACTGATCAAGCAGCGCATTGCTCAGTTCAATGTAGTGAGCGAAGCTCACAATGAAGGTACTATTGTTTCCGTTAGTGACGGGATCATTCGCGTACACGGTCTGGCCGATGTTATGCAGGGCGAGATGATCGCACTGCCAGGCAACCGTTATGCAATCGCACTGAACCTGGAGCGCGACTCCGTAGGTGCTGTAGTTATGGGTCCGTACGCCGATCTTGCCGAAGGCATGAAGGTTAAATGTACTGGCCGTATCCTGGAAGTTCCCGTCGGTCGTGGCCTGTTGGGTCGCGTCGTCAATACTCTGGGTGAACCTATTGATGGTAAAGGTCCGGTAGAAAACGATGGCTTCTCAGCCGTTGAAGCTATCGCACCTGGCGTTATCGAACGTCAATCCGTTGATGAACCTGTTCAAACTGGCTATAAGTCAGTGGATGCCATGATCCCAATTGGTCGTGGTCAGCGTGAATTGATCATCGGTGACCGTCAGACAGGTAAAACTGCTCTGGCGATTGATGCGATCATCAACCAGCGCGATTCCGGCATTAAGTGTGTGTATGTTGCTATCGGCCAGAAAGCCTCTACTGTTGCTAACGTAGTGCGTAAACTGGAAGAGCATGGTGCGTTGGTTAACACCATTGTGGTTGTTGCTACTGCTTCAGAATCTGCAGCATTGCAATACCTGGCACCTTACTCCGGTTGTGCCATGGGTGAATATTTCCGCGACCGTGGTGAAGATGCGCTGATTATTTATGATGACCTGTCTAAACAGGCTGTTGCATATCGTCAAATCTCCTTGCTGCTCCGTCGTCCACCAGGCCGTGAAGCATATCCTGGCGACGTATTCTACCTCCACTCCCGTTTGCTGGAGCGTGCTGCGCGTGTTAACGCCGATTACGTTGAAGCATTCACCAAGGGCGAAGTGAAAGGTAAAACCGGTTCTTTGACCGCTCTACCAATCATTGAAACCCAGGCAGGGGACGTTTCCGCGTTCGTTCCGACCAACGTAATTTCGATTACTGATGGTCAGATCTTCCTGGAATCCAGCCTGTTTAACGCCGGTATTCGTCCTGCGGTTAACCCAGGTATCTCCGTATCCCGTGTGGGTGGTGCAGCGCAGACCAAGATCATGAAAAAACTGTCCGGGGGTATTCGTACCGCTCTGGCACAGTATCGTGAACTTGCTGCGTTCTCCCAGTTCGCATCCGATTTGGATGATGCAACACGTAAACAGCTGAGCCATGGTCAGAAAGTGACTGAGCTTCTGAAACAGAAACAGTATGCGCCAATGTCCGTAGCGCAGCAGTCTCTGGTTCTGTTCGCAGCTGAACGTGGTTATCTGGGTGATGTCGAGTTGGCGAAGGTAGGTAGCTTTGAAGCTGCGCTGTTGGCGTTTGCTGACCGCGAGCACGCCGAGCTTCTGCAACAAATCAACCAAACTGGCGCGTATAACGATGAAATCGAGGCCAAGCTGAAAGGCATCCTTGATACATTTAAGGCAACCCAGTCCTGGTAACGCTATGCGGCCCTGCTTTTCATTAGGAAAGCAGGCCGTCTGGCAATGAGGAGAAGCAGAAATGGCCGGCGCAAAAGAGATACGTTCCAAGATCGCTAGCGTGCAAAACACGCAAAAGATCACCAAAGCCATGGAGATGGTCGCCGCCTCCAAAATGCGTAAATCGCAAGAACGCATGGCGGCCAGCCGTCCTTATGCAGAAACAATGCGTAGTGTGATTGGTCACCTCGCGTTAGGTAATCTGGAATATAAACATCCGTACCTGGAAGAGCGCGACGTTAAGCGCGTTGGGTATCTGGTGGTTTCTACAGACCGTGGCTTGTGCGGTGGTTTGAACATTAACCTGTTCAAAAGACTGTTGGCTGAGATGAAAGGTTGGTCTGAAAAAGGCGTTGAATGCGATTTAGCGCTAATCGGATCAAAAGCAGCTTCTTTCTTTGGTTCCGTGGGCGGCAAGATTGTTGCTCAAGTTACTGGTATGGGGGATAACCCTTCTCTGGCAGAACTTATCGGGCCAGTGAAAGTCATGCTGCAAGCCTATGATGAAGGTCGTCTGGATAAACTGTATATCGTTAATAACAAGTTTATCAATACGATGTCTCAGGAACCACGGATCATGCAGCTGTTACCCCTTCCGCCTGCGGAAGGCGGTGAGCTGAAGAAGAAATCCTGGGATTACTTGTATGAACCCGATCCAAAAGCACTGCTGGATACTCTCCTGCGCCGCTATGTGGAATCGCAGGTTTATCAGGGCGTCGTTGAAAACCTGGCCAGCGAACAGGCCGCGCGAATGGTAGCGATGAAAGCCGCCACCGATAACGGCGGCAGCCTGATCAAAGAGCTGCAGTTGGTTTACAACAAGGCTCGTCAGGCCAGCATCACTCAGGAACTCACCGAGATCGTCGGGGGAGCCTCCGCGGTTTAAACAGGTTATTACCCTAAATAGTTCAGATTGCGGAAAGGCGGCAACTGAGCAAATCCCCTGGCGCTTACTGACGTAAGCAACTGGGGTGAGAGAAAGCAGCCAACGCCCCAGCAATTTGAAATATAACGGGTAAACGTATTACGTAGAGGATTCAAGATGGCTACTGGAAAGATTATCCAGGTAATCGGCGCCGTAGTGGACGTCGAATTCCCCCAAGACGCTGTACCAAAAGTGTACAACGCCCTTGAGGTTGAAGGCGCAGCTCAGAAGTTGGTGCTAGAAGTTCAGCAACAGCTAGGCGGTGGTGTTGTTCGTTGTATCGCAATGGGCTCCTCCGATGGTCTGAGCCGCGGGTTGAAAGTAATCAACCTGGAGCACCCGATTGAAGTGCCAGTTGGTAAATCAACTCTGGGCCGTATCATGAACGTATTGGGTGATCCAATCGACATGAAAGGCCCTATCGGTGAAGAAGAACGTTGGGCAATCCACCGTGAAGCGCCTTCTTACGAAGAGCTTGCCAGCTCGCAAGATCTGTTAGAAACCGGTATCAAGGTAATGGATCTGATTTGTCCGTTCGCTAAGGGCGGTAAAGTGGGCCTGTTCGGTGGTGCGGGTGTAGGTAAAACAGTAAACATGATGGAGCTTATTCGTAACATTGCGATCGAGCACTCAGGTTATTCTGTATTTGCCGGTGTGGGTGAACGTACTCGTGAGGGTAACGACTTCTACCACGAAATGACTGACTCCAACGTTCTGGACAAAGTATCCTTGGTTTATGGCCAGATGAATGAGCCACCAGGTAACCGTCTGCGCGTTGCACTGACCGGCCTGACCATGGCGGAGAAATTCCGTGATGAAGGTCGTGACGTACTGTTGTTCATCGATAACATTTATCGCTATACCTTGGCGGGTACGGAAGTATCCGCACTGCTGGGTCGTATGCCATCAGCGGTAGGCTACCAGCCAACGCTGGCAGAAGAGATGGGTGTGTTGCAGGAACGTATTACATCCACCAAGACGGGTTCAATCACCTCTGTTCAGGCCGTTTACGTGCCAGCGGATGACTTGACTGACCCATCACCAGCAACCACCTTTGCTCACTTGGATGCAACCGTCGTTTTGAGTCGTCAAATCGCCTCTCTGGGTATTTACCCGGCGGTTGACCCACTTGACTCCACCAGCCGTCAGCTCGATCCGCTGGTTGTTGGTCAGGAGCACTACGATGTAGCGCGTGGCGTGCAGTCTATTCTGCAACGTTACCAAGAGCTGAAAGACATTATCGCGATTCTGGGTATGGACGAGTTGTCAGAAGATGACAAACTGGTTGTATCCCGTGCGCGTAAAATTCAGCGCTTCCTGTCTCAACCGTTCTTCGTGGCAGAAGTCTTTACCGGTTCACCGGGCAAGTTCGTGTCGCTGAAAGATACCATTCGTGGTTTCAAAGGCATCATGGACGGCGACTATGACCACTTGCCGGAGCAGGCGTTCTACATGGTTGGCACCATTGAAGAAGCAGTGGAAAAAGCCAAGAAACTGTAACGCTGTTGACTGGAGGGTGACATGGCTGCAATGACTTACCATCTGGATGTTGTGAGCGCAGAGAAGAAGATGTTCTCTGGTGTGGTACAAAAAATTCAGGTGACGGGCAGTGAAGGCGAACTGGGGATTTTCCCTGGACACGCCCCACTGCTCACTGCCATTAAGCCTGGCATGATACGTATCGTTAAGCAGTTCGGTGAGGAAGAGTTTATTTATCTTTCTGGCGGCATCCTTGAGGTGCAACCGAGCGTTGTGATCGTATTGGCTGACACTGCTATTCGCGGAACTGATCTGGACGAAGCTAAGGCGCTGGAATCTAAGCGTAAAGCTGAAGACCATATCAATAACTCCCACGGTGATGTCGACTATGCCCAGGCATCCGCTGAATTGGCGAAGGCGATTGCGAAACTACGCGTAATCGAACTCACCAGGAAGGCGATGTAATTTTACAGGAGTGGATTTTTAGTAATCCATTGATATGTAAGGTTATTATATATTCAAAGTGATTGGGGTTGTCGATAGTAAGCGTAGGTCGCTAACCTCCTACAACTTCAAACACGGTGGATATGAAGAACAATAGAATGCCAGTCAGTAAAACTGATTGGCATTTTTTTTACTTTTACGCTCAATAAAACTGACTTTCTGTCCTCTCCACCCTTGGGTGCTGTCATTTAACCCACCTCTCCTGTATTTCATTAAGCCTCAGCTAAACTCAAAGCGTTTCTTTCTGAAAACTCTTGTTTCTTGTCGTAAAATAAGTAGTTAATAACCTGAATGAGTGAGTGTATTTTAATGAAAACAGATCAGAAAACGTCGCTGATCGCAGACACTTTTTGCTACATTTTTTCGTTACACGGCCGCTAGCCACAACCCTTGAGCCACGCGGGTTGAGTACGTTTTTCGCTGAGAAATATGTAGTAATTATTTCGCTAAACAGGTTTACTTCCGTCTATTAAATTGGAGTTATCAGGTTGCTTATGTCTAACAGCTCAATGAGTGTAGTCATCCTTGCCGCAGGTAAGGGGACTCGTATGTATTCCGACCTTCCTAAGGTGTTACACCCATTGGCAGGTAAGCCAATGGTCCAGCATGTGATTGATGTTGCTATGAAGTTGGGTGCACAAAATATCCATCTCGTTTATGGGCACGGTGGTGAGCTACTGAAAAAGACGCTGGCTGATCCGTCCTTGAATTGGGTATTGCAGGCAGAACAGCTAGGTACCGGGCACGCGATGCAACAAGCTGCACCGCATTTTGCTGATGATGAAGATGTCCTGATGCTGTACGGCGATGTGCCGTTGATCTCAGTTGATACTTTACAGCGGCTGTTGGCAGCCAAGCCACAAGGTGGTATTGGCTTGTTGACGGTGAAACTGGATAACCCAAGCGGTTATGGCCGTATCGTGCGTGAAAATGGTAATGTGGTCGGAATTGTTGAGCATAAAGATGCCAACGATGCACAGCGCGAGATTAATGAAATCAACACCGGAATACTGGTGGCTAACGGGCGTGATTTAAAACGCTGGTTATCTCTGTTGGATAACAATAATGCTCAGGGTGAGTTTTATATCACCGACATTATCGCGTTAGCTCATGCCGATGGTAAGAAAATTACCGCAGTGCATCCCTCCCGCCTTAGCGAAGTTGAAGGGGTGAATAATCGTGTGCAACTGGCGGCTCTTGAACGTGTATTTCAGGCCGAACAGGCTGAAAAGCTCTTGTTAGCCGGTGTGATGTTGCTGGATCCTGCGCGTTTTGATTTGCGCGGAGAGTTAACACATGGCCGCGATATTACTATTGATACCAATGTCATCATTGAAGGTCATGTCACGCTAGGCGATCGGGTGAAAATAGGTACCGGCTGCGTGTTGAAAAACTGTGTGATTGGTGATGATTGCGAAATCAGCCCGTACAGCGTGCTGGAAGATTCACGTCTGGATACCGGTTGTACTGTCGGGCCATTTGCCCGCCTGCGCCCAGGAGCTGAGTTAGCTGAAGGCGCACATGTCGGTAACTTTGTTGAAATTAAGAAATCCCGCTTAGGTAAAGGCTCTAAAGCCGGACACCTCTCCTATTTAGGCGATGCTGACATTGGCTCTGGCGTAAATATTGGCGCAGGAACCATAACTTGTAACTATGATGGAGCTAATAAATTTAAAACTATTATTGGCGATGATGTCTTTGTTGGGTCCGATACTCAGCTTATCGCACCCGTAACGGTAGCAAAGGGTGCGACGATTGCTGCCGGTACCACGGTCACGGGTGATATTGCTGAAAATGAGTTAGTACTCAGCCGAGTTAAACAGGTCCATGTGCAGGGTTGGCAGCGTCCGGTTAAGAAAAAATAATCTATATCCGTCATACTTCAAACTGTATGTGCGTTGGCTGCGCTCAAACACCCAGTCACTTATTGGTCGTTGACCTTAAAATAAGTAAGCTCCTGGGGATTTGCTCAATTGCCGCCTTCCTGCAACTCGAATTATTTAGGGTATATAACAGTCCCTTCAATATCATTTATTCTTTGAAGGGCTGTTTTTTTGAATGAATGTTTTGCACTGTATTTTTGGTTTATCTATTTATTCTGAGAATACAGATCAAAACATAATAATCCCCAACTCTACAGGCTCGGGGAACCCGGAAAATCCGGATCAATCAGGTCACTGGCATCGACAAGGTTCTAAAAGAACCTTACATAGGAATAAAACAGATGTGTGGAATTGTTGGCGCAGTAGCGCAACGTGATATTGCTGAGATTCTGATCGAAGGTTTGCGTCGTCTTGAATACCGTGGCTATGACTCTGCGGGTTTGGCGGTGGTTGATGCTGACAGTAATCTGACCCGTTTACGTCGTGTAGGTAAAGTTCAGGCATTGTCTGATGCTGCTGAAAAGCAGGATTTACATGGTGGTACCGGGATTGCACATACCCGTTGGGCTACCCATGGTGAGCCATCAGAGGCCAATGCGCACCCTCATGTTTCTGACTATATCTCAGTGGTTCACAACGGTATTATCGAAAACTATGAACCTTTACGTGAGTTATTGATTGGCCGTGGTTATAGTTTCAGTTCTCAAACCGATACCGAAGTTATTGCTCACTTGGTGCACTGGGAGCAACAGCAAGGGGGTTCTTTGCTGGAAGTGGTTAAGCGTGTGATCCCACAATTACGCGGCGCTTATGGCACCGTCGTGATGGATAGCCGTGATCCAAGTCGTTTGGTGGCTGCTCGTTCAGGTAGCCCGCTGGTGATTGGTTGTGGCGTGGGTGAAAATTTTATCGCTTCTGACCAACTGGCTTTGCTGCCGGTAACCCGTCGCTTTATCTTCCTGGAAGAAGGTGATGTGGTTGAAGTCACTCGTCGTAGCATCGATATTTTTGATAAGCAGGGTAACGCTATTGAGCGCCCTGAAATTGAATCTCAGGTGCAATATGATGCTGGCGATAAAGGTATTTACCGCCATTACATGCAAAAAGAAATTTATGAACAGCCAATGGCGATTAAAAATACGCTGGAAGGCCGTTTAAATCATGGCACGATTGATTTGTCAGAACTGGGCCCGCAAGCAGATGCCTTGCTAGCAGATGTTCAACATATTCAAATCATTGCCTGCGGCACTTCTTATAACTCAGGGATGGTTGCTCGTTATTGGTTTGAGTCATTAGCGGGCGTGCCTTGTGATGTGGAAATTGCGTCTGAGTTCCGTTACCGCAAATCCGCTGTGCGCCCTAATAGCCTGTTGATTACCTTGTCACAATCCGGTGAAACCGCCGATACATTGGCAGCCCTGCGCTTATCCAAAGAGTTAGGGTATTTAGGTTCACTGGCCATTTGTAACGTAGCCGGTTCTTCACTGGTGCGTGAATCAGATTTAGCGTTGATGACTAAAGCCGGTACCGAGATTGGTGTGGCCTCAACAAAAGCCTTTACCACTCAGTTAACGGTTTTACTGATGCTGGTGGGGCGTATTGGTAAGCTGAAAGGTGCTGATGCCAGCCTGGAACAGAACATTGTTCATGCATTACAGGCTTTGCCTGCCCGTATTGAACAGATGCTGTCTCTGGATAAAACCATTGAAGCGCTGGCTGAAGGTTTCTCTGATAAACATAATGCATTGTTCCTTGGCCGTGGTGATCAATATCCGATTGCGATGGAAGGTGCGCTGAAACTGAAAGAGATCTCTTATATTCATGCAGAGGCTTATGCCGCGGGTGAGTTGAAGCACGGCCCGTTGGCATTGATTGATGCTGATATGCCGGTCATCGTGGTCGCACCAAACAATGAATTGTTGGAAAAACTGAAATCCAACATTGAGGAAGTGCGCGCGCGTGGCGGCTTGCTGTATGTGTTTGCCGATCAAGATGCAGGGTTCACTGATAGCGAAGGCATGAAAATTATTCAGTTGCCGCACGTGGAAGAGATTATTGCGCCTATCTTCTACACCGTACCGCTACAGCTATTGTCTTATCACGTTGCCTTGATTAAAGGCACTGATGTGGATCAGCCACGTAACTTGGCAAAATCGGTAACGGTTGAATAAATCGTAATAGAACTCGCATCAATCTAAGCCGGTATATGCCGGCTTTTTTGTTTGGTCGTTGAGTAAAAGATTGTCATTTTCGACTAAAAAACAAACGTATTTTTGGCGTTTATTGAAACGATAAACTAAACTTTTTGCGAATGAAAAGATAAAATAGCCGCTTAGAAATAGAATCAAGATCATGATAAATAAGTAATTTATCTTAACCTTAAATATCTGTCATATAACTGTAATATTTCGTACATTTTTATGTCATTAAAGTGTCCTATTTTCCCTCCTGCACCATACTTAATCTGATGAAAACAATTTATACACTTTGTACTTAAAGCAGCAGGGTTGTTAGCTACGTTCGCTCACCCGAATCACTTACACGCGTAAGCTCATCGGGATTCGTTCGCTTGCTGCCTACCTGCTACTCCAAGTTCTTCGGTATAGAGTTAATTCTAATATCCCATTAGGAGGGATTATGAAACTGATGCGTACCACCGTAGCCAGCATTGTGGCAGCGACTTTATCTATGACCACTGTGTCCGCGTTCGCTGCTGCAAGCCTGACAGGTGCAGGTGCGACATTCCCCGCGCCGGTGTATGCCAAGTGGGCAGATTCTTATCAGAAAGAAACAGGTAACAAAGTTAACTATCAGGGGATCGGTTCTTCCGGTGGCGTGAAACAAATCATTGCTAACACGGTTGATTTCGGTGCCTCTGATGCGCCATTAACCGACGAAAAACTGGCCACTGAGGGTTTATTCCAATTCCCGACAGTAATTGGCGGTGTGGTGTTAGCGGTGAATATCCCAGGCATTAAATCCGGTGAACTGACGTTAGACGGTAAAGTACTGGGTGATATTTATCTGGGCAATGTGAAGAAGTGGAATGATCCGGCGATTGTTAAGTTGAATCCGGGCGTTAAATTGCCAGATCAAAATATTGCTGTAGTGCGCCGCGCTGACGGTTCAGGCACCTCATTTGTATTCACCAGTTATCTGGCTAAAGTGAATACACAATGGAAAGAAAAAGTGGGTGCGGGTTCTACGGTTAATTGGCCAACCGGTTTGGGCGGTAAAGGTAACGACGGTATTGCTGCATTCGTCCAGCGTTTGCCTGGCGCTATTGGTTATGTGGAATACGCTTATGCTAAACAGAATAACCTGGCTTATACCAAGCTGATTTCAGCCGATGGCAAACCAGTCAGTCCAACAGAGCAAAGCTTTAGCGCTGCGGCAAAAGGTGTAGACTGGAGCAAAACGTTTGCGCAAGATTTAACCAATCAAAAAGGTGATGATGTCTGGCCAATTACCTCAACAACCTTCATCTTGGTGCACAAAGAGCAGAAAAATGCGGCTAACGGCACCGAAGTCCTGAAGTTCTTTGATTGGGCATACAAAAACGGTACTGAACAAGCCAATGCACTGGATTACGCCACATTACCAAAAGAAGTGGTTGAACAGGTTCGTGCGGCTTGGAAAACCAATGTAAAAGACAGTAACGGTAAGCCAATCTTCTGATTTACTGGCAACAAGTGATTTATAAAATATTGATTCACAATATATACCCTAAATAATTCGAGTTGCAGGTAGGCGGTAATTGAGAGGATCCCCAGGAGCTTACTTAAGTAAGTGACTGGGGTGAGCGAAAGCAGCCAACACCCCTGCAGCTTGAAATATTAGGGGTAGGATGAGAAGAGAGTCTATGGCTGCGAATAAGCCGACTACCAAAGCACCGAGTCAATACGGTGACATCATTTTCAGTGCGCTGGTTAAACTGGCTGCGCTGATTACGCTATTTCTGCTGGGCGGCATTATTATTTCATTGATTGTTGCTTCCTGGCCCAGTATCGAAAAGTTTGGTTTTGCTTTCCTGTGGACTAAAGAATGGGATCCTCCGGCTGAGCAATTCGGCGCATTGGTACCGATTTACGGCACCATTGTCACCTCTGTTATTGCCCTGCTCATTGCGGTCCCGGTCAGTTTTGGTATTGCCCTGTTTCTGACGGAGCTGGCACCTAACTGGTTAAAACGCCCGTTGGGTGTGGCGATTGAGTTATTAGCCGCTATCCCGAGCATTGTTTACGGTATGTGGGGTTTGTTTGTCTTCGCCCCGCTGTTTGCCCGTTATTTTCAAGAGCCGGTTGGCAACGTGATGTCCGGCATTCCTATTGTGGGAACGCTATTCTCCGGCCCGGCATTCGGTATTGGTATTCTGGCGGCCGGTGTCATTCTGGCAATCATGATTATTCCTTATATTGCCGCGGTAATGCGGGATGTATTTGAACAAACGCCAGTGATGATGAAAGAGTCAGCTTATGGTATCGGCTGCACTACCTGGGAAGTTATTTGGCGTATTGTGCTGCCTTACACCAAAAATGGGGTTATCGGTGGTGTGATGCTGGGGTTGGGTCGCGCTTTGGGTGAAACCATGGCGGTGACCTTCATTATCGGTAACACCTACCAACTCGACAGCTTCTCGCTGTTTATGCCGGGGAACAGTATCACCTCTGCATTGGCAAATGAGTTTGCCGAAGCTGAATCCGGTTTACATACCGCTGCATTGATGGAGTTGGGGTTAATCTTGTTCGTTATCACCTTTATCGTGTTGGCAATATCTAAGTTAATGGTTTTGCGTCTGGCTAAGAAAGAGGGGCGCTAACATGGCGACCATGAATATGCAAAGTGATGCGACGCTGATGGAATCCCGCCGTAAAAAGCAGGCATGGCGTCGTCAAAAGAACCGAATTGCCTTGATACTTTCAATGGCAACCATGGCATTCGGCTTGTTCTGGCTGGTGTGGATTTTATTCTCTACTATCACCAAGGGTATTGACGGGATGTCTCTGGCGCTGTTTACCGAGATGACCCCGCCCCCTAATACCGCAGGAGGGGGCTTGGCAAATGCCATTGCGGGCAGTGGTTTGTTGATTCTGTGGGCAACCGTTATCGGTACGCCACTGGGTATCATGGCGGGGATTTATCTGGCGGAATATGGCCGTAAATCTTGGTTGGCGGAAATCACCCGCTTTATTAATGACATTTTGTTATCGGCACCATCTATCGTTGTCGGCTTGTTTGTTTACACCATCGTGGTGACGCGGATGGAGCACTTCTCTGGCTGGGCTGGGGTGATTGCGCTGGCGCTATTACAAGTGCCTATTGTTATCCGCACCACTGAAAACATGCTGAAGCTGGTACCGGATAGCTTGCGCGAAGCGGCTTATGCATTGGGAACGCCAAAGTGGCGCATGATATCAGCCATTACGCTGAAAGCGTCTATCTCGGGTATTTTGACCGGTATTTTGCTGGCAGTGGCGCGTATTGCCGGTGAAACAGCACCACTGTTGTTTACCTCGCTCTCCAACCAGTTCTGGAGTACCGACCTGAGTCGGCCTATTGCTAACTTGCCGGTCACCATATTTAAGTTTGCCATGAGTCCGTTTGCCGAATGGCAGCAGTTGGCTTGGGCTGGGGTGCTGTTGATTACCCTGTGCGTTCTGTTATTGAATATTCTGGCTCGGGTTATTTTCGCGAAGAAAAAGTATTAATTAGCGCGCAACAATAGTGATGAGCTAAGAAAAAACCGATTCGCCAATAAATTTCAAAATGCGGCTACGGCGGCATTGGCTAAAAGAGAGAAGTCTTGATGAGTATGGCTACTGACATCAACAACAGCAAAATTCAGGTTCGCGATCTGAACTTCTACTACGGCAAATTCCATGCGCTGAAGAATATTTCGCTGGATATTGCCAAGAATCAGGTCACAGCATTTATCGGCCCATCAGGCTGTGGTAAATCTACTCTGCTGCGTACATTCAATAAAATGTATCAGTTGTATCCGGATCAGCGTGCTGAAGGCGACATCTTACTGGATGGCCAGAATATCCTGACCGATAAACAAGACATTGCCTTATTGCGGGCTAAAGTGGGTATGGTTTTC
The DNA here is from genome assembly GCF_001152565.1 of Yersinia pekkanenii. Taxonomy (GTDB): domain Bacteria; phylum Pseudomonadota; class Gammaproteobacteria; order Enterobacterales; family Enterobacteriaceae; genus Yersinia; species Yersinia pekkanenii. The sequence continues at coordinate 95,596 of NZ_CQAZ01000012.1, read as the reverse complement.
CAAAAGCCAACCCCGTTCCCGATGTCTATTTACGATAACATTGCTTTTGGTGTGAAGTTGTTTGAAAGCCTGTCTCGTACCGATATGGATGAGCGGGTGCAATGGGCGCTGACCAAAGCGGCATTGTGGAATGAAACCAAAGACAAGCTACACCAGAGTGGTTATAGCTTATCAGGCGGGCAGCAGCAGCGTCTGTGTATTGCCCGTGGTATTGCCATTCGTCCGGATGTATTGCTGTTGGATGAGCCTTGTTCGGCGCTTGACCCCATCTCCACTGGCCGTATTGAAGAACTGATTAGCGAATTGAAGTCTGATTATACGGTGGTGATTGTGACGCATAACATGCAGCAGGCCGCCCGCTGCTCAGATCACACGGCATTTATGTATCTGGGCGAACTAATTGAATTCAGTGATACGGATACCCTGTTTACTGCGCCGCAGCAAAAACAGACGGAAGATTATATCACCGGTCGCTATGGCTGAGGGGCCTATCCCCGTCATACTTCAAGCTGCATGTGCGTTGGCTGCTTTCGTTCACCCCAGTCACTTACTTAAGTAAGTGACTGGGGATTCGCTCAATTGCCGCCTTCCTGCAACTCGAATTATTTAGGGTATATAGTAATTTTGCCTATTTACATGTACGGGAAGTATTATGGATAACTTGAATCTAAATAAACATATTTCTGGCCAGTTCAATGCAGAACTTGAGCATATCCGCACCCAAGTTTTAACTATGGGTGGGCTGGTGGAACAACAATTATCTGATGCGATCACCGCAATGCATAATCAGGACGGTGAACTGGCGAAGCAGGTCATTGCGGGCGATAGAAAGGTCAATATGATGGAAGTGGCCATTGATGAAGCCTGCGTGCGCATCATTGCCAAACGTCAGCCAACCGCCAGTGATTTGCGTTTGGTGATGGCCATTATCAAGACTATTTCTGAGCTGGAACGTATTGGTGACGTCGCGGATAAAATTTGCCGTACGGCATTGGAAAAGTTCTCTCATCAGCACCAGCCTTTGCTGGTTAGTCTGGAGTCTTTGGGCCGACATACGGTGCAAATGCTGCATGATGTGCTGGACGCCTTTGCTCGCATGGATTTGGATGAAGCTATTCGTATCTATCGTGAAGACAAAAAGGTCGATCAGGAATATGAAGGCATCGTGCGCCAATTGATGACTTATATGATGGAAGATCCGCGCACCATCCCTAGTGTACTGACAGCGCTGTTTTGCGCCCGCTCCATTGAACGTATTGGTGACCGCTGCCAGAATATTTGTGAATTTATTTTCTACTTCGTCAAAGGGCAGGACTTCCGCCACCTTGGTGGGGATGACTTAGAGAAACTACTTTCCAGTAAGACTGAAAAATAACAATATCCCCAATCATCCTGGCGAATTAGGTGGGTTGGGGATCGGTTTTTGTCTTTGACTCCACCCGTTTTTACCTTCCTTTCTTTGAACAATATAAATTAACTCTACATTGTTTCATGTTTGTTTATATTCTAAACCCTAATTGATTGACATAATTAAATGGAAGTTTGTTTCTCTGTTTTTATATTTTCCTGATGATTTAATTATTGATAGGAAATGTATTTTCCTTTTGGTGGAAGGTCTGTTTCCCATATCATTTTTTTTCGGGAGTATGTAATTTTTCAGCTTAACATAATTATTTTTATATATTTTACGCGGGGGCGGGATAAGTGAACATGAGTCTGTATATGCACAAAAATATCACGCTTAGCCTCTTTTGGCTGCTGTGGATTGCATGTTTAGTCAGTTATATCGTTTACAACTTATTTTTTTACCTACTACTTGCTCCTACCTTATTCCTAATGTTTATTTTGGTAAAAATTATGTTTAAAAAGAAAAATAACACTAATAGCGAGGTGTCATCAGTGATTGATTTCGCTAAAAAAGTCAATTCAGCTTTACCTGATATGGCACCGGATACCACTAAAATCAATACTGTTATTGCCGCAGGAACGCAATTAAAAGGTGATGTTAATCTCGATGGCGATATTCAAGTTTACGGTGTCGTGATTGGCGATATTACGGTTAATGAGGGCACCATAAGGTTGATGCGCAGCGGCCAGATTGAAGGGAACTTAACCGCTCCGCATATTACCGTTGATGGGCGGGTGGAGGGGGTTTGTGTTTCTGAACATCTGGAAATTCTGGAAAATGGCCGTTTAAATGGCATCGTAAAAGGCAGTAATTTCTCAATCAAGAAAGGGGGTATCTTTATTGGTCAATCAGAGATTACAGAAGAGTCCTCTAGCCAGAACAAGAGCAAAATAAAGCCAGTGGTGGTTGCGAGGCAAGAAAGTATTCAGGTAATTGATGAAACATCTACGAATAAATCTACCAGTAACCCATGATTTTTTATCAATATAATGAGATTCATTCACTGAGATTAATTGGTTATAAAGATATCGTTTTATATTATTTCCTGACCTAACGGCAAATTGATAGCTTATGAACATCACAAGATTTCAATTACCTTAGGAGCTTTCCATGAAGCAATCTCTTTCCACTAAAAAAAGCGCAATCGCATTAACGCTATTAGCTGGCCTGGCTACGCTTTCTGGCGCGGCTCATGCAGATAAACTGGACGATATCAAGCAAGCTGGCGTGGTGCGAATTGCTGTTTTTGATAGTAACCCGCCGTTTGGTTATATCGACCCACAGACTAAAAAACTGGTGGGATATGATGTGGATATCGCAAATGCTATCGCTAAGGACTTAGGGGTGAAAGTGGAATTGCGCGCAACCAATCCAGCTAACCGCATTCCGTTGCTGACGTCCAAAAAAGTGGATTTGATTGCCGCCAACTTCACTATTACTGATGAGCGCGCGAAAGAAGTGAACTTCAGTTTGCCGTATTTCGCCACCGGTCAGAAATTTATTGCTCATAAAGGTGTGTTAAAAACACCTGAAGATATCCGTAAATTACGAATTGGTGCCGATAAAGGGACGGTTCAGGAAATTACCCTGCGTGAGCATTATCCCACTGCGAAAGTAATTTCTTACGATGATACCCCGTTGGCATTCACTGCTCTGCGTAATGGTAATGTTCAAGCTATCACTCAGGATGATGCAAAACTTGTTGGTCTGCTGGGTAATCTGCCAGCGGCACAAAAAGCTGACTTTGAGATATCGCCTTTCAGTATTACCAAAGAATATCAGGGCGTGGGTATTCCTAAAGGTGAAGATCGTTTAACGGCGAGTGTTAACGAAACACTGGTTAAACTGGAAAAAGACGGCCAGGCGGTGGAAATTTATGACCGTTGGTTCGGGCCGGAAACCAATGCATCCCAGCCGCGCGGTGAGTTTAAATTTGCGCCCCTGGATCAACAGCCTAAAGCCTAATATATCCTTCGTCCTTGAAGTTGCAGGGGGTTAGCTGCATACCCTACCTGCAACGTTAAGGGTTTTGGCTATAGCGCTGTCGTAAAAATAAGATGGATTTTATTGTGTATGTAAATACCCGTGCTATTCGGATATCAGACGGATATAGGCCTAAAATCCTATGAATCTACATCATCTCACTGATTGGCTGCTGGCCCCGCAATACCTTGGCTGGCTGTGGAGCGGTTTTCTGCTTACGCTGTGGATTTCCGCCTGTACAGTAGTGGCCTCCACGCTCTTAGGTTTTTTGCTAGCCGCAGCCAGAGATAGCGAACTTAAAGCCTTGCAATGGTCTGCTGTGGGTTACAGCACGCTATTTCGTAATACGCCGCTGCTGATCCAACTGTTCTTTTGGTATTTTGCCGCCAGCCAATTCCTACCTGCATCTTGGATCCCTTGGCTCAATACTCCCCATGAACTAACCGCTTTCGGGCTAACGCTGAGCTGGCCTTCTTTTGAATTTTTAGCCGGTTTTATCGGGTTGACTCTCTATTCCACCGCATTTATTGCTGAAGAGTTACGTGCAGGGATCAGTGGGGTAGCGAAGGGGCAAAAATATGCCGCTCATGCTCTGGGGCTAACTGGCTGGCAATCCATGCGCCATGTGATATTACCGCAGGCGTTGAAAATCGCTATGCCGCCGTTACTTGGCCAATATATGAATATTATTAAAAATTCGTCATTAGCGATGGCGATTGGAGTCGCTGAACTTTCTTATGCTTCCCGTCAAGTTGAAACCGAGACGTTAAGGACATTTCAGGCATTCGGTGTGGCAACGGTATTGTATATCGCCATTATCGCGTTGATTGAAGCCTGGGGCATGTGGCGTCAACAACGAACCGCGGTCAAGGGGCATTGAGATGGATTTTACCATAATTGCCGATAACTGGACTTATCTCCTGTGGGGCACTTTCCCGGATGGTCCGTTGGGCGGCGCGGCATTAACCTTGTTGATCAGCATTATCGCCGGAGTTGCTTCTGCTATTTTAGGCATCATTTTGGGCGTATTGCTGGCCATGTCTCGTGGTGTCTGGGCAGGTATATTAGCCGCTTTTTTGGGGTTTTTCCGTGCTATTCCGGTGATTATGCTGATTTTCTGGACCTATTTCCTACTGCCAATTGTATTTGGTGTGGATATACCCGAAATCACCACGGTAGTATGCGCGCTGGCGCTAATTGCTGCCGCATATCTGGCTCACGCGGTAAAAGCAGGGATTGTAGCTATCGGTGCCGGGCAGTGGCAGGCAGGGTTGTCGTTAGGTTTTAATCGCTGGCAGGTATTATGGTTTGTGGTATTACCGCAAGCATTGCGCATCATGGTGCCGTCATTTATTAATCAATGGATTTCATTGATTAAGGATACGTCACTGGCTTATATCGTCGGAGTGAATGAACTGACGTTTCTGGCGACTCAGGTCAATAATCGCAGCATGGTGTACCCGATGGAAGTGTTCCTGTTTGTCGCGTTGGTCTACTTTGTTTTATGTCTGTCATTGGATCTGCTGGCGAATGGCCTTAACCGCCGCTTCAGCCCGCAACATGCGATTAAGAAGCAAAGCGCCATTAAACGTTCATGGCGCTGGTGGCGAAATAGACCCGCATTGTCAGTCAGTTAATGGCCGGTGATATGCCAGCCTCTTGCGTGCCATAGATCAGGCAATTGCTGCATATCATCAAATAGGGTAACCAGCGGATGGTGTATCGGCTGGTTGTGTGGATCGGCGCAGTAGTAAAATACCGGTATACCCGCGGCAATCCCGGCGTGAGTACCCGCGGCAGAGTCTTCCACCAAAATACAGTGCTCAGCGGCGACCTTCATCTCTCTGGCTGCATGATAAATCAACGCTGGATCTGGTTTCCAGCGTTGAATGTCGTAGCCGCTGTACAGCCGGTTATCAAAGAAAGGCAGTAATCCAGTCAGGCCAAGGGAGTGCTGCATTTTACTGACCGGCCCATTGGATACCACGCAAACCGGCAGGGTGATTTGCTCTAGTAGGGTCTTTGCCCCAGCGATAGGCTGCAACTGAGTATCAAACAAGCGAGCAACTTCATCGCGATAGAGTTTCTCCAGCGTTTCTATTGGTTGGTCCAGGCCATTTTCCTGGCTCACCAGTGCGACAATCTCATTGAGTTTTACGCCCTTAAAGCGTTTAATCACCTCTTCCAGCGACAGGTGAATATCATAATGGGCAAACATTACGACATATGCCTGACAACACAAGACTTCACTGTCCACTAAGGTACCGTCGCAATCGAACATGACGCATTCAATGTTACTCACTTATTTCTCCCTTTAATCATACCAACCCTCTTTATCCCACTTTAACCATCCTGCCCGAGAATGCGATATATAATTACCCTGCTATCAATTAAATTTATATTAATTTAATAAATTTCAATGGGTTATATTGGTGGTGGTTAACATCAAGCCATCTGTTGCGCAACTCGGTAGATAAAAAATAGTCAAAAATAGTGTGATCTCGCTCTAACCTCGTGTTTTTTGTTATAGGATACTCCCCGACTATCACTCCCTTTTGTGGAACTCTTCGAATGAGTAAACCAAACCTTGATACTGAGCAGGGGCTGCTCGAACGTGTATTTAAACTGAAACAGCATGGTACAACCGCCCGTACTGAGCTGATTGCCGGTATCACCACCTTTTTGACTATGGTCTATATCGTATTCGTTAACCCGCAGATTTTAGGGGTTGCGGGTATGGATGTGCAGGCGGTATTCGTCACAACCTGCCTGATCGCCGCTTTTGGCAGCATTTTTATGGGGTTATTGGCTAACTTACCGGTAGCACTGGCACCGGCGATGGGGCTTAACGCTTTCTTCGCTTTTGTGGTGGTTGGCGCGATGGGTATCTCATGGCAAGTGGGCATGGGGGCTATTTTCTGGGGCGCAATCGGTTTCCTTCTACTGACTATTTTCCGTATCCGTTATTGGATGATAGCGAACATTCCGCTGAGTCTGCGGGTGGGGATCACCAGCGGTATTGGTCTGTTTATCGCCATGATGGGGCTGAAAAATGCCGGTATTGTGGTAGCAAATCCAGATACCTTGGTGGCAGTCGGTAATTTGACCTCTCACAGTGTGCTGCTGGGGGCGCTGGGCTTCTTTATCATTGCGGTTTTGGCATCACGGAATATCCATGCTGCGGTGCTGGTGTCGATTGTCGTGACGACCCTCATCGGCTGGGCGCTGGGTGATGTGCATTACTCTGGTATTTTCTCTATGCCGCCAAGTGTGACATCTGTGGTCGGGCAGGTTGATATAGCCGGTGCGCTGAATATTGGTATGGCGGGGGTTATTTTCTCCTTTATGCTGGTTAACTTGTTCGATTCATCTGGCACATTGATTGGTGTGACGGATAAAGCCGGTTTAACCGATAATAAAGGCAAGTTCCCGCGCATGAAACAAGCGCTGTACGTGGACAGCATCAGTTCTGTTGCCGGTGCTTTAATCGGTACCTCGTCAGTGACGGCCTATATTGAAAGCTCTTCTGGGGTTGCTGTGGGTGGCCGGACCGGTTTAACCGCAGTGGTTGTCGGGATCCTCTTTTTGCTGGTGATGTTTATTTCGCCGCTGGCCGGTATGGTGCCTGCTTATGCTGCTGCGGGTGCGTTGATTTATGTTGGCGTACTGATGACATCCAGCTTGTCGCGAGTGAAATGGGATGATCTGACTGAAGCGGTTCCCGCGTTTGTTACCGCAGTGATGATGCCGTTCAGCTTCTCTATCACTGAAGGGATCGCGCTGGGCTTTATCTCTTATTGTCTGATGAAGTTGGGTACCGGTCGCTGGCGTGAAATCAGCCCATGTGTGGTGGTGGTGGCGCTGTTGTTTATGCTGAAAATTGCGTTTGTTGATCACTGATAGCGAATGATTGGTAATTGATCTTGAAAACGCCCCCGATTTAGACACTGAGGGTTGGGGCGTTGTTTTTATCATCTTATTTTAATTGAGCTTTAATTTGCTCTAATGCCTGGGTGGCACACTGTACATCCAAATGGCCTCCTGGCGCACCGGCAACCCCTACCGCACCCACCACTTCATCTCCTGCTTTCACTGGCACTCCGCCACCTAACAGCAAGAAGCCGGGAATATCTTTCAGGTTATTTGCCGCTGGCGTCTTTTGGCTGTTTTCCATCACTTGCCCGCTCGGGGTTTTGGTCGACAGAGCAGTAAAGGCTTTTTGCTCACTGGCTTTTACGGTATGTGGCCCGGCATTATCAGCGCGCAGCACAGTTTTGATGATACCTGCGCGGTCTACCACAGTGACGGCGACGTTATAGCCATCAGCCTGACAAATGGCGAGGGTGCGGCTTGCCAAATCGGTGGCCAGTGCTTGGGAGATATTGCGTTCAGTGTTTAGACCCGCAGCAGAGGCTTGAGTTATCAGGCCGATGAATAAGGCGGAGGTCAGGGCAATAGGCTTGATCATATAAAATCCTTATTGTTAGCGAAGTGATTTCATCACAGTACCGCTATGCTACGGCGATAAGTGGTGAAAAAATAGTCGGCTAACTACCCGTTTTGCTCCGTAGTTCTACCTATACTCATCATACTTCAAGCTGCATGTGCGTTGGCTGCCTGGCTGCAATGCCAATGACTTTGGGTAGATTATTGGGAAGGTAAATGACGTGTAATTATAAATGAGTAGCTATGGATAAGTGATGCCAGCGAGTTGACCTCCAGCTTGGTGAAGATATTCGCGCGGTGGGCCTCTACGGTTCGTGGCGAAATCGACAAAATATGAGCAATTTGTTTGCTGGTTTCCCCACGGATGATCAGGGCGGCAACCTCGCGTTCGCGGGCAGACAGTTGGCTGAGTAACTGTTGATAGCCTGCTTGCTGCTGATTGGCCGCCAGCGCCTGTTCATGCTGCTCTAACGCCATGCTGACGGTTTCGATCAGCACATCGGCATCAATTGGTTTGGTCAAAAATTCCAGTGCGCCGCCTTTAAAGGCCCGACGGCACAATTCAATATTACCGTGTCCGGTCATTATGATGACCGGTAGAGTGCTATCACGATATTGAATAGCCTCTAATACCGCTATTCCACTTTTACCTGGCATTCTGATATCCAGCAGTACACAACTTGGCTGAGTGACTGCCAGTGTATCGAGGAACAACTGACCGTTACTGAAGGTTTTTACTTCCCAACCCATGGTGGCGAGTAATGCTGCCAGCGCGGCACGCACGCCGTCATCGTCATCAATCAGATAAATGTGTTTTATCATATGCACTCTCGGCAATCAGGGGAAAAGTTAGGGTAAAGCAAGCGCCACCATATTCACTGTTTCCCGCTTTTATGTCACCACCCATTCGTTGTACCAATGTTTCGCACAGCGTTAGTCCCAATCCTAAGCCACTCTCACGGGTGGTATAAAAGGGGGTAAACAGGTTATCTAACTGCTGATTACTGAGTCCTGGCCCGTTGTCTTCAATCTGGATAACCCATAGTTTCGGTTGTTGGCTAACCGTGAAGATGATCATCGGTGTTGGGGTCTGTTGTATAGCGTGAATAGCATTACTGAGCAAATTATGAAAAACCTGCTCCAGCCATAATGGGTCACTCTGAAGTGGGGGTAAATCTGCGGGAATGTCGCTGCGGATAGTGACATTACTGGCCATTATTTCTTGATTTAACAGCACGTTAACCCGATTCCAGAGGTCTGCCACGCTAACCGGTTGTAAGTTTATCTGCCCACGGCTGAGTAACGTTCTTAGGCGTTCCAGCAAAGCAGCAATCCGTTTGATTTGCTCTACAGAGGCCACCAGCAACGGGGCGACTTTTTCGTGCTGCATCGGTAATAACCGCAGGGCGGTCTGGTTATAAGTCAGTGTGGCGGTAAGGGGTTGGTTCAACTCATGGGCAATACCGGTGGCAATCTCACCCATAGCATTGAGCCTGGCTTGATCTGCAAATTTAGCGCGTTGTTCAGCATGTAAACGGTCTTGCGCCAATTGCTGCCAGCGGTGCCAGCCATACAAAGTGGCGGCGATTATCAGTGAAAAAAGTAGCGCGGTTAACCACGGTAAATCACGCCAAACCGGGGTTGCATGACCGATTAAGGTAAAAGACTGCGCCCCTTCACCCAACGGTTTTTGCCACTGCCAGAAACTTTCGGGGGCTGAATGGCCCAAAACAGCGAGTTGATGCTGCTGATGGCGCAATACTATGCTGTCAAAACTGGGAGGTAAGCCTACTACTTGTAACAATTGTTGGCCGTTAATCTGCAAACTGCTGCCGCTGTATGAGTTAGATAAGCGGTAATCTCCCCCCTGAATTTGCAGGGTTAGTTGGCCCGCTGTTGATCTGTCTACCGGTATTGGGTTTATTGCCACCAACTGGGGGAAATGGCGCTGTAATTGTGTCAGTTGGCCAGGTTCCAGAGCCAGAAACATAATAGCCTGCTGTTGGGCCAGTTGTTGACTCAACTCGCGATGGGTAATGCGAAAATCAGCTTCACGCTCGGCTTGTTGTGTATTCAGCCCGTACCAACCCAGCCCCACAGTGGATATCAGGGTCAGGATAAGCCAGACAGTGATTTTAACGGCCATTGGTCAGCAGTATCCGCAAAAGAGAAGGTGGCTATTGATAGCATGTGTGGGTTGACCGAGGAAACCCCCAATGGGTATTAGCCGATGAGGGGGTTTCAATAATGGCTTATTTCACGCGGACACGATCAATATAGGTAGCAAAGGCTGAAAGCTGACCGGTGAGGAAATCCAGCGTTCCTTTATCAATCAGTTTCTTGGCTTGTTCATCCACTTTGCTTTGGATAACCCCTCCCATAAACTCAGGCTTATTCATCACCATTGCTTCAAGGAAGACCAAAATCTGGCGCAGATGATATTGGCAGCGTGCCCCACCGATCGGCCCCATTGAGCTGGTTTGAATTGCCACCGGTTTATTCGCTAGCGGTTGGTTAGGCAAACGGGATAACCAGTCAATCGCATTCTTTAACCCACCGGGTACCGAATAGTTATATTCCGGTGTCACGATAATGACGCCATCAGCCTGGCGAATCTGATCCGCAATGGCCTGAACCGTGGTCGGGAAGCCATCTTCCTGCTGTACGTCAGCATCATAAAGCGGAATATCACCAATAGAAGGCAGTGCTTCAATGGTGACACCTGCGGGTGCTAATTTCGGCAGCGCACGAGCCACCATGGCATTGTATGAACCGCTACGCAGACTGCCTAACAGAGTAACAATTTTAAGGGCTTGCTGTGACATGACATACTCCCGCTCAATGAATAAATGATGCTGTATACCCGCCATATTTCTCGTTGCAGGGCTTCCCTGCATCTTGAACTCTATTGGGTATATCTTCACCAGAGTAGGCCAAACTTGCGCGATAAAACAATAATTATCTGCGGATCTTACTGGCAAATAAATTACCCAGCGATTGGATTAGTTGTACGGTGATAATCAATACAATCGCGGTAGTGACAGTGACAAAAGTATCAAAGCGCTGATAACCATAGGTAATGGCTAAATCACCAATCCCGCCCCCTCCTACCGTACCCGCCATGGCGGTGGCGCCAATCAGACCAATGGTGGCGGTGGTTAGCGCCAATATTAATGACGACAGTGCTTCGGGAAGTAAAAAATACCAAATCGCTTGCAATGGGGTCGCGCCCATCGATTTTGCCGCTTCCAGAATACCGGGGTTAACATCCAGTAATGAGTTCTCTACCAACCGGGCAATATAAGGAGCGATAAAAATAATCAATGGCACAATCGCCCCTGGTGTTCCGATGGTGGTATTCACAATCAGCCGGGTAAGCGGAATAATCGCCACCATCAAAATAATAAACGGCAGCGATCGGATAATATTGATCACTGGATTGAGGATATTATAAAAAACACGGTTGTTAATTAACCCACCCGGCCGGGTCACTACCAGTAAAATCCCCAAAGGAATGCCAATAAGAGAACCGATCACCAATGAAATACTGACCATAACCAGTGTGTCGTGCAGTGCCTGGACAAATTGGTCCAATGTAATTGCGGTTTCGATCATCAATTTATTTCCTGTATATCAATTCCGGTTCCTGCCAGATAAGCCACAGCGCTATCAATGATGTGGTTCTCGCCGGTTAATAACAGCACCATATGGCCGAGCGTGGTGTCCTGTATCTCTGACATGTTGGCGAACAGAATATTGACGCCAATATCATATCGTCTGATTAGCTGATTGATTACCGGTTGTGTGGCGATAGCCCCCATAAATGCTAAGCGGAATTGGCGACCCGTATGGCTGTTATCCAACAGTTTTTTCACACTGTCGGGTAAACTGTCTTTTATCACGGTACGGACGAAATTAATCGAGGTGGGATGGGTGGGGTGACCAAAAACGCTTAATACCGTACCCTGTTCAATAATTTGGCCGTTTTCCATTACAGCCACTTTATTACAGATTTTTTGAATAACAGACATTTCATGGGTAATCAGCAAGATCGTAATGTTGTATTGCTGATTAATTTTCTTCAGTAATAGCAAAATTTGGGCAGTGGTTTGCGGATCCAGTGATGACGTTGCCTCATCACATAACAGAATGGATGGATTGGTTGCCAGAGCGCGTGCAATACCGACTCGTTGCTTCTGACCACCCGATAACTCATTAGGGAAGCTGTGGCTCTTATCCCCCAGCCCAACAAAATTCAATAGTTCAGCCACCCTTTCCTGTATGAATTTTTTATTTTTTCCTAATAAAATAAGCGGCATAGCGACATTTTTAAAAACAGTCTTTGATTCCAGTAAATTGAAGTTCTGGAATATCATGCCGATATTTTTTTTCAACAATCGGAGCTGATCATGGCTAAAATCATGCAGATTCTTACCATCGATAATCACATTGCCTGACGTCGGGCTTTCCAGCGAATTTACCATCCGTAATAAGGTGCTTTTCCCTGCGCCGCTATAACCGATAATGCCAAATATATCGCCATCTTCGACGGTTAAACTAACATCATTAAGGGCCTGTAGTTTGATACCTTTACGCTCAAAGTCTTTAGAAATATGCTTAAGCTCAATCATCAGGTTATTCCATTATTTCAGATAATCAGGCAGCATATAACCCGTGTACTTATCGTTTTCCAGAATGTATTTTTTGAATTCAGGTGAGTGATATCCTGCAATAATATCCTTGGCAAACTCAGCGTCTTTATTTTTACCGGCAACGGTTACCACATTAACGAACTGTGTGGTGGGCTTTTCAAGTTGCAGGGCTGAGGTGAGTTTTATGCCATTGGATACGGCAAAGTTACCCTGGATAGCACCGAAGTCTACATCGGGTAAGGCTCTGACTTGCTGCGCATTATCCATCTCTTTGATGACCAAATGATAAGGATTTTCTGCAATATCTTTTTGTGAGAAGGTTGCGGGGTCAATTTTTTCCTGCAATTTTATCCAGCCAATAGATTGCAGCAAGAGTGCTGCGCGGTATTCATTTGAGGGCTGGTTGGGCACTGAAATCAAAGCACCTGCTTTGGGCTTATCTTCTTTTTGATGTTTATCAGAATAAAGCCCCATCGGTGGGGTTGGGACCTGAATAATACCTGTATTTTCAATGCGTAATCGGTCATTTATTGCTTGCAGATAAACAGGGTGCTGCATAATATTGCCATCAATTTCACCGGTGCTGACAGCATTGTTTACCTGGATCCCATCATTGAAGTCTTTATATTCAATACGGTAACCTTTCTTTATCAGATACGGTGCCACACCCTTTTCAAATTGTTCCTTATACGGACCGGGGTTAAACCCTAGTTTAATCACTTTCTTCTCATCACTATGAGCATTCAGTGAGGTTAAAATAATCAAACTAAATAATGCTATCGCCAGTGAACGTATTCTCATCATAATTTCCCTGTAAATAAATATAAATAAAATTTCTAAAGGCAGTTTTATTTATCAGGTTGCAGGCTATGGTGTTATCCGTAAACGAATAAAATAGCCTTAGCTTATCCACTATAGATATATAGGATAAGAATGTGGGTATATCAGGGGAGTATAACGAGAGAGACATGATGAGTGAATTATCAACCTGCTGCACGGTAGCCGCGCAGCAGGCTCTACAAATATAAACCTGAGTTTAGCCCTGAATCAGATTAGGGATTTTCACATCAGGGTTAACGTCAGCGTCGTAGTCCACACCGTCGATGGCGAAACCAAACAGATTTAAGAACTCGGTCTTATAACCGATAAAATCAGTCAGTTGGTCAATATTGTCGTTGGTGACTTGATCCCACAATTGCTGTACGTGGTTTTGAATTTCAGGATCCAGTTCTTTGTAGTCAGCACGCAGGCGGCCTTCTTGGTCCATATGTGGCGCGCTGCCACACAGACTATCTTTATACAGTGCATAAACTTGCTCGATACAACCCTCATGAGTGCCTTTTTCTTTCATCACTTTGAATAACAGTGATAAATACAGTGGCATCATTGGAATAGCAGAGCTTGCCTGAGTGACAACGGCTTTCAATACCGAAACACGGGCATCGCCGCCGCCGTGGGCAGATAAGCTATTGCGGATAGTCAGAACTTTTTGGTCCAGATCCTTTTTGGCCGCGCCAATGGAACCATTCCAATAGATATCATGAGTGATTTTCTCGCCCAGATAGGTAAAGGCGGTGGTTTGCGCACCGTCAGCCAGCACACCCGCTTCCAGCAGTGCATCAATCCACATCTGCCAGTCTTCACCTCCCATCACCGCCACCGTGTTGTCGATCTCGGTTTGCGTCGCCGGTTGCAGCACGATTTCTTTGATTACTTCCTTGTCGGTATCAAGGCTACGGACGGTAACCTCATGACCGATTGGTTTCAGTGTGGAGTTAAACACTTCACCGGTTTTTGGATGAGTACGACGCGGTGAAGCCAGGCTGTAGATAACTTGATCAACCTGACCTAAGTCTTGTTTGATAGCTTCAATGGTCAGTTGCTTAATCTTATCGGAGAAAGCATCGCCATTGATGCTCTTCGCATACACGCCTTTTTGCTCAGCGAATTTATGGAACGCGGCACTGTTGTACCAACCGGAGGTACCGGGTTTACCTTCTTCACCTGGGCGCTCAAAAAACACACCCAGCGTATCGGCACCACAACCAAATGCTGCTGTGATGCGAGCTGCCAGCCCGTATCCAGTTGACGCGCCAATCACTAATACTCGTTTTGGGCCGTTAGCGATTGGGCCTTCTGCTGTGACATAATCGATTTGTTTTTTGACGTTGGCTTCACAGCCCGCCGGATGTGCAGTCACACAGATAAAGCCGCGTACACGTGGTTTTATAATCATGGATACCTCAGTTTATGAATAAAGTTAAGTGCTCGAGCTACCGTTGATTCAGACTCTAACCGTTCGGACTCATAGAGCTAGATTATCAAAATTAGCGATAATCTGCTCCAGCTCTATAGCATCACACTCATTTTCCGATACAAAAACTGGAGAAAATTCGCCCCAGTAAGTCATCTGAGCTAAATTCACCGGTAATTTCACTCAATGACTGTTGTGCTAAACGCAGTTCTTCCGCCAGTAGCTCACCAGCGTAAGCGCTTACTAACTGTTCATGACCTTGCACCAGGTGCTGTGCGGCAGTTTCCAGCGCTTGTAAGTGACGGCGGCGTGCCAGGAAGCCACCTTCGGTGTTGCTGGTAAAGCCCATACTTTGTTTTAGATGGTTACGCAGTAGGTCAATGCCGTCACCAGTACGTGCTGATAAACGAATAAGTGAGTGACCATTCACTTCGGTTAGACCCAAGGTTTCACCGGTAATATCGGCTTTATTGCGCACCACGGTGATCGGCAGTGTCGACGGCAAACGCGCCATAAATTCTGGCCAGATAGCGGCTGGCTCGGTCGCGTCGGTGGTGGTGCCATCAACCATAAACAGCACTCGGTCGGCCTGTTCTATCTCATTCCACGCCCGTTCGATACCAATGCGCTCAACTTCGTCACTGGCTTCACGTAAACCAGCAGTATCGATGATATGCAGTGGCATTCCATCGATATGAATATGTTCCCGCAATACATCACGGGTTGTACCGGCGATATCGGTCACAATCGCCGCTTCACGGCCTGCTAACGCATTGAGTAAACTTGATTTTCCGGCGTTCGGGCGGCCAGCAATCACCACTTTCATTCCTTCGCGTAACAAGCTGCCTTGGCGGGCCTCGGTGCGCACCTGCTCCAGATCTGCCATCACCCCGTTCAGTTGGCCTTCAATTTTGCCATCAGAAAGGAAGTCAATTTCCTCATCCGGAAAGTCTATCGCAGCCTCGACGTAGATTCGCAAGTGAGTAAGTGCTTCCACCAATTGATGGATCCGTACTGAAAATGCACCCTGCAATGAGTTTACTGCCGAACGTGCGGCTTGCTCTGAACTGGCGTCAATCAGGTCGGCAATGGCTTCTGCTTGGGCTAAATCCAGTTTATCGTTCAGGAACGCCCGCTCAGAAAATTCACCCGGACGGGCAATGCGCAGCCCTGGTAGGGTCAGAATGCGTTTTAACAGCAAATCCAGTATCACAGGGCCACCATGACCTTGCAATTCCAGCACGTCCTCACCTGTAAAGGAGTTCGGGCCAGGGAAGTAGAGTGCGATACCTTGGTCCAAGGTACTGCCATCTGTATCTTTAAACGGCAGATAATCGGCATAACGAGGCTTGGGTAATTTACCGAGAACCGCCTGTGCGACCGCGGTGGCAGCACGACCTGAAACACGCAAAATACCAACACCGCCACGGCCTGGGGGCGTTGCTTGTGCCACGATAGTATCAGTGGTGTTCATGGTTATTTCTCTCTTTAAAAAGAATAAGGCGGTCATATAGCTATGACCGCCTCATACCCTTTGTATTTGAAGTGACAGCGTTGTTAGCTGCTCTTTCTACTCGGCCCATTGCTGGGCTTCGCCTCTGCGAGGCTATTTGGCTGTCACTCCAACTACTTTGGGTCTCTATTCTATTAAGACTGTTTTTTCTTATCGCGGCTGTGTAAGCCACGTTTTTCCAGACCACGATAAATCAACTGCTGTTGCAGGATGGTCACCAGGTTACTGACGATATAGTACAGTACCAGACCCGCAGGGAACCACAGGAAGAATAC
Organism: Yersinia pekkanenii; assembly: GCF_001152565.1. Lineage (GTDB taxonomy): Bacteria > Pseudomonadota > Gammaproteobacteria > Enterobacterales > Enterobacteriaceae > Yersinia > Yersinia pekkanenii. Next base: position 79,065 of record NZ_CQAZ01000012.1, on the reverse strand, counting down.
AGTGAAGATAACCGGCATGAAGGTCATTATCTTCTGCTGCATCGGGTCAGTCACGGTAGTCGGTGACATCTTCTGAATGAAGTACATGGTGATACCCATCAGAATTGGCAGAATGTAGTACGGGTCTTGTGCTGACAGGTCGTGGATCCACAGAATGAATGGCGCATGGCGCAACTCAACGGAACTCATCAACATATAGTATAACGCCAGGAAGATAGGCATCTGAATAACCAGCGGTAAGCAGCCACCCAGTGGGTTAACCTTCTCAGCTTTGTACAGCGCCATCATTTCCTGACTCATACGCTGCTTATCGTCGCCGATACGCTCACGCATGGCAGCCAGTTTAGGCTGTAGCAAACGCATTTTCGCCATCGAGGTGTATTGCGCTTTAGTCAGCGGGTACATGATACCGCGCACGATAAAGGTAATAACAATGATGGAGAAGCCCCAGTTACCGACAAAGCTGTGAATGAATTTCAGCAGTTTGAACAGTGGCTGAGAAATAAACCATAACCAACCATAATCAACCGTCAGGTCCAGATGTGGCGCAATGGCTGCCATTTTGTCCTGAATTTCCGGGCCAACCCATAAGGTTGCACTCAGTTGTTTCTGCTCACCCGGTTGAATAACAACAGGTGCGCTTTTGAAACCGATAGCAGCCAGCCCGTTACCCAAATCAGCAGAGTAGAAGGTGTTGGTTTCGTTCGCCGCCGGGATCCACGCTGTGGCAAAATACTGCTGCAACATTGCTACCCAGCCACCTTTGGTGGTGATGTCCAGACTTTTATCTTCAATATCACTAAAGCTATATTTTTTATATTTAGTGTCATCAGAAGAGTAAGCCGCACCACGATAAGTGTGCAGCGCAAAGTTATTGCTGCCGGTATCACGGTGTTTAGGTAAGTTAATGCTTTGCTTTAATTGGCCAAACAGCGTCAGTTCCAACGGGGCTGCCGAGGCGTTTTTAACGTGATAATCCACACCAATGGCGTAATCATTACGTTTCAGCACAAAAGTCTTGGTGAAAACGGAGCCGTCTTTGCCAGTGAAGGTCAATGGAATGCGTAGCTCATCCTGACCGTCAGCTAAGACAAAGTTGGTTTGAGGCGCTTCAAACAGCGGGCGCTCACCGTTAGCTGGATTATCCGGGCCGTTTTTGCCTGTCAGGCCACTTTGTGCCTGATAAACGAAAGCGGGTGTGGTTTCCAGTAATTCGAAAGTTTTATCTGAACCCAGAGCATCCGGGTAAGCCAGCAGGTTAGCCTGCTCGATGTCACCGCCACGGGTATTAATGGTCAGAGACAGCACATCAGTTTTTACAGTAATCAGTTGACCTTGACCACTGCCGGGCACAGCCTGGCTTGCTTTATCACCGGTAGCAGTATTCGCAGTCTGTTGCGTGGTCTGAGCGGCTGGTTGTGGACTGTTGTCCACTTGCCAGGCTTGCCAGATCATGAAAGACACGAACAGCAGAGCGATGAGTAGAAGATTGCGTTGCGAATCCATCGTTAGTGTTCTCTGTTATCGTCGGGTTTCGGCGGCACGGGATCATCGCCACCTGGGTTCAAGGGGTGGCATTTTAATACGCGTTTCAGTGTTAACCAACTGCCTTTTATCATACCAAACCTGCGCAATGCCTCAATTCCGTAATGAGAACACGTCGGATGGAAACGACAACGCGGCCCCAGCAGCGGACTAATCACAAGCTGATAGCCCCTGATTAGCCCGATCAGGATGCGGGAGCCTGGCGACAGTGGCGACGCCATAATTTTTCCAAAGCTTCTGTCAACGCACGGTTATCGAGGTCAGCCACACCCTTTTTCACCAAAACGACAAAATCCATAGACGGTAACGTGTGCTGATGTAAACGGAAGCTTTCGCGGGTTAGGCGCTTTATCCGATTGCGTTCATGAGCACGTTTGACATGTTTTTTGGCGATGGTGAGACCGATGCGGGGATGCCCCAGCTCGTTCAGGCGGCCGAGAATAGTGATTTGCGGCGTGCCAGCCCGTAGTGGCTGCTGGAAGACGAAAGTGAAATGACTGGGAGTTAACAAACGTAACTCCCTAGGAAATGCTAGCTTAACCACTGAGATGGTTAGCTTTTATTACTTAGAAACAGTCAGACGAGTACGGCTTTTCGCACGACGGCGAGCCAGAACTAGACGACCATTTTTGGTGGCCATACGAGCACGGAAACCGTGGCTACGGTTGCGCTTCAATACGGACGGTTGGAAAGTGCGTTTCATAGCGATTTCTACCTAAACTTAAAATAATTACTGATTCAGTAAACGCGTTTGGCTGCTCGGAGTGAAGATACCGACGCCTCAATCGCAACATATAAAGAAGCGGGATTGTAATAATTGTACAGTCCTGAGTCAATTGACATTGCGCACGCCCGCGCAGAAGTTTTCTGTATCGGGAGTTTACCAAGAGCCTGTCCGTGTTCACCGCTGGTTTCTTTTTGGTCAAAGCCATCAAGAAAACAGTCATCACACGTAGGGCTGAGGATTATACGGACTCCCGGATAAAGCGCAAGGATCGCCGCATGATCCTTGGTGGATTAATGGGATCAGTCGCCAGAACAAGGGGCTAATACGAGTATATTCTGAAATGTTTCGTGATCGTTGACGATGAGGGACACGAAAAGTGGTGCACTGGGTTACACTGCCGACAGAAGTAATGGCCTGTGGATAAAAAGGATCTAATCTGTGAGGAAGGGGAGGATCTATTGCTCCTTTTGCGCTATGATCCGCCATTCCGATCACATCCACTACTCTGGGATCACTACTCCGGGATCTTGGGGGATGTTAGTCGTAAAACAACCGAAAAACGGTTCGCATGTCACCTTGGCTTGCTACAGGCCAAACTGGCGTGTGTCAAAAACGATGAGTTGCAAAAATCCTGATTTCTTTCTTTTATTGATCTTGTTCGAGTGGAGTCCGCCGTGTCACTTTCGCTTTGGCAGCAGTGTCTTGCCCGATTGCAGGATGAGTTACCTGCCACAGAATTTAGTATGTGGATACGCCCCCTACAGGCGGAACTGAGTGACAATACTCTGGCGCTTTACGCACCTAATCGTTTTGTACTGGACTGGGTCCGTGATAAGTACTTAAACAACATCAATGGCTTACTCAATGACTTTTGTGGTGCTGAAGTTCCTTTACTGCGTTTTGAAGTAGGGAGTAAACCGGCAGTAAGAGCACACAGTCATCCAGTTACAGCCAACGTTAGCGCGCCTGTTGCTCCGGTCACCCGCAGCGCACCCGTGCGCCCAAGTTGGGACAGTTCGCCCGCTCAGCCTGAACATTCTTACCGTTCGAATGTGAACCCGAAGCACACATTTGATAACTTTGTTGAAGGTAAGTCCAACCAACTGGCTCGCGCTGCTGCGCGCCAGGTTGCTGATAATCCGGGTGGTGCGTATAACCCGTTATTCCTCTATGGCGGCACAGGTTTGGGTAAAACTCACCTGCTACATGCTGTAGGAAATGGCATTATCGCCCGTAAAGCTAATGCTAAAGTGGTTTACATGCATTCCGAGCGTTTTGTGCAAGATATGGTGAAAGCCTTGCAGAACAATGCGATAGAAGAGTTTAAACGCTATTATCGTTCGGTTGATGCTTTATTGATCGATGATATCCAGTTTTTTGCCAATAAAGAGCGTTCCCAGGAAGAGTTTTTCCACACCTTTAATGCCTTGTTGGAAGGCAATCAGCAGATCATTCTGACCTCAGATCGCTATCCAAAAGAGATCAATGGGGTAGAAGATCGTTTAAAATCGCGTTTTGGCTGGGGCCTGACGGTGGCGATTGAGCCGCCGGAACTGGAAACCCGTGTCGCGATCCTGATGAAAAAGGCGGATGAAAATAATATTCGCTTGCCGGGTGAGGTCGCGTTTTTTATTGCCAAGCGTCTGCGTTCCAACGTGCGTGAGCTAGAAGGGGCATTGAATCGTGTGATCGCTAATGCCAATTTTACTGGCCGGGCAATCACCATTGATTTTGTTCGTGAAGCTTTGCGTGACTTACTGGCATTGCAGGAAAAGCTGGTTACTATCGATAATATTCAGAAGACGGTTGCAGAATATTATAAAATTAAGGTCGCTGACCTGCTTTCCAAACGGCGTTCCCGTTCGGTGGCCCGCCCACGTCAAATGGCGATGGCGCTGGCAAAAGAGTTAACCAACCACAGCCTGCCTGAAATCGGCGATGCGTTTGGTGGTCGCGACCATACTACGGTGTTGCATGCTTGCCGCAAAATTGAGCAATTGCGTGAAGAAAGTCACGACATCAAAGAAGATTTCTCTAACTTAATCAGAACATTATCCTCCTAGCGCTATGAAATTTATCATTGAACGTGAGCATCTGCTAAAACCGCTGCAACAGGTCAGTAGCCCGCTGGGTGGACGTCCTACGTTGCCAATCTTGGGTAACTTGTTGCTGCAAGTCACGGAAGGCTCTTTGCGGCTGACCGGTACCGATCTGGAAATGGAGATGGTGGCGTGTGTCACGCTGTCTCAGTCTCATGAACCGGGTGCAACGACAGTGCCCGCACGGAAGTTTTTTGATATCTGGCGGGGTTTGCCGGAAGGTGCTGAAATTAGCGTCGTATTGGATGGTGATCGCCTACTGGTGCGTTCTGGCCGTAGTCGCTTCTCACTCTCCACATTGCCGGCGGTCGACTTCCCTAATCTGGATGATTGGCAGAGTGAAGTTGAATTCACTTTACCGCAGGCAACCTTGAAGCGTCTGATTGAGTCCACTCAGTTCTCGATGGCCCATCAGGATGTGCGCTATTACTTGAACGGTATGCTGTTTGAAACCGAAGGTGAAGAACTGCGTACCGTCGCAACTGACGGCCACCGCCTGGCGGTATGTTCAATGCCAATTGGTCAGGTGTTACCTTCACATTCGGTGATCGTGCCGCGTAAAGGTGTGATGGAACTGGTTAGGTTACTGGATGGTGGTGATACACCACTGCGCCTGCAAATTGGCAGTAACAATATCCGCGCACATGTCGGTGATTTTATTTTCACCTCCAAGCTGGTTGATGGGCGTTTCCCTGATTATCGTCGTGTATTGCCGAAAAATCCGGATAAAACGCTGGAAGCAAGTTGTGACTTGCTGAAACAGGCCTTTGCCCGGGCCGCGATTTTGTCTAACGAGAAGTTTCGTGGTGTTCGGCTCTATGTCAGCCAAAATCAACTAAAAATCACCGCGAACAACCCTGAACAGGAAGAAGCAGAAGAGATCCTTGACGTCAGCTACGATGGGACGGAAATGGAAATTGGCTTCAACGTCAGCTATGTACTTGATGTGCTTAATGCACTGAAGTGTGAAGATGTGCGTTTGCTACTGACCGATTCAGTTTCCAGCGTGCAGATTGAAGATGGTGCCAGCCAGGCCGCGGCCTACGTTGTCATGCCAATGCGTTTGTAATATTTATCGGGCTATCTTACTTGCCCCTTTTCGCTTGGGCAGTGCTCGTACTCCTCACGTACTCGGTTTTATAAAGCCAAGTGTACGCTCCGGGTACTGTGCGCTGGCCGCACGCAAATGGTCTGCGCCGATAACGCCCCTGATGGTTTGATGTTCGATAATGAAGACATTTGCAGCATGGCTCTGACACGGTTGTTAATTAAAGATTTTCGTAATATTGAATCGGCAGACTTGGCGCTGGCGTCGGGTTTTAATTTTTTAGTTGGCCCCAACGGCAGTGGCAAAACCAGTGTGTTGGAGGCAATTTATACCCTTGGTCATGGTCGGGCTTTTCGGAGTTTGCAGGCTGGCCGGGTGATCCGTCATGAATGTGCTGAATTTATACTGCATGGCCGGGTTGCTGTTAATGAACGTGAATCATCAGTTGGCTTGAGCAAAAGCCGTCAGGGTGATAGCAAGGTACGTATCGATGGTACGGACGGCCACAAAGTGGCTGAGTTGGCACAAATGTTGCCAATGCAACTGATTACCCCCGAAGGCTTTACCTTATTGAATGGCGGGCCAAAATTCCGGCGCGCTTTTGTAGACTGGGGTTGCTTCCATAATGAACCTGGTTTTTTTACCGCCTGGAGCAATCTGAAGAGGTTACTTAAGCAGCGCAACGCCGCGCTGCGTCAGGTGAGTCGTTATGCGCAAATCCGGGCCTGGGATCAAGAAATCATCCCGCTGGCGGAGCGTATTAGCGAATGGCGGGCGGCATACAGTGACGCTATTGCGGCAGATATTTCGGCCACCTGTGCGCTGTTCCTGCCAGAGTTCGCCCTGAGTTTCTCTTTCCAGCGTGGCTGGGATAAAGAGAGTGACTATGGTGAGTTGCTGGAACGCCAGTTTGAGCGTGACAGAGCGCTAACCTATACCGCCGTTGGGCCACATAAAGCGGATTTTCGCATTCGGGCCGAGGGTACGCCGGTAGAAGATTTGCTATCGCGTGGTCAGTTGAAGTTGCTGATGTGTGCACTGCGGTTAGCGCAGGGTGAGTTTCTTACCCGACAGAGCGGGCGGCGTTGCCTGTATCTGCTTGACGATTTTGCTTCCGAACTAGACACCGGCCGTCGTCGATTATTGGCCGAGCGTTTGAAAGCTACCCAGGCACAGGTTTTTGTCAGCGCAGTGAGTGCTGAGCAAGTGGCCGACATGGTAGGTGAAAAGGGCAAGATGTTCCGCGTGGAACATGGCAAAATAGCGGTTCAACCACAGGATTAAAAATGAGCGAGAAACGTTGATGTCGAATACTTATGACTCCTCAAGTATCAAGGTATTAAAAGGGCTGGATGCGGTTCGTAAGCGTCCGGGCATGTATATCGGTGATACTGATGACGGTACCGGTCTGCACCACATGGTATTCGAGGTTGTGGACAACGCTATCGACGAAGCCCTCGCTGGCCACTGTAAAGAGATTATAGTCACCATCCATTCGGATAACTCCGTTTCCGTACAAGATGACGGTCGTGGTATCCCAACCGGTCTGCACGAAGAGGAAGGGGTATCAGCAGCAGAGGTCATCATGACCGTACTGCATGCTGGCGGTAAATTTGACGATAACTCTTACAAAGTTTCCGGCGGTTTGCATGGCGTGGGTGTGTCAGTTGTTAACGCCTTGTCTGAAAAACTGGAACTGATGATTCGCCGTGAAGGTAAAGTTCACGAACAGACTTACAAGATGGGTGTGCCGCAGGCACCACTGAAAGTGGTGGGTGAAACCGATCAGACCGGGACTACTGTGCGTTTCTGGCCGAGTTTCCAGACCTTCACCAATAACACCGAATTTCAGTATGAAATTCTGGCTAAACGTCTGCGTGAGCTGTCGTTCCTGAACTCTGGTGTTTCGATCAAACTGAAAGACAAACGTAACGATAGAGAAGACCACTTCCATTATGAAGGCGGTATTAGGGCGTTTGTTGAGTACCTGAGCAAAAATAAAAACCCGATCCACCCGAAAGTGTTCTATTTCTCCACCATGAAAGACGATATCGGTGTGGAAGTGGCATTACAGTGGAACGATGGTTTCCAGGAAAATATTTACTGCTTCACCAACAACATTCCACAGCGTGATGGTGGTACCCATTTAGTCGGTTTCCGGACGGCGATGACCCGTACCCTGAACAGCTATATGGATAAAGAAGGCTACAGCAAAAAAGCGAAAATCAGCGCCACCGGTGATGATGCTCGTGAAGGCTTGATTGCTGTGGTTTCTGTGAAAGTGCCAGATCCTAAATTCTCCTCACAGACCAAAGATAAACTGGTTTCCTCTGAGGTGAAAACGGCGGTCGAAACACTAATGAACGAGAAGCTGGTTGAGTATTTGCTGGAAAACCCAACCGACGCCAAAATCGTGGTTGGCAAGATAATTGATGCCGCTCGTGCGCGTGAAGCAGCACGTAAAGCGCGTGAAATGACCCGTCGTAAAGGCGCGTTGGACTTGGCTGGTTTGCCAGGCAAACTGGCTGACTGCCAGGAACGTGACCCTGCGTTGTCCGAACTCTACTTAGTGGAAGGGGACTCCGCGGGCGGCTCAGCGAAACAGGGCCGTAACCGTAAAAATCAGGCCATTTTGCCGCTGAAAGGTAAAATCCTTAACGTCGAGAAAGCCCGCTTTGACAAAATGCTCTCTTCACAGGAAGTGGCAACACTGATTACCGCGCTGGGTTGTGGTATTGGCCGGGATGAATATAACCCGGACAAATTACGTTATCACAATATCATTATCATGACCGATGCCGACGTAGATGGTTCGCACATCCGTACGTTGTTGTTGACCTTCTTCTACCGTCAGATGCCGGAAATTATTGAGCGTGGTCATGTGTTTATCGCTCAGCCGCCACTGTATAAAGTGAAGAAAGGCAAGCAAGAGCAATACATCAAAGATGATGATGCGATGGAACAGTTCCAGATGACGCTGGCACTGGATGGCGCAGCATTACATATCAATGCTGAGGCCCCACCACTGACGGGTGAGCAGCTTGAAAAATTGGTTGCTGAGCACTACAGCGTTCAGAAAACCATTGCCCGCATGGAACGCCGCTATCCGCGTGCTTTACTGAATAACCTGATTTATCAGCCAACTCTGCAAGAAGAAAATTTGAGCGATAAAGAGGTAGTGACGCAGTGGATTGATTCGCTGGTAGTGTTGCTGAACGAGAAAGAACAGCATGGCAGCAGCTACAGTTCAGTGGTGCGTGAGAACCGTGAGCGTCAACTTTTCGAGCCAATATTACGTATTCGTACCCATGGGGTCGATACTGATTATGAGCTGGACTTTGATTTCATCCACGGTGGTGAATATCGCAAAATCTGTCTGTTGGGTGATAAGCTGCGTGGTTTAATCGAAGAGGACGCTTTTGTTGAACGTGGTGAGCGTCGTGTGCCGGTTTCCAGCTTTGAAGATGCACTGGACTGGTTGGTCAAAGAGTCTCGTCGTGGTTTGGCTATCCAGCGCTATAAAGGTTTGGGTGAAATGAACCCAGAGCAGCTATGGGAAACCACTATGGACCCAGCCAGCCGTCGTATGCTGCGTGTTATGGTGAAAGATGCCGTTGCTGCTGATCAACTGTTCACCACCCTGATGGGTGATGCGGTTGAACCTCGTCGTGCCTTTATCGAAGAGAATGCGCTGCGCGCAGCTAATATCGATATCTAATGGTCAGATAACGTATTGATCAGATAGAAAAGTCCAGGGCGGGAAACGGCTTCTGGACTTTTTTTTTGCCTGATTACAGCTCTGGTCAGGATTTTTATCCAGATAAGACTCACTAGCATTTGAGCGCTGAATCGAGTTAGCATGAGGCATTGGCTAAATAAATGTGAGGGCCTTATGGCTATTGAACTGATCGCTATTGATATGGACGGTACCTTGTTGAACCCGCAGCATGAAATCACTCCACGGGTAAAGCAGGCCATTGATGCTGCCAGAGCCAAAGGTGTCTGTGTGGTATTAGCCACGGGGCGGCCCTACATCGGGATCCAACGTTATTTACGTGAGTTGAATATGGAAAACAGCGGCGATTATTGCATCAGTAATAATGGTGCGTTAGTACAAAAAGCGGCCACGGGCGAGTGTATTTTGCAGGAAACCCTCAGTTTTGAGGATTATCTCTATTTTGAAGCTTTGGCGCGTGAAATGGGGGTCAGTTTCCAGGCTTTTGATTTTGATACCTTATATACCGCCAATAAAGACATCAGCAAATATACCCTGCATGAAGTGTCAACAACCGGTATTCCATTGAAATACCGAGCGGTAGAAGAAATGGACTCAACATTACGTTTCCCGAAAGTGATGATGATTGACGAACCTGAAAAGCTGGATCACGCATTGGCAATGATGCCGGCTGAAGCCTTTGAGCGTTTCACTATTATGAAGAGTGCGCCGTTTTATCTGGAGATCTTGAGTAAACGGGTCGATAAGGGAACGGGTGTAAAAATGCTGGCTGATCATTTAGGTATTGCGCAGGGAAATGTGATGGCTCTGGGTGATCAGGGTAATGATATTGCGATGGTTAATTACGCGGGCGTGGGTGTTGCGATGGGAAATGCGATCCCCGAGCTGAAAGAGATCGCACAGTATATTACCGGCACCAATAGTGAAGATGGTGTAGCGCAAGCAATTGAAAAATATGTGTTTTGATTTTCTCTATCGCTGCAATTATTTTCTAGCCGGGATGTGGGCGGGGGGCGGCTGCACTGATGGTCGTTCCGACAGCTTCTGCCGTTACGAACCACTCGGTACATTCCTCGCTTACCAAGCTTGTCACCCGTCAGAGCACCCCCAATATGGGCACCTTTGTTAGGTGTTCGAATACAGTTAATGGGTATTTTTCAATTTCGTTATCCAGCACTTTTAAGTAAGTGCTGTAGAAACGCATTTCTGGGCAGGATTTCAGCAAGCTGGTGCCTACTTTAAAGGTATGGAACAGCGTTACCTTATAACCTGATTCATGATGGCTGTTATTTTGTGCTTTATTGACTTGCTAAAAATAAGCTAATTCAACACCGGTCTGATTATATTCGCTCCAAATATAGGACGTACGACTGCGCGAATACTGTGGAAATCAGTGCCTGACAAGGTATTGTAGTGATATAAATTATGGTCTTGACTATAAACTACGGTATTTGCCATGATCACGTTCGGCAATAGATAAGCTCCCCTGGTTTTTAGTGTTAATAAATATTATGTGGCTTGGTGAGTTTGATTAAAATGATACACTGCGCCTAATAATCCTGAGCTATTCTTGTGGGTGGTGATATCAATAACGGTATCTTTGATATCAAACCAATTAAGCTGAGCATTCAGTTCATCTATGAATGTTTCTCTTTCAGGCTGTGAACTGAACATATAGCCAAATTCACCCGTTATTTAATATATTTTTTAATCCATTGATTACTGAATGGCAGCCAATGCTGTTTCTAATACAGCTTTACCATTCATTGAACCATAGTCTTTCATATCGATAACTAAGACAGGAATTCTGCCATTAACAACATCTTCAACCTCTGCCTTCTGATAACGTACCTGTGGCCCGAGCATAACGATATCAATACTATCAACTTTATCTTTAGCATCTGAAATTGATAGTGCTTCAATATCAACTTCTAAACCAATTTATATGGCATGATCTGGCATTCTTTTAACGAGCATACTGGTTGACATTCCAGCAACGCACACCCGTAATATTTTTTTTCATAATTATTCTCTAAAATAATAATGTTCTGAGAAGCAGCGATTAAATGATTTAACGAGTTAAGGTTTTGAGCAATAACATCTTTATAGCAATAAAAACTTTTCTTCTTATGACGCGTCAGTGATTTTTAATTTTGTTCATCACGATCAATATAAATAAATCCATAGCGTTTTTGATAACCGTTTAACCAACTCAGAAGATCAGTGAAGCTCCAGGTACAATAATAATGATTATATGATTATGCCAGGATACCTTTTACGATCTGTACATCCTGAATCCCCAACCCGGTTAAATCTGCCAGGGTAATTTGTTGATCATTATCTCTAAAAGAGATACCTTGCGCTAAAACTGAACCCATTTCCGTTAAGGTGTGAGCCGCTAATAACCCTTGCTGAGATGCCTGCGAAATCTCACCAAATTCAGTACATTGCGCCCATGAATCCACCAGGATTTTATCAGCTTTAGTGACTAATTCGGGGGATAGCTCATGTTTACCCGCGCCATCAGCACCGACTGCCGTAATATGAGTGCCCGGTTGAATATCCGCTGCGTGCAAAATAGGCTCTCTGCTCGGGGTGGTGGTGACAATTAACTGGCAGTGGCGGGCTAACTCTGTGGCATTTTGCGTGGTATTAACCTCAAAACCTTCATCCTCAGCATATTGGCGATATTCTTCCAATGCTGTTTCGCTGCGACCCCAAACCCATAACTGGCGGCATGAAATCACACTTTTTAGATATATCAGATGCAATCGCGCCTGCATGCCGGTACCGATGATACCCATAGCACTGATATGTTTTGGTGCGCATAGTTCGGCAGCAATTCGCCCGGCTAATGCTGTGCGCAGTGCGGTCAACCAGCCCTCATCCAGTAATAGGGCTTGCGGCTCGCCGGTTTGGGCAGAAAACGCCATCATCAGCCCTTGATTGCTGGCTAATCCTTGGGCTGGATTATCATAAAACCCTCCCGAAACCTTCACGACGAATTGGCTGTCACCCTGCAAATAACCACTTTTAATACAGCAATCGCCATTGGCTTGCTCAAACAGCAAGTGTTGTACCGGCGGCATTTGTACCTGTTGCTGACTAAAGGCAATAAAGCCCTCTTTGAGCAATAATGTGATGGTATCAGCATCGAACTTATCGAGAATTTGCTGTTTATTCAGAATGATCATTCGCTGACGGCTCCCAGATATTTTTCCCGCACAATATTCTTCCCGCACAATACCACCGCGACTTTCTTGCCTTGCCAAAGCGGTGCCAGTTTCAGTGCGGCCGCGAGTGCTACACCGGCAGCGCCTTCTATCATCCAGCGGTCAGTACGCGCAATCAGTCGCATGGCATCTTTGATTTCCTGCTCGCTCACCAGCACTTTGTGATCGATTAACTGCTGGCAAAGGGCGAAGGTTATCGCTCCTGGCTCTACACCGCCGGCGGTGCCGTCAGACAGCGTTTCCTGTTCTGCCACTTCCTGGATTTGTCCGTTTTGCAGGCAGGTATACATACTGGTGGCATTGGCTGGCCAACAACCAATAACCTGTGTTTTATTGGATAATTTCTTCAATACCGTCGCAATACCTGAAATCAGGCCACCGCCGCCAACGGCGACAAACACCGCATCGAGGTCTGGTTGTTGTTCCATTATCTCCATACCACAGGTACCTTGCCCGGCAATAACCTGTCGGTCGTTATAAGGGGAAACATAGACTTTCCCCTGCTGTTGCGCGGCGATCCCGGCAGCCAGTTCGGCATTTAGAGCATCACCCGCGACCAGTTCAATATGGCCGCCCAGCGCACGAATAGATTCCAGCTTGATAGCTGCCGCCTGTTTCGGTGCATAAATAGTGGATGTTACCCCAGCCAGCTTCCCGGCCAGTGCCATCGCCTGCCCGTGGTTACCGGTGGAGGCCGTGATAACCCCCTGCTGGCGCTGATCATCAGTTAATAAACGCAACTTGTTACTGGCTCCGCGAAATTTAAAAGAACCGGTGTGTTGCAGATGCTCACATTTGAGATAGATTTCGCAGCCGCTATGTTGGGACAGCAACGGGCTATATCCCAGCGGTGTTACTCTCACTTGCGGCCGTAATACCCGGTGGGCTTCTTCGATAGCATCAAATAATGTATTCATATTGGTTCCTTAAAATTTTTTAGCGGGTTTTTATATTTTTCAGATGGTTGTAGACGGTGGCTCGGCCAATGCTAAGGATTTTTGCGACATAGCCAGCCGCATTCTTACCGTTAAATGCCCCCTGCTGATAAAGTGCCTCAATGAGTATTCGGCGACTGACATTGTTTAGACTTGTCAGCGTTAGTTGCTGCTGTTGCAACCAGTGATGGATATAGGTATTAATGCGTTCCTGCCAATCATCTTGAAACAGCACATCAGGCTGTGGTTGTAATTGCTGACCTGACAGAAACATATCCAGCGCCGCCTTGGCGCTTTCAAAAACCGTAATATCCAGATTTATACACAGCAACCCGATAGGTTGCCCGCCGTCATCCCGCAGTACGCTACTGATAGAGCGTAGTTGGCGGCCATCCCAGTTACGCTTCTGGTACGGGCCGATCACCTGTGAGTGCTGATCGAATTGCAGATCACTGAGATTGGCGTTTTCCCCTAATTCCCGCTGTGAATAGTTATTAGCGATGTAAACCAGTGTCTGGCTGGCTAAGTCGTGGATGGCGACTTCCGCATGAGGAGAAAAAAGCGTGGCTATCGCATCGGCAATGGGCTGGTATCGGCTAAGCATGGGGGACTTTTAGTTAGAATTAAAAGTCTAGAGTAGACTTTTAATTCTAAAATGATAGCTTTTTGGGAGGAGTTAGTAAGATATATTCATAGTATAAATACTGTTTTTTTATACAGCCATCCTTTCTTCTGGGTAAAATGAGTGATACTCTTACATTGAAAATTCCCAGAGTGAGGAATCCTAAGATGGAAGAGTTGAATTTAATCGCAAATCAGATTGCTGAACAAGCAAAAAATAAAGAAAATCAACGATTACAACAAGATAAAGAGCTTGTTCGACGTGTTCTGGAAATCTACGATCAAAAAGCTGTTGCTGAAGTTCTGAGAAAAGTCAGTAAATGTGAATGGACTCGTGAAGCCCTTAATCGCTGGTATAACGGGAAATCCATACAGAAGCCTCTAACTGAGGCCGAAATTAACATGCTACAGCAAATGTTGCCTTCTCCGCCGAAAAACCACCCTAATTATCAATTTCGTTTTATCGATCTCTTTGCGGGCATTGGTGGCATTCGAAAAGGTTTTGAGGCTATTGGTGGGCAATGTGTTTTTACCAGCGAATGGAACCCTTATGCAGTACGCACATATAAAGCTAATTGGTATTGCGACCCAACACAGCACCAATTTAACTCAGATATACGTGAAATCACATTAAGTGAAAATACGGAAATATCAGATGAAGAAGCTTATAAGAATATAGACAAGCAGATTCCTGATCATGATGTTTTGCTTGCTGGTTTTCCTTGCCAGCCATTTTCATTAGCGGGAGTTTCAAAGAAAAATTCTTTAGGTCGCGCTCATGGTTTTGAGTGTGAAGCCCAAGGGACATTATTTTTTGATGTCGCCCGAATTATTGCCTCAAAGAAACCGGCTATTTTCTTGCTTGAAAATGTTAAGAATCTAAAAAGCCACGATAAAGGCAAAACCTTTCGCGTTATTATGAATACGCTTGATGAACTAGGTTATTCCATCGCTGATGCAAATGCAGTCGGATCACAAGATCCTAAAATTGTAGATGGAAAGAGTTTCCTGCCCCAACATAGAGAAAGGATTGTTTTAGTTGGTTTTCGTAAAGACCTTAATATCGATAAAGGCTTTACATTAAAAGATATCCATAAGTATTTCCCTGAAAAACGTCTGACATTTGGCGAATTACTTGAACCTGTGGTTGATGATAAATACATACTGACTCCACACTTGTGGAAATATTTATATAATTACGCTAAAAAGCATCAGGCAAAAGGTAACGGCTTTGGCTTTGGATTAGTTGACCCAACAAACAGTGAGAGCGTGGCCAGAACATTATCAGCCCGTTATCACAAAGATGGCTCTGAGATTTTAATTGACCGTGGTTGGGATAAAGCTTTAGGAGAAACGGATTTCGATGATAAAAATAATCAGGAAAATCGCCCTCGTCGACTTACTCCAAAAGAGTGTGCTCGCCTGATGGGGTTTGAAACTCCGGGTAAGGAATCGTTCCGTATTCCTGTATCGGATACACAAGCTTACCGGCAATTTGGTAACTCCGTAGTCGTTCCTGTTTTTGCAGCCGTCGCTCAGTTACTCGCGCCATTTATAGCAGAAGCAGTAAAAGTACGAAAAGATAAGGCAGTTTAATCATTATGGCTGATGTTCATTCTTCGGAAACTCGCAGTAAAAACATGAGAGCTATCCGAACAAAAGACACGGCCATAGAGGTTAAATTAGCCAAAATACTTGACCTGTTAGGGCTTTCTTACAAAGTTCAGATCAGTGAACTTCCAGGTAAGCCCGATTTTGTTATCGATGATTATCGGGCGATAATCTTTGTCCATGGTTGTTTTTGGCATAAACATAACTGCCATTTATTTAAGACTCCAGCTACACGCACTGACTTTTGGCTTCAAAAAATACAAGGTAATGTAAAAAGAGATAATGACGTTATAAAACGTCTCTCAGCCGATGGCTGGAAAGTTTTAGTCGTCTGGGAATGTGCATTACGGGGTAAGTATAAACTAACAGATAACGATATTTCAACGAGAGTAGAAGAGTGGATTTGTAGCAGTGAAGTAAATGCTAAAATTGATACCCAAGGAATTAGCCAAATGATATTTAGCTGACCGAATTCAGGTTCTAAAAAACACAAATTCGGCCATATTATTTAATTAATTATTATATATTTTCTTGATTTCTTGAATGAAATCATCAAGAGAAATTAACTCATCACGAATAGATTCCGGATATTTTTTGTGAAGAGGCTTAGGAACCACTAATTGAACGCCAGCATCTTTCATTTCCTGGAACTGATTAACAGATACCCCCTCCTGAAGAGTAAAAAGATGAATTTTGTCAATCCGGTTAGCTTCATTCAGAGCCTGGCGCCAACGATCTTTACAGGTGGTTTTTACTGCAAGCATTCTCAATTTATCTGAAGGATATTGCGCATCATTATAAGCTTCAGGAGAGGGAAATAAAAAGTCAGGTTTTTTATTGCCTTCAGTAACACACTGAGTAGCAAAATCAGTAAGATTATTTTCGACAAACGTATGTTCCAGATGTAATTCCAGAGATCTTCCTGCTCGTGATTTACGCCGATTACTTACTGAATTAGCTAAGTTTATAAAATCATCTACTGACGAAAACCCCGCCTTCACCCGATCCAAAACATGTAATTCTTCTATGCGACGAAATAGAGAATATTCTGCATCACGTTTTTCGAGCAATAGTTCATCAGGAGTCTGGCTTTTAAACTGGAATACTTTAGGAAGATAACTAATAATCTCAACACCCGATGGAAATGAAACAGACCATTCTTCTGGAATAGGGTAATTGCCAGACTTCCAACCATCGTTTGTTACAGCAAAACCGCCAAGAACCTGATTAGATGGGCCTGAAATAGAGATGCCAGGAATGATCTCACCTGTCATCGATTCCAGCAATTCTTCCTCTACCAGAGAATTGCATAGCCATACATCAATAAAATCACAGATGCTATCGGGCTGACTATGGAAAGCGAAAACAGTTAGTGCGCCGGTATTTTCTTTATTTAACAGCGGACTACCTTTACCCCAACGAGTAATACGCTTTTCATTACGTGTACCATCAAAATGACGATTATTGTAATAAATAGCCCGGACTACACTCTCAAGATTTCCATGAGAACTTATTCTGGCAGGCAAAAGAATGTCAGGATTTCTCACATCAGTTCGGAGAATAGGGGAGAACTGTTTCTCAATCACTTCAGTCGGGATATAGACCCCAGCCTGATGTCCGCCTGTTGCCCCCGTATCATTACCGGAAAGCCGCTTAATGTAGACGTACCAATCACCAGATGATTTTTCAGATAACCAGTTATGGAAAGCAGACACAACTATGCCCCTTAGTGAGTCTTTTAAGACTAATTAGTAAGTTACAGCCAATGAGTACAGGATGTAGTATCTATAACATATTAAGCTGAGGTCATGCTATCCGCAGTTGCCATTTCTGCATGAAATCTGAATTAGTTAATTTAAGCTTGTTTGTTACCATCAGGACGGAGCTGTTTGGCAGTTTTGTATATCTTCCTCGTCGAATATGTGAAACGGGTAGGGTAAGCCCTGAGTCTGATGGTGACATGCAAAACATTCGGCGCTGATATAATTCTGTCCATACTGTTAGTCAAATCGCTACCGGAGTTAGTATGCGCGATCAGGAACAGCAACTCACCTTTGATCCCAGAGGTCATCAACTCACCAATATCAATGTCTGGACTCCGGATAGCCAGTGGCTGGTCTATGATGTGCGGCCCAATGGCAGTACTTTTAGCGGCTTAACGATTGAACGGGTGAATTGTGTCACTCGGGATATTGAGGTTATTTATCGCGCTCAGCATGGTGCGCATGTCGGGGTGGTGACGGTTAGCCCCGATATGCCTGCGCGTTATGTGTTTATTCACGGGCCAGAACATCCCGATAGTCACTGGCTTTATGATTTTCATCACCGGCGTGGCGTGATTGTGTCTGAGCCTGACAGGGAGCTGGCGGTCACACTGGATGCCATGGATATCAGCCTACCTTATACTCCCGGCGCATTGCGCGGTGGCAGCCATGTTCATGTTTTCAGCCCTGACGGTAGCCGCCTCAGTTTTACCTATAACGACCATGTGTTGCATGAATTAAACCCCGCGCTGGATTGTCGCAATGTCGGCATTGCGCTACCCCTGCATGGCGTAAATCCACCCAAACAGCACCCTCGC
The DNA here is from genome assembly GCF_001152565.1 of Yersinia pekkanenii. Lineage (GTDB taxonomy): Bacteria > Pseudomonadota > Gammaproteobacteria > Enterobacterales > Enterobacteriaceae > Yersinia > Yersinia pekkanenii. Next base: position 60,929 of record NZ_CQAZ01000012.1, on the reverse strand, counting down.
GAATACGATGGCAGTCACTTTTGCGTATTGATCAGCCACACCACACCGACGCCACCGGCGGGCAGTGACCAAATAAACCGCGCTTATGAAGAAGGTTGGATTGGCTCACAGGGTTATCTGAAAGCGGACGGCTCCCGCCAGCGTTGGGCATTGGCATTTATTGGCGACACCCTTTCGGCGCAGGGCGAAAAAATCCCGGAGATTTTTATTGCCGATTTGCCTGAGCATGACCGGGATTATGCCCGCGCTGGAGATGCGCCGCTAGAGGGGACACAAACGACATTGCCAGCACCACCTGTAGGTGTCAGTCAGCGGCGGATAACCCATACCATGGATCGACGTTTCCCCGGACTGGCTACTATTCCACGCCATTGGCTGCGGGCCTCACCCGATGGCAGTGCTATTGCCTGTCTGATGAAAGATGATAACGGCATTGTGCAGTTGTGGCTGGTTTCCCCTAATGGTGGCGAACCACAACAACTGACGTCCAGCCTGTGGGGGGTTCAATCCGCATTTAGCTGGCACCCGCAGGGCCATAGCCTGGCGTTTGTTTGTGATAATAGTGTGATGTGGTGTGATAGTTCGAGCGGCAAACTCCGGCGGCTGACGGCACGTAGTGCCGTAGCACCCTTGGCCGACGCAGTGGTATTTTCACCAGACGGCCATAAAGTTGCCTTTATGCGGGAAATAGACGGATGGGCGCAAATATTTACCGTCAATGTGGGCTAGATTATGGCGCTGGAGTGTCAGCCGAATGGGCTATTGACTGATTTTGAGCCTCTGACTGGCGGATGCGTTCACGCGGCGAGTTGGCTATTTTATCTTCACTGTCTGAACGCAGATAATCGTAAGGCAGGAGTAGGGTATCCATCACTGCGGAGAAGGGCAGATCCACCGCCAACAAAGGGCGCAGCGCCCAACCAGTATTGTCATCTTTCAGCATCGCTACATTAGCTTCGGTACCGGAGTAATAACCCTGACTGCTGCTGGTGTGCGTCATGATACTGGAACATCCGCTGGATAAAAGCAGCGAACAGCCGGTAACAAAAGGGATAACTGTATTTTTCATCGTTGTATTCAGCTCTCATTATACCGGGCGACTTTATATTGTTCAGCACATTACACTGATTAACACGTTATCAGTGTCAGGTTTTGACATGATTGTTACACCTGCTTACAGACACTTCCTATGGCCAAAGATTCAATCTTGTGAGCTGACTTTACTTAAGTGTAAGTGATTACTGTCAATTCATCGAACATTCTCACCAATAATCATCCTAATGAAATTTTTATCGAAAATTTTTTTATTTTTGCTCTTGAAAAGAAAAAGACCGATACCATCTTATTAACAGGTCAGAGAGAATACGCCGACAGGGTATTCAGACCATTAGTCTGTCCATAGTGGAAGGCTTAATTAAAATGGTGATAACACCCTTGCTAATTTATTTAGGAGGCAGTTTGTATGCGTAATTCCGAGCTTGCTCCATTGTATCGTTCAGCTATCGGTTTCGACCGGTTGTTCAATCTATTAGAATCCGGTCAAAATCAAAGTAATGGCGGTTATCCTCCGTATAACGTCGAGTTGGTTGACGAAAACAACTACCGCATTGCGATCGCGGTGGCGGGTTTCGCAGAACAGGAACTGGAGATTGTTACACAGGATAACCTGTTGATTATTCGTGGTTCTCGGGCGGGTGAGCCTGCACAACGGACTTATTTATATCAAGGTATCGCCGAACGTAACTTTGAGCGTAAATTCCAGTTGGCTGAGCATATCAAAATTAAAGGTGCCAACTTAGTGAATGGCTTGCTGTATATCGATCTTGAACGGTTGGTACCTGAAAGCATGAAACCACGGCGTATTGAAATTAAATAATCGGTTTAATAAATAGTTTTTTCAATAATGTGATCAAGTCACATTATTAATAACTGAGCCAAGTCTGCCGTAATCGGGGACTGACTGGCTTTCTATTATCTCGCTTCTTAGAAGGAGTTATATTTATGCGTAATTATGATTTGTCACCTTTACTTCGTCAGTGGATTGGTTTTGATAAACTGGCCAGCTCAATGCAAGGTAGTCAGGACCCCCAAGGGTTCCCACCATATAACATTGAGAAAACTGACGATAACCACTATCGCATCTCACTGGCATTGGCCGGTTTTAAACAGAGCGAACTGGATATTGAAGTAGAAGGCCCACGCTTGACCGTTCGCGGTAAGACAGCGCCGGCTGAAAAACAGGTTGAATACCTGCATCAAGGGTTGGTGCGTAAAGAGTTCTCACTGACCTTTACTTTGGCTGAGCATCTGAATGTGGATAATGCTCAGTTTGAAAATGGCTTGCTGCATATTGATCTGCTGCGTCAAGTGCCGGAAGCGCTGCAACCTCAGCGTATTACTATCGGCAGTGCCGCACCTGCGGAGCAGCAGGTTTTAGAGAATAGCGTAGTTTCTGAACAGCAGTAATTATGATGACCGGTACCTCTGCCTGAGGTGCTGGTAACGAATACCCTCTCCATTTGTTTTGTCTTTTTAGCGTTAAGCTTTTTTATGTTTGTTTTTTCACCGGAGAGATTCCCCGCTCTCCGGTGCATTTTGTGGTACATCCCACATTTAACCGTCTCCTCTTCTGACAGAATCCCTACTAATTGTAAGAATTTAAGGCCAGATATGATTTTCGTAACCCTTCATGTGATGTGGCCGACCCATTTTTAAACTTAGGCAAGGAAGTGATTTATGAGTGCTATCGCCCTTACCGTCAGTATGTTGGCGCTGGTCGCCGTATTGGGGTTATGGATCGGTAATTGGAAGATTTATGGTGTGGGGTTAGGTATTGGCGGGGTGTTATTTGGCGGGATTATTGTTGGCCATTTTGCCCAAACTTACGACGTTATTCTGAACGGAGATATGCTGCATTTCATTCAGGAATTTGGTCTGATCCTGTTTGTTTATACTATCGGTATTCAAGTCGGGCCGGGGTTCTTCTCTTCACTGCGGGTATCGGGGCTGCGGCTTAACTGCTTTGCCATTCTGATGGTGCTTGTCGGCGGGCTGGTGACGGCGATTATCCATAAGTTGTTCGCTGTGCCACTGCCGATCATTTTAGGTGTGTTTTCGGGGGCGGTGACCAACACTCCTGCCCTTGGGGCCGCACAGCAAATTCTCACTGATTTAGGTTCTCCACCGCAATTAGTCAGCCAAATGGGGATGGGTTATGCCATGGCATATCCATTTGGTATTTGTGGCATTTTGTTGGTGATGTGGCTGATTCGTTTATTCTTTAAAATTAATGTTGATCGCGAAGCTAAAGATTTTGACAGTAGCCATGGGCAGAACCGTGAGTTACTGCAAACTATGAATGTTGCGGTACGTAACCCCAATCTGAATGGTTTATCAGTACAGGATGTGCCGCTGCTAAACAGCGATGATGTGGTCTGTTCCCGGTTGAAACGGGGTGATTTGCTGATGGTCCCGTTGCCTGCCACGGTGATTGAATTGGGCGATTATCTGCATTTGGTCGGGCAGCGCGAAGCGTTAGAGAAAGTACGGCTGGTGGTGGGGGAAGAGGTGGATGTCACGCTCTCCACTGCGGGTACGGCGTTGCAAACCGCTCGGGTTGTGGTGACTAACGAAGCGGTATTGGGTAAAAAAATCCGCGATCTGAATCTGAAACAGAAGTATGACGTGGCTATTACCCGCCTTAACCGGGCCGGTATTGAGCTGGTCGCCAGTAATAGCGCCAGCCTGCAATTTGGTGACATCCTTAATCTGGTCGGCCGCCCAGAGGCTATCGAAGCTGTGTCCGCCGTGGTGGGTAACGCGCAGCAGAAATTGCAACAAGTGCAGATGTTACCGGTATTTATCGGCGTGGGGCTGGGCGTTTTGTTGGGATCTATTCCGGTGTTTATTCCGGGATTCCCAGCAGCGTTACGTTTAGGGCTAGCGGGTGGCCCGCTGGTGGTGGCGCTGATCCTTGGCCGCATCGGTAGTATCGGGAAGCTATATTGGTTTATGCCGCCGAGCGCTAACCTGGCCTTGCGTGAGTTGGGGATTGTATTGTTCTTATCAGTGGTCGGGCTGAAGTCCGGTGGTGATTTTATCAATACGTTGGTTAATGGTGATGGGCTGGCGTGGATTGGTTATGGCGCGATGATTACCGGTATTCCGTTGCTGACAGTGGGGATTCTGGCGCGCATGCTGGCTAAGATGAACTACCTGACACTGTGTGGCATGTTAGCCGGTTCAATGACTGATCCTCCGGCGCTGGCATTTGCCAACGGCTTACACCCAACCAGCGGTGCGGCAGCACTGTCTTATGCGACGGTTTATCCGCTGGCCATGTTCTTGCGAATAATGTCGCCGCAGATACTTGCCGTGCTGTTCTGGACGCTGTAGCTGGGATTTGGTCGCAGCTACGACAATGATTAAGTGGGAAGGATAGGCCGAAGAGTAAAGCGTCC
>NZ_CQAZ01000012.1:28419-56453 GCF_001152565.1 Yersinia pekkanenii | reverse complement strand
CCGCGCCAGGGATGGCGCGGCACGAGCCCCCAAGTACGGATTTACGGCGTCTTTACGATCGGCCTGTTCTCTCCGCTTTTACTCTGTTATTGAAGCCAAGGATCTCTGTTTTACTTCGCTTCCTGAAATGCCAGCTCAATCTCTTCAGCCAGAATGGCGACACCTTTTTCAATCTGTTCCGGTGCTGGCACATAATTCATCCGCATGCATTGATGGGTATGTGGCCAGTCATAGCCCAGTCCGGGGAAGAAGTAGTGGCCTGGGACCATCAATACTCCCCGTTTTTTCAGCCGCTGGTAGAGTCGTTCGGTGCTGATCGGCAAATCTTTAAACCATAACCACAGGAAGATGGCCCCTTCGGGTTTGTGGATCAAGCAGCGTTCAGGTGGCAGGTATTTGCGCAAGATAGCGATGGTCTGCTGTACCCGCTCAAAATAAAATGGCCGAATCACTTCATTGGATAAACGCAGTAAATCACCACGCGCAATCATTTCCGCGGCGATGGCTGGCCCCATGCTGCCGGGAGACAAGCTGATAATGCCATTCATATTGGTGATAGCCGAAATCACTTTCTCATCGGCAATAACAATGCCGCAGCGTGAACCTGGTAGGCCCAACTTCGACAGACTCATGCACAGAATGATATTCGGGTTCCACAGTGGGGTGGCGTCGGTAAAAATAATACCGGGGAATGGCACGCCATAAGCATTATCAATCAATAGCGGAATATCGCGCTGTTGAGCGATAGCATCAAGGTGAATTAACTCTTCGTCAGTAATCACATTACCGGTAGGGTTAGTTGGCCGTGATACACATATCAAACCAATATCATCAGTAATATTGAGGTGATCAAAATCGACGTGATATTTGAATTGGCCTTCAGGTAGCAGCTCAATATTCGGTTTGGTAGAGACAAATAAGTCTTCATCCAAGCCGGCATCGGCATAACCGAGATACTCTGGGGCCAGCGGGAACAAGACTCGACGACGGCTGCCATCCGCATAGCGCCCGGCGAATAAATTAAATAAGTAGAAAAATGCACTCTGACTGCCATTTGTCAGTGCAATATTCTGTGGCTCAATTTGCCAACCCAGCTGGTCGCGTAGCATTTTCGCCAGCGCTTTTAACAGCAAGTCTTTGCCTTGTGGCCCATCGTAATTGCACAATGCCTCGGTCAATTGCCCGCGTTCCAGCATGTCCTGACAAAGTTGCTGAAAGTAAGCATCCATCTCAGGAATATGCGCCGGATTGCCGCCGCCAAGCATGATAGAACCTGGGGTTCTAAGGCCGTCGTTGAGGTCGTCCATCAATCTGGTAATACCCGCGTAGCGGGTGAATTTGTCGCCGAAAAGTGAGAACTTCATAAATGAAAATTTATTGTTATCCGTAAGTGAACAAGTACCATACTCGCAGATAAAAGCGGACGCAATGCGGAAAGATTTCTTCCCGCCGCGTGAAAATGTCGGCAGGAAGTGTTATTGCGGGATAATACGCTGATTATTCCTTTTTGTCTCCGACCCAAACGACCAGCACTTTGTCGCCCTGATGCTGGCGGCTAAAGGCATAATAATCAGTGGTTTGTTGCGATTGTTGTTCCCCTGCGCCAATCGCCGGATGACGGGCGCGGAACTGGCTGACTTTCTGCCAGTGTGCCAATAGCGCGCCTTTAGCTCCTGATAATTCACTCCAGTTCATATCTGAACGGGTACCCTGCAACGGGTCTGAACCGGTCGGGCCGAATTCTCGCCCGCTTTCATCGCCATAGAAGATTTGCACTGCACCTGGGGCCAGTAACAGCAGATCGCCCGCTCGTTGCTGTTTTACCAATGATTGCTGCGCGTCATCTTTAAAAAATAATCGGGTATCGTGTGAGGAAATATAACTCAACACATTGAAATTTTGCAGTTTATCAGCCATTTTCTGGTAAGTGCCGTCAATGGATGAGAAGCACGCTAATGCTTGTTTTGCCTGATCCTGAAAATCAAAGTTAATCATGGCATCGAAGCCGTTTTGATAGTAATCACTCTTCATGACACCGTGGCCCCATGCCTCTCCGGTCATCCAGAACGGTAAGTCATCCAGCGCCTGCTCAGGGTGCGCCGCTTTCCAGGTGGCCAATGCGGCGGTGGTTTGCTGCTTAAGTTGTTGCCAGGCCGGTTTTTCCACATGTTTGGCGGTATCAACCCGAAAACCATCGATACCATAATCACGAACCCATTGACTCAACCAATGAGTGAGGTAATCACGTGGTGTGGCACCGGCAATTTCCCTCGCGGCGGTATCAGGCTTATTACGGTAAAACACCGGTAAGCCGCTGGCTTGGGTGGATTCTGTTTTGATGTCCGGTAGAAAAGCTAATGACATGGTGAGGTCATCAAAGCCGGGGGAGTCGTAATCGCCAATATCAGTACGGACCCACTTTTTACCCCACCAGTTATCCCAGGCAGCTTTATCACCAAAGTTGATGTAATCATTAAAGCTATGCCAGGTTTGGCCTTTGCCGGGTGTCCAGTCGGCCCAGTTTTTACCCAGTGTTTTTTCTAATTGATCGCCTTGAAGGTAGAGCGCCCCGAATTGATAGCTCTGCATATCTGCCAGCGTGGCATAACCCACATGGTTCATCACCACATCAAATAGAATACGAATGCCGCGTTTATGCGCCTGTTCAACCAGCTTATGCAGCTCCTGCTCGGTACCCATATTGGCATCCAGGCGGGTCCAATCCAGTCCGTAATAGCCATGGTAAGCATAATGGGGGAAATCACCTTTGGTACCGCCGCCCACCCAGCCGTGAATTTGCTCAAGCGGCGAGCTGATCCACAGAGCATTGACGCCAAGTTGTTGCAGATAATCCAGTTTTTCGGTTAACCCAGCTAGGTCACCACCATGAAACGTGCCTATTTCCTGCATGCCATCGCCGTGGCGGCCATAGCTATGATCATTGGCCGGATTGCCATTTTTGAACCGGTCAGTCAGGGCGAAGTAAACGGTGGCATTTTGCCAACTGAAAGGTGCGGCCTGCTGAGTTTGCGCCGATTCCAGCAGCAGTAAGCCGCCACTTTCGGCGGTGGGTTGCAGGGTGATTTTACCGAGGGAGACTTTTACGGTCTGTCCTGAATAGAAATCCCGCACCATTTCACCTTCGGCAAAGGTTTTGCTGACATCAACGGTAACCGGCTGGCCATCCCAGCGCTGACAACGGTGTATGACTACGCTGACGGCGGTGGCGGCGGGTTCTTTGATGCTTAAGGTGAGTGTCGGGGTGCCGCTACGGGTATCAATGCGCGCTTGATATTGGCCATCACGGAATAGCCGCCACTGGATATCGGCCTGATCCTGGCAAGGTTGCAGCGAAAAAGTCTGATTCAATTTCACCGGCCCGCTGGGCTGCCAACACTGTTTATCCTGATAAAACTTGAGCGGGTATTCACCTTTGCTCAGTGCGCTATTGCTGAGGAAAACACCGCTGTCCTGCTCAGTAAATGCCGGGAAATGCGATAGTGACCAGTTCGCCATTGCTGCGGGTGAAAGCAGCAGTAGCAGGGATATTTTGAGATGTTTCATGGCACATCTTCCTATTGTGGGTTCGAGAGTTTTATTCGGATTGAGGCAGCTTCAGTGTGCCGCTTGATGAATAAATAACCTCCTCCTTGAGCGGACTTTGTGGGGAGGAGCGGGGCGGAGGAGGCGTTATTTTGATACTTCGAATTGGCTGCTTTTTAGCCTAAGTTACAATATATACATTGTAACTTCGCTGTATGGAGAGAAAAAATGAGTGTTATATCAGTAAGAATACCTGATGAGCTTGTTAGCCCGTTGTCGTTACTTGCCGAGGCGACTGGGCGGACTAAATCTTATCTGGCGGGGCAGGCAATCCAGGATTTTCTGGATCGTGAGGCATGGCAAATTGCAGAAATAAAACAAGCTATTATCGAGGCTGAACAGCAAGATTTCGTCTCCAAAAATGGAATGAATACCCTTTTTAAAAGAATGGGTGTAGCCGTTCAGGATAAGGATAAATAATGAACGTAAGAGGGTTAAGGAAAACCGCTGCAAACTTAGAACACGAGTATCAGTGGTTATTTGAGAGAAACCCTATTGCGGCTCAAAAACAGTGAGATTCAAATACTTCGTGTGTTTCATACCTATCGGGAACCACCAAAAGTCAGAGGGTAGTTAACACTGGCCGGCAATAATTACAGGCCAGCGGATTTAACGGATGAGCTTATGATTTCTGCAATATCTGCGGATTGACGCAGTTTTCTTTTACAGTACCGGTCAATGCGGCAATCAGGTTATCCACGGCACTGGCTGCCATGTTGTAGCGGGTTTCATGGGTGGCGGAGCCAATATGTGGCACGGCTACCACATTGCGTAATTTAAGTAATGGCGAATCTACCGATAGCGGCTCTTGCGCAAATACATCTAATCCGGCGGCATGGATAGTGCCATCTTGCAGCGCAGCAATCAGCGCGGGTTCATCAACTACCGGACCTCGGCCCGCATTAATCAGAATTGCACTGGATTTCATTTTAGCCAGTTGCTCACGGCCAATCATATGGTAAGTCTGCTCGGTCAGTGGCAGGGTGATACAAAGGAAATCAACTTGTTCCAGCAAAGTATCCAGCGAACAATGGCGTGCGCCAAAACGCTTTTCGGCTTCTTCGTGCGGGCGGCGACTGGTGTATAGCACCGGCATACTGAAACCGAAATGTGCCCGCTGGGCCAGCGCCATACCAATGCGGCCCATACCCAGGATCCCGATGGTTTTATGATGCACATCAACACCATACCAATCATCGCTAATACTCCCTTGCCACTCACCGGCTTTGACTCGTTCAGCCAATTCGACTACCCGACGCGCGGTGGACAGTACCAATGCCATCAGGGTATCGGCCACGGTTTCTGTCAGGGCGGTTGGAGTATGCATCAGCATCACGCCACTCTGGTTGAGGGCATCAAGATCAAAGTTGTCATAACCGACGGAAATGGTTGAGGCGGCACGTAAACGCGGAGCTAGCTGTAAAAAGTCTTGATCGATTTTACCGCCGGAACCGATAAGCCCCTCCGCCTGTTGCAGCGCAGCCAATAGCTCAGGTTGATTATCCGGCGCTAAACCATCAAAACTGTTTACGGTAAAATGTTGCTCCAAACGCTGATGCAGATCGGTGGGAATACGTTGGTACAATACAATGGAAGGCTTCATCACAAACTCCAGCAATTTACCCTTTGTACTTGAAGCCGCAGGGGTGTTGGCTACGTTCACAAACCCGAATTACTTACTTGTGTAAGCTCATCGAGATTTGCTCACTTGCCGCCTACCTGCAACCTCAATAACTTTGGGTAAACGAGATTAATATTAAGATTTAACGCCAGCATACCAGCGAACACTACCGTGGGATCAAGTGCTAATCAGCCTCATAATGTTACGACTCATGAAAACCAACCCGCGTTGGCAGGTTGGTTATGTCGATTTATGGCACTTCGCTGCGGGCAATATCTTTAGCCGTAAGGGTATGCGAGCGGATGGCGGCGCAACGTAGCGCGGTGATAATCGCCAGTGCGGGTGCGATGGCATATAGGGTAAACAGCCAATGGGCAGTGTTCTCTGCACCAATGATACCGCCGGGATCATTCAAGCCAGACAAATTAGCAACCATACCTGCCAGTGCCGCGCCTACTGCGGTGGCAAACATCTGTACCGTCGTGATCGAAGCTCCGGCAATATCTTTATCTTCTTCAGCGGCAACTTGCAGAATACGTGTCAGCAAGTGCGGCCAGCCAAAACCGATACCAAAACCGACTAACGTCAGTGCGATAGCGATCGGAGCCATGTGCGCCCAGCCGCCGAGTGAGCCTGTTGGCATTAAAATGGCCAGCAGTACTAATCCCACTAATACAATGATGGGGCCGCTAATAATTGCCCAGCGAATGCCTGCTTTTTTCCAACCGGCGCTCATCACTTCAGATATTGTCCAACCAGCAGCCATAGCCGCAGCGATATAACCAGAAACTAAAGGCGACTGACCGTGTAGGGTTTGCAGGAAGTAAGGGACAAAAATCTCACTGGTCATACCGATCATCAATAATGAAATGGTGATGTAAAGTGCCGCCAGAGGGGAACTAAGCCGCAGGGCATCCCTTGGTAGTAAACGGGAGGTGGCGCGGGATTCAATGTGGAATAACAGCACTAACAGTAATGCTGCCACTCCTATCCCCACCATATTGATTATTCCGCTGCTGGCAATACTGCTGGCGGAAATGGTTAGCACAATTGCCGTCAATAACACCAATTGTGTCACCGGCAGAGTAGAGACGGCAGTGGTGCTGGAGCGGCCTGCTGGTAGGATACGCCAGGTAAAAATGGCATAAATCAGCGTCACCGGTAGCAAAGTCCAGAAAGCAAAACGCCAGGCATTCATTTCAGCAAATATACCGCCAATGGCCGGGCCAATCAGGGTGGCCACGCCCCACATACCTGAAATGAGCGCCATTGCTCGTGGCCACAAGGATTGTGGAAATACCAGATTAATCATGGCGTAAGAGAGAGCAATCAGGAAGCCGCCCCCCAAGCCCTGCACGGTTCGACCCACCAGCATTAGTGGCATATTCGGTGCCATGGCACACAGGGCGCTGCCTAACATAAAGGTTAATGAAGCGAATAAATAGGCGCTGCGTGGGCCGTAACCACTGAGTAAACGGGCGGAAAGGGCCGAGCCGAGGATCGAGGCGGTGACAAATAAAGTGGTGTTCCAGGCGTATAGATTCAGGCCACCAATATCCAACACCACCGACGGTAAAATGGTGGTAGCAATATAAATATTGATGGCATGTAACACCACCCCTCCCGACAGCGCTATGGCGAAAGCCGCATTCTTACCGGAGAACAAATCGCTCCAACGGCTTGCATCATTTATTATCACGTTTTCCATCCTGCCAGAGTTCTGGTTGTTGAGTTGATTTTGTTGTTACGATAAGGTTAAACAAGTAAGTTCTTGGAATAACTTAGGTCAGTTATCGATAATAAGTCAACCATTTGCTTGGAAAATGTTATGCTGGAAATGATTCATCAAAAATAAAAAACGCATGAATAATACCGGGGAAGATATGAATATCGACCATACGGTCAGTCAACCACAGTCTGTTGCTGAACGCTTGCTGATGTTGCTTAAAACTCGCGGCCCGCTGCAAGCCAGTGACGCGGGCAATATTTTGGGTACCACAGGCGAAGCGGCCCGACAGCAATTTGTCAAACTGGCGAAAGCAGGGTTGGTGATGTCTGAGGCGCAAACGCGCGGAGTGGGTCGTCCGATTCAATTATGGCAGTTAACCGAGGCCGGTAACGCGCAGTTTCCTGATGCGCACGGTGAATTGACGGTACAACTATTGCGTTTGATTCGCAGCCAATTGGGTGACAGCGCCCTTGAATTGCTGATCGATAGCCGTGAACAAGAAATCCGTCATCAATATTGTCAGGCAATGGTCGGTGCTGATGATGTCACCGAACGTGTTGAGCGGCTGGTGGAAATCCGCACAGGTGAAGGCTATATGGCACAGATACAGGTGGAAGCTGACGGATCGCTACTGTTTATCGAAAATCACTGCCCGATTTGTGCTGCGGCCACCCATTGCCAAGGTTTCTGTCGCGCGGAGCTGGCGGTATTCCAGCAGGCATTAGGTGTTCCCGTTGAGCGAGTTGAACATATCTTATCGGGTTCCCGCCGCTGTACTTATCGCATCAAACCAGAGTCATTATGATGATCGGGAGGTTGTCGTGGTTGGGAGGATGCGGATAAAACCGACAGTATTATCCGCATGTACAATACTGGTGTTACCGCAGGCCGCGTTCCATTGGTGGTTAAAGCTCAGTGTGAGAAGGGGGGGTGGGTGACGATAAGGGGGGGGTGTAGGTATCAGGGACAAAGATAAAACCGAGACGTTTTTTTATAATGGCTGAAGGCGTCGAAATTACTTCCGCTTCAAGCATCGTGACACTGTTAGCTTGTAGATGTTGGATCATGGCATGTAGCGCTGCCGATCCAGCCCCTCGGATTGTACCTTCAGTTTGAGGTGTTAATACATAAGCTGGATGGGTTAAGGTTGCCCCGATTACACCGAATTGTCTCTCCGTATTATCACCGGTAAGATAACTGTGTGCAGTGCTTACACTGATAATCCTATGATTAAATCTGACCACGACAATGGTCTGATCCTGTCGGGAATGGCGCGCGTAACTCCTTATCAATTGGCTGGTGGTTTGACCCGCATATCTATTGGTTTCCATTGCGGTCGAGAAGATGCCATGGCGATCACAATAAACGCGTTTTTCGGCGTATATATTTTCCCATTCAGCAATTGCTTCGAGTAAAGCATATATGCTGTGACGGGTTTCCTCACGAGTGCCCTGAATTATCTCAATATCGAATCTCTCTTGTGGTACAACCCATGCACCATTTTGCAGTATTCGTGGCAATATCTCTTGATAAACATAGGAGGATATTGGCATCTGATAGCCTCCCAGAGGGTATTGTTGAGCTTGCTGTGGGGATGCTATATCACTGTCATTCGAACTCGCGCTATCGGAGTCACGGTCGCTACTGCAACTGGCATCAGAGGTTTCGCTGCTGGTAACGTGATTGGCAGCTTGTGGGCTATGGCTTAGTACATACTGCGCATAGTTTTGTTCAGCGTGAGTGAAGGATTGTATGATGTTATCTATGAGTGCTGATCGGCCCTGCGCCTCGGCGACATCAGTAATAGTTTGGATCAAGCGGTTGCCCGCAATAGGCTCACGAATAAAAGCATCAATGGCATCATTGTCCGTGTCTATGGCTCTTCTGTCTAAAATGCTATTCAGCGTTTGAATCAAGTATTCCGTGGACCAGGTACGTAAACTACTGCCAAACAGTAGAGTAAAATCGGCTAATACCGATGACAACCATGTAGAACAAGAATTCCCGATTTGTCGGGGATAACGGCGGCCAATAATATCATCTAATGGGGTTTGGCAATGGTGGGCAACCGCAGGTAAGGTAAGCGACTGACCATGGAGTTGAGTATTTAACTGCGTTAACGCGAGTGTCGGGGGGATCAGTTCTTGTGAGCGGGTCACCAAGAGTGGCATGGGTTTTAAAGGTTTACCCGTGCCAGCTACGACTCTATTTGGCGTATTATCTCCGTTGAAAAATGCTTTAATATGCTGCCATGCAGATTCAACCTGCCCACAACGCCCGTGGGTGACGATATTGTAGAGCGCCAGTGGGCCATACAAAAAACAGGTTGCTATACCTGCCGCTCCGCGTTTGGCTCTATTAGGTTCATTGTGTACCGCCATCAGAACTTTTTGCAGGGTCAACGGCTTTCGGTCATCACTATTAAAGATAGATAGATAAATGTTCTGCTGATTAATCAAATCATCAGAAGACATTGATACTATCGGAGATAAATGGAGTAATTCACCTTGTGCCGTTTCCAAATAACTCAGCAATAACTCATTCTTATACCAAGAAAGCAGAAAAGAAATATGGGTTGCGTCTGCGCGTAATGGGAAGTCAATTTGCTGTGAATTCGGCGGCAGTATTGAAACGAATCCATCGTCAACAGTAACGTCCAGATAATTATTAAAACTTATATTGAACGTATTATCACTCGATTCAAAACTGAGTAATACGGATCTTTCTTGATTTTGTATGTCTTGGGTGTAGCGAGAAAAAATAGCCGAGAGAGGTATCACCATTTTCTGCGTAATAATACACGCTGTATCACAACCGAGTGGTTGAGTTACTTTTCCCACTCTGGCAGCTTGTTGCAATGCTTTCGTCATAATACTGTCTGGTAAGGTAAAAGAATGCACATCTTGATAAGTTATTATTTGGCTAATTTTAGGGGTTTGCATTTTATTTTTTAATACAAGGCCAATTATATCTGATGAGGAAAAGCAGAGTTTTTTTCCTTTAAAGTAATTGTCAGCGTAGGCACAAATCGGTGGGATATTTTCAGGGTGAATTATCATGTCAGAGACTATGTGTTCCATTATATTTTGAACTGATATTTGTTTGGCTGAGGCTATTTCTGAATATAACAGACACATTATAATAGATAAAAAAAGACTTTTATTTTTCACGTTATAATCCCTTATATCTGAATTAATCATTAAATAATGAGTATGAAATTAATTATTTTTAAATATCAAAACTCATCATGTTGGAAACCCAGCTTGGTACTGACCTTGGCGGGGGGTTGAGCTAGGGCGCGCAAACGTAACACTTTCACCCCGCGTTCTTTTAGATAACGGGCCAGCGCGTGTACTGCTGCGCTACCCGCTCCGCGAACACTCCCTTCATTTTCAGGCATCAGCACGTAGTTGGGATCAGTCACAAAAAATTCGACATAGTAGTTTTCGTTACTATTTTCGAAGTTTTCATCTCTGGTGGCTACCAGCATACTGACAATATCTCCCTGTAGTCGTACCGCTACATACACATAGTCATGTTCGGGCGAGAGCAATTCGCTATACAGGGCGAAGTTGTTTATCCGCCCGGCCTCGACTGTGCGATCATGTTCCGACCAAGGTTCGTCAGTTATGTGGTAATAGATGGGTGTCTCGTTATAAATGTCTGACCATGCGCCCACCGCCGCTAAGGCATCATCCATAAAGGCGGCATCGATATCTGGCCGAGTCGGAATGGTGGTATCAAGGATATCGACATCAAAATATAAATTAGGCTGGGTGACCCATTGATCATTCTCACGCACGCGTACGGCAGGCTGATCGGTGGGGTAATGATAAGAGGCCAAAGAGAGTGAATAGGTGCCTAATGGCAAGCGCTGTGCACCAGCAGGAGATTCAGTCGCCGTGGGATTATGTACCAGATAGCGTGCGTAATTTAGCCGGGAATAATCAAATGCCTGAGATATCTGGCGGATAGTTTCATCGACTCCCAGTTGACGGATAATTAACTGGACTTCATTCACCAGGCGACTTTCTGCTGCCGGATCGCTGGTTGCATAGCCTGTAGTATCGGTCTCATAAATTTGTGTTAATACTTTGCGTAAAATATCCAAAGTCCAGTCGCGCAGTGAATTGCCAAATAACAGGGTAAAGTCCGCTAATACTCTTGATACCCACAGATGGCAGCTTAGATCTATATCACGGGGATAACGGGTGGCGAGGATGTTATCTATCGAGGTTTTACAAAATTGCGCGGTGGCGGGTAGTGTAAGTGTCTGATTATGTAATTGGGTGTCGAGCTTGGTTAATGTCAGTCCAGCGCTGTCACTATTTTCTGGGCGTTGTGGCTGCGGCTTAAGTAAGGGTGGCTTGGTGGTAATCACAACCGATTTATCGTTGTTATCATCAGAAAACCAATGCGTTACTTTACTCCACAACGTATCGCCCTGATTACAGTGGCTGTGAGTGACGTAATTATAAATCGCCAGCGCGGGAATAAAGGCACAGCCTAATGTTCCGGTAGTATCCCGTTCGCTTCTATGGTGCACAGACTGAATATCTCCAGTGCTGGCAGCCATCACTATTTTGTCGATGATCAGTGGCTGGCTGGCATTGTTATTAATGGTTAACCTTGCATCAAGCTGGGAATTATTGAATGGGAAGGTGCCAAGTTCAATGGTGGGCGATAAGGCAATTTGTTCGGTTCCACGACTTTCCATATAATCTATCGCAATACTGTTACTGTTCAAATGGAATGTCAGGGATAAACGATTGGCATCTGGGTGGAGATGGAAAACCAATGGTTCGTCACCAACCTGGCCAAAAATGGAAAGTTCTCTGCTAGATAACCATATGACTGGGGCTTGTGGTAAACCCACCATAAAGTCACTGGTATTATTAATATCGAAACTTAATAAAATCTGTTTGTTAGGGTGATTTATACTGTTCCAGTATGAGGCGAAAATTTTGGGTAAAGGGAATTGCATTTGCTTTAAAATGATACAACGTTCACTACAGACTTTAAGGGGAGAATTAGCAACTATAACGCTGCTGATTTGATTATCCATATCCAAAGCAGCTAAATCACGCTGCCCGATTGACTCGGTTAAATTAAAGTAAGGCATATTGTAACTATCATTTTTATAGATGGTGGCGAACATGCCATTTGGAATGGAGATTGAGGATATACTGTCATTTATAATAACCTCATCATCTTGATCGATAAAATCGATTCCTTGCTCATGCGATAAGCACATCGATTCTCCCTGAAAATCATCTTCATGATATAAACAAACCTTTGTGTTGTTTATTTGAGGGATATATCTGTTATTAGGTGATAAATGATTATGCTTAATGCAGTCGCGGTCCATTTCATGAGACATGGTTATCGGCGATAATATTATTAATGAAAGCAACATAAATTTAGTAGTTATGACTTTTAATTTCATGGCGTTACCTCTATTCGTTTTCTCCGAAAAGTGGAAGGGGTGGAATATCAAAACTCATCATGTTTGAAACCTAGTTTCATTTTTACTCGGGCGGAGGGCTGTGAAATAACGGTAGAACGTAGTGTTTTGATGCCTCTGTCTTGCAGATAACGGGCCAATTCATGTACTGCTGCGGTGCCTGCCCCGCGAATATTTCCTTCTGCATCTGGCGTTAGCACATTGCGCGGGGCGCTCACCGAAACATCAATATAGAACTCATCTGCCGTGTCCCCCTTACCCGCTCCTAGTACACTGACAATCTCTCCCTCAAGCCGTACCACCACGAACAGATGGTCACTGGTCGTGTTTTCCAATTCGAGTAATAGCGAGGTGCTGGTGGTGCGTGCTGCGCTGGTAGTGCGGTCAAGGTCAGTGAGAGGATTGTCTTGTTGGTCAGTGTGTAACGGTGCAAAAAGATAAGTAGTAAACCATTGGTCCATCACCCTGTGCGCGAGAATAATAGCTGAGCGGTCTGTGGCGCTGGCCTCAATGATTTCTACCGCAAAATGTAAGTCTGGTCTGGCTACCCATTGATTATTCTCACGAATACGGACGGCTGGCGGTTCGGCGGGATAGTGATAAGACTCCAGAGAAAGTGAATACTCCCCTAACGGCAGACTTTGTGCCGCGGCAGGTGATTGTGTGGCGTTGGGATTATGTTCGACATAATGGGCATAATTTAATTGGGCATAGCGAAATGCGCGGGTGATCTGCCGGATGGTTTCAGCCAATCCCAATTGTTGGATAATCGCCCGGACGCCGCTGACCAGATGATCTTCTGTGGCCTGATCGCTGCCCGCATAGCCAGTAGAGTATTGTGTATTAATTCGTGTGACGACACTTTCTAGTTGTTCGGGTGTCCAGTTCTGCACAGAATGACCAAATAATAGTGTGAAATCGGCTAATACGTGAGATACCCACTGGGCGCAGTTTTCATCCGGGCTGCGGGGATAGCGGGCCGCAAGAATATTATCTATTGAGGTTTTACAAAATCGTGCTGTGGCCGGTAATGTCAACGCCTGATTATGTAATTGCATATTGATTTTGCTTAAGGTCCACCTGAGTGGATTGGCTTTTTCATCTCTATTGTTGGGCGGGGCGGGGGTGGGGGCAAGTAAGGGGGAGTTGCCGACGATCAATACCGATTTACCTTGATTATCATCAGAAAACCAATGGGACACATGACGCCATAGTTTATCCGCCTGATCGCAATGGCTATGCGTAACATAATTATAAATCGCCAATGCGGGGATAAATGTACAACCTAAGGTTCCTGCGGTATCCCGTTCGATTCTACTGCAACCGCTATATTCAGCATTGTTTGTTACTCCTGTTTCAACTTGATATTTATCTTCAGGATATAAACAAACTTTTCTACTTTTAATGTTATCGGCAATGGCTAATGGGGATGATGTTATTAAGAAAATAAAGACTAATTGGGTGCTTAGAATTGTCCTTATCATATTAAACTCCTCACTTATTTCTACAGGAAAATGCCCTCAGGAATAGAGTAAGGCGGTTACGTGCTCAATACGGCTATTAAAATTTGTCAGTTCGTAGGGGAAATAAACAACGCTATTCGTTAAGCTGGCGTTGCCAATGCAGGGTCAGAATCGTATTTTTAGTCTCTGCGTTATAGGTTTTCCCTACCAAAATAAAACCTTGTTTACAGTAGAAGCGATAGGCACGCTGGTTTCGTTGGTAAACCTCTAGAGTCAGGGCGCTGTAATGTTGTTGAGCCAGAGCCATCAACGCCTGACCAATGCCATGGCCGTGAAAAGGCTGGGCGACAAACAGTGCGCCCACCAGTTGTTCTTCCAGAATACTGATAAACCCGGCGATAGGATTTCCCCCACCAGAGGCTTCTGGTTTCACTTTTGGTACTTCTGGCTTTACTTCTATTGGTAAGAACACCCAAGTGTGTGCTGTGGGAAGGTAGGTATTCCGTACCAACGGGGCGCTCTCGTGCCAGTATTGCTCAGCAATAAAAGGATGCGCGGCAATGGTACTGGCCAGCCACAATTGCATTAGGGCATCGAGATCGCCCCGTTGGTAAGTTCGAATCATTTCACTGCGTTATCCGGATGGCAAAAACAGCTTGCCAGGTGATCGTTCACCAGACCGCTGGCCTGCATAAAGGCATAACAAATGGTGGAGCCAATAAACTTAAACCCCCGTTTTTTCAGTGCTTTTGACATTGAGTCAGAGACTGCTGTGGTTGCGGGTGCTTCTGCCAGACACCACCAATGATTAATTTTGGCTTCGCCATCAACAAAGCTCCAAATAAAGCGCGAAAAATCTTCGCCGTTAGCTTCCATTGCCAGATAGGCTTGTGCATTGGTAATAATGGCTTGAATTTTACCCCGATGGCGGATAATTCCGCTGTCCTGCATCAGTATTTCTATATCGTCAGGCCCCATTTTTGCTACTCGGAGGGGATCAAAATTATGGAAACATTGGCGATAGCGCTCGCGTTTTTTTAGCACAGTAATCCACGACAGCCCAGCTTGTTGTCCTTCGAGACAAATCATTTCAAACAGTGCCTGACTCTCGGTACGTGGAATTCCCCATTCAGTGTCGTGATAAGCAAGATAGAGCGGATCACGGGTGACCCAGCCGCAGCGTTGTAAATCCATATCCGTGACTCCCTGATTGAGTTTTTATATTAAGTCATAGGGTGAAAGCCAAAGCCGGATGATCGCTGTTCATCGGCTGATTAGCAACCGGTAGACGGACTCTTTACCTTTGGGAGTTTTGGGTGAAGTGACCCGTTGGAATACCATGAAAGGCCCATTTTATCGACAAATCTGCCTTGATTATTGCATCTGGCCGGATTCTGGCTGTATATCTTACGGTCAACGGGTATACTGACTCATTCCATTTTAATCCACTTGTATCGCGTGCGAATCCAACATGCAAAAGTTTGATACCAAGACCTTTCAGGGCCTGATCCTGACGTTACAGGAGTATTGGGCGCGCCAAGGCTGCACCATTGTTCAACCACTGGACATGGAAGTCGGCGCGGGTACCTCCCACCCAATGACCTGCCTGCGCGCGCTTGGCCCAGAGCCAATCGCTGCCGCTTATGTACAACCTTCACGCCGCCCGACCGATGGTCGTTACGGTGAGAACCCGAATCGCCTGCAACACTACTATCAGTTCCAGGTGATAATAAAGCCTTCGCCAGATAACATTCAGGAGCTGTACCTAGGTTCGCTGAAAGAGCTGGGTCTTGATCCGACTATCCACGATATTCGTTTTGTCGAAGATAACTGGGAGAACCCAACGTTGGGTGCCTGGGGCCTGGGTTGGGAAGTGTGGCTCAACGGAATGGAAGTGACACAGTTCACTTACTTCCAGCAAGTGGGCGGTTTGGAATGTAAACCGGTCACCGGCGAGATAACCTATGGTCTGGAACGTCTCGCCATGTACATTCAGGGCGTAGACAGCGTTTATGACCTGATTTGGTGCGACGGCCCGCTGGGCAAAACCACTTACGGCGATATTTATCATCAGAATGAAGTGGAACAATCCACTTATAATTTCGAATATGCCGATGTGGACTTCTTGTTCTCCTGTTTTGAGCAGTACGAGAAAGAAGCTAAGTCGTTGCTGGCGTTAGAAAACCCGCTGCCGCTACCGGCTTATGAACGTATTCTGAAGGCGGGTCACACGTTTAACCTGCTGGATGCCCGTAAAGCCATCTCGGTGACCGAGCGCCAACGCTATATTCTGCGCATTCGTACGCTGACCAAAGCTGTCGCCGAGGCTTATTATGCCTCCCGCGAGGCGTTGGGCTTCCCTATGTGCAAAAAGAATCAGAACTAAGAGGCTGTCATGACTCAACAGACTTTCCTGGTGGAAATCGGCACGGAAGAGTTGCCACCGAAGGCTCTTCGTTCTTTGGCCGAATCTTTTGCCGCCAATTTTACTGCTGAACTGGATAACGCCAATTTGCCTCATGGTGAGGTGGTTTGGTATGCCGCGCCGCGCCGTCTGGCGCTAAAAGTAGCCAATTTAAGTGCTGCTCAGGCGGATCGTGAAGTCGAAAAACGTGGCCCGGCGATCGCCCAAGCGTTTGATGCCGAAGGTAAACCAAGCAAAGCAGCCGAAGGCTGGGCACGCGGTTGTGGCATTACCGTGGATCAGGCTGAGCGTCTGGTCACCGATAAAGGCGAATGGCTGCTGTATCGCGCCCATGTTAAAGGCCAGTCAGCACAATTACTGCTGGCGGGGATGGTAACTACCGCGTTGAGCAAGTTGCCCATTCCAAAACTGATGCGTTGGGGTGATAAAGAAACCCAATTCGTTCGTCCGGTTCATACCGTGACTATGCTGCTGGGTGCTGAAGTTATTCCTGGCACGGTGCTAGGTATCGATTCAGATCGTGTTATCCGTGGTCACCGCTTTATGGGTGAACCTGAGTTTAGCCTCGATAATGCCGATCAATACCCGCAAGTCTTGTTGGCGCGCGGCAAAGTCATTGCTGACTATGAATTGCGCAAAGCTATCATTAAGCGTGATGCAGAACTGGCAGCGCAAAAGATTGGCGGTGTGGCTGATCTGAGTGAAAGCCTGCTGGAAGAAGTCGCATCCCTGGTGGAGTGGCCAGTGGTGTTGACGGCGAAATTCGAAGAGAAATTCCTGGCAGTCCCTGCGGAAGCGTTGGTACATACCATGAAAGGCGACCAGAAGTATTTTCCGGTTTACGACGTTGCCGGTAACTTACTGCCACACTTCATTTTTGTTGCCAATATCGACTCTAAAGATCCTCAGCAAATTATTTCCGGCAATGAGAAGGTGGTGCGCCCACGTCTGGCCGATGCCGAGTTCTTCTTTAAAAGCGACCGTAAAAAACGTCTGGAAGATAACTTACCCCGTCTGGAAACCGTGCTGTTCCAACAGCAACTGGGCACCCTGCGTGATAAAACTGATCGTATCCAGGCGCTGGCAGGTTGGGTTGCCGCCCAGACTGGTGCTGATGTTAACCATGCGACCCGTGCCGGTTTACTGTCTAAATGCGACCTGATGACCAATATGGTGTTCGAATTCACCGACACCCAAGGCGTGATGGGGATGCACTATGCCCGTTACGACGGTGAAGCTGAAGACGTGGCGGTCGCGCTGAATGAGCAATACCAGCCACGTTTTTCTGGCGATAGCTTGCCATCCAACCCAGTGGCTTGTGCATTGGCGATTGCCGATAAAATGGATACGCTGGCGGGTATTTTCGGTATTGGTCAACATCCTAAAGGTGATAAAGACCCGTTTGCTCTGCGCCGTGCGGCGTTGGGTGTGCTGCGTATTATCGTCGAGAAGAATTTGCCGCTGGATTTACAAACGCTGACCGAAGAGGCAGTGCGCTTGTACGGCAGCAAGCTGACCAACAGCAAAGTGGTTGATGAAGTGATTGAGTTCATGCTGGGCCGCTTCCGTGCCTGGTATCAGGATGAAGGTCATAGTGTCGATACCATTCAGGCGGTGTTGGCTCGTCGTCCAACCCGACCGGCTGATTTTGATGCCCGGGTGAAGGCGGTGACCTATTTCCGCACACTGGACGCCGCTGCCGCACTGGCTGCCGCGAACAAGCGTGTGTCAAATATCCTGGCAAAATCGACTGATACCCTGAATGACCACGTTCATGCTTCGGTGTTAAAAGAACCGGCAGAGCTTAAACTGGCAACACATTTGGTGGTGTTGCGTGATAAGTTGGAGCCGGTATTTGCTGCGGGTCAATATCAAGAAGCACTGGTTGAACTGGCGGCTCTGCGGGAAACAGTCGACGCGTTCTTCGACAATGTGATGGTCATGGACGAAGACGATGCGGTACGGGTTAACCGGCTAACATTGTTGAGCAAATTACGTGAGCTGTTCTTGCAGGTTGCTGATATTTCGTTATTGCAGTAATCCTGTACTTGATTGGTCACAGGGGGAGCGTATATCGCTCCCCTGAGCTATTCTTAACATGGGTATTGCGTGATAAGAATGGGATTTTGTGAAAATGAGTACTTATTACAGGAGTGGTTTTACATGACTTTTGCACTGAATACGACCCGATATTCACGTTGGTTCGCGCCATTACTGGCGTTACTGGTGGTGTTTCAATTAACTGCCTGTGGGGATAAAGAGCCAGAACAACGTAAGGCTTTTATTGATTATCTGCAAAATACCGTGATGCGCAGTGGGATGAAACTGCCAACGCTGAGTGAAGATCAAAAGCAAAAGTTTGGGCCTTATGTTAGCGATTATGCGATTTTAGTCACTTTTTCACAGCAACTCAGTAAATCTGTGGATGCCAGCCTGAGCCCAGCCATTGCGCAAATCAATGAGATTCGTATGGCGCAGGATTATCTCAATAAACGGGATGCTCTACAGCAGTCTGCGGGTGCGCTTAACCTGTTAGTGCAGCAGATTCGTACTGCAAAAGCGCAGGCCGACAGCGCGGTGGCGGCCTTGAAGCAACCTGATGATTTGAAAGTTGTTTTCAATAAAGTTTTTGATAATATTGTGACTCAACCGACCAACGTGCTGATACCGGCTGTTCCGGTGATATCTGCATTTGTTCAGGACCTGGCTCAGGTTGGGGATTTCCTGCAACAGCAGGGCGCGCAGGTCAGCTTTAATAATGGCGGCGTTCAATTTCAGACTCAGCAGCAAGCAGCGCAATACAACACCATGATGGCTAATTTGGTCGCCAAGTATCCGGCGATGATGGCCGCGCAGAAAAGCGTAATGAGTGTCATGCAGTGATGGTTTTGGTTGATTTAGTTTGATTTGGTGATCGGTTCGGTTGTTAAAGCAACTGAGTTTACTTAACCTGCGATGAACCAACCGGCAAAGGGGCCATAAGCGTGGCCCCTTGTGCAATCCCGCGCTTGCGCGAAATATTACTACTATTCGCGGTGCCCTCCGGCAACTTGCAGGCTTAATCGAACCGGGGCTGATTCGCTCCCAGCTCGACAGCCCCTTTCGCCGCGTCCATGCGGCTCATTCGGCCTGCAATCTTTGTCGGTAATATTCCTGATTGCGCTCAACGTCAAAAGCCAATTCAAAACCCTGCTTTTAGGTTTTGATGTTTAAAAGCACATTTGAGCTGCCGAGTGAAGAATGAAGCCAGGGAAATCCGGCATGGACGCCGGATTTAGGTGTCACGCGGAGGGACCCGCGTAAAGCCGTCCCGCCAGCGTAATGATAAGCCGAGGGAACCTGCGAAGCAGGCTAGCGATACGTGCGAAAGCGCGGATTGTTAAGGCCCACGCTTATGGGCCTTAACTCGGTTGAGGCTACTGAGCTAAAATGACCACTGAACCCATATCAACCGAAACCTGATCCGAACCTAAACGCTGAGCCACTATCAACCGAAACCTGCTCCAATCCTGTGCCCCCCTCCCCCTTGTTGTTTTATTACACATTTCTACCAAGAGTTAAGTCTGAGCTGCTATTAGTCGAGTGAATGTCTCATCTCTCCTCCACGAGCAAAAATAACTTGTGATTAACATCACATTTCCAAAACAAATGAGCGCCATTAAAGTGTGATATGAATCACTATAATGGCCGTTTGCAGCTTAAAAATTCTCCGATGTGGCTTTCTTACACCGCAATAGCGTGATCTTAATCAACAAATACACCCCTATAGCAGGGGTTTTAGTGTGACGTTGATCACGAAAAAGGGGTGAGCTACGTGTGAGTAAAGGAGCATGCTAAAGTTTGTTTTGCATACAGCGTGTTTGTATTCGATAACACCGGCGGGTTTTGCAGAACTGCCTCAATAAAACAATTATATCGCGCTCTTATTGTTAGCGCGTACCAATAGGGGTGTTTTATGTTTTCACCAGACGCAAAGGTCAGAGTTCAAAACTTTGGCCGATTCCTCAGTAACATGGTTATGCCCAATATCGGTGCATTCATTGCCTGGGGTATTATCACCGCACTGTTTATTCCCACGGGCTGGCTGCCAAATGAAACGCTAGCCAAGCTGGTTGGCCCAATGATCACCTACCTGTTGCCACTGCTGATCGGTTTTACCGGCGGCCGTTTGGTGGGGGGCGATCGTGGTGGCGTGGTGGGTGCTATCACTACCATGGGGGTTATCGTTGGTGCGGATATGCCAATGTTCCTCGGCGCGATGATTGCAGGCCCGCTGGGTGGCTGGGCAATCAAGCGCTTTGACCGCTGGGTCGACGGTAAAATCAAAAGCGGCTTTGAGATGCTGGTTAACAACTTCTCAGCCGGCATTATCGGGATGCTGTTGGCGATCCTGGCCTTTATGGCGATTGGCCCACTGGTTGAAGTCTTGTCGCATGTGCTGGCTAAAGGCGTGCACATCATGGTGCAGAATAACCTGCTGCCATTGACGTCAATCTTTGTTGAACCGGCCAAAATCCTGTTCCTGAATAACGCGATTAACCACGGTATCTTCTCACCGCTTGGCATCCAGCAGGCGACAGAAACCGGTAAGTCTATCTTCTTCCTGATCGAAGCGAACCCAGGTCCAGGTTTGGGTGTGTTGATGGCTTATATGTTCTTTGGTAAAGGCAATGCCAAGCAGTCTGCTGGCGGCGCGGCTATCATCCACTTCTTCGGTGGTATTCACGAAATCTATTTCCCATACGTGCTGATGAACCCACGCTTATTGCTGGCGGTTATTCTGGGCGGTATGACCGGTGTGTTCACTCTGACGGTATTGCACGGTGGTCTGGTATCACCTGCGTCTCCGGGGTCTATCTTGGCGGTCTTGGCCATGACACCTAAAGGTGCCTACTTCGCTAACATTGCGGCGGTTGCTGCGGCGTTTGCAGTGTCCTTCGTGGTCTCGGCTATCTTGCTGAAAAGCTCTAAAGCGAAAGTTGACGACGAAGACAGTCTGGAAGATGCCACTCGACGTATACAAGATATGAAAGCGCAGTCTAAAGGGGCACAAGCGGCGAATGCTGCTGCTGCCGCAGGCGACTTGAGCACTGTACGTAAAATCATCGTAGCCTGTGACGCGGGTATGGGTTCCAGTGCGATGGGGGCTGGTGTGTTGCGTAAAAAAGTACTGGATGCTGGCCTGAAACATATCTCAGTGACTAACTGCGCCATCAATAACCTGCCTGAAGATGTTGACTTGGTTATCACGCACCGTGATTTGACTGAGCGGGCGATGCGCCATGCACCGCAGGCCCAGCATATCTCGCTGACTAACTTCCTCGACAGTCAACTGTATACCAACCTGACGCTACGTTTGGTTGAAGTCGCCAACGCCACGGCGAAAACACAGAAAGTGATTGAAACGCTGGATGATAGCTTTGAGCCATTAGAAGCCAATCTGTTCAAGCTGGGTGCGGAGAATATCTTCCTCAATCAACATGCAACCAATAAAGAGCAGGCTATCCGCTTCGCCGGTGAGCAGTTGGTAAAAGGCGGTTATGTCGAAGTGGAATATGTTGAAGCGATGTTAGAACGTGAAAAACTGAGCTCCACTTATCTGGGCGAGTCTATCGCTGTGCCCCACGGGACGATTGAAGCGAAAGACCGCGTACTGAAAACCGGCGTGGTATTCTGCCAATACCCTGAAGGCGTGCGCTTTGGCGAAGAAGAAGACGAAGTGGCTCGTTTGGTGATTGGTATTGCGGCACGTAATAACGAGCACATTCATGTTATTACCAGCCTGACCAATGCGCTGGATGATGAGTCGGTAATTGAGCGCTTAAGCAAAACCACCAGCGTGCAGGAAGTCTTGGATTTACTTGCAGGTAAAAAGTAATTGGGTGACAAATCTGCCGGGAGCAGATTTGAACGCGGCTTGCAGCGGCCTCGCAGAGGCGAGGTCCATGGGCGGGCCGAGTAGTAAGAGCAGCCAACGCACATGCAGCTTGAAGTCTGACGAGTAAAGGGCCGTTGGGAGAAAACGGCCCTTCTACAGCAAAAAGGTAACGAATATGAAAGCATTACATTTTGGCGCAGGTAACATTGGCCGAGGGTTCATTGGTAAACTTCTTGCTGATGCCGGCGCGCAATTGACCTTCGCAGATGTTAACCAACCGCTGCTGGATGAGCTGAATAAACGTAAAAGTTATCAGGTCAATGTGGTTGGCGAACAGGCACGAGTGGAAGAAGTGAAAAATGTTAGCGCAGTCAACAGTGGTAGCCCGGAAGTGGTGGCACTGATTGCTGAGGCCGATATTGTTACCACCGCCGTTGGCCCACAAATTCTGGCACGTATTGCCGGGACGGTGGCGCAGGGTTTGGTAGCCCGTCATCAGCAAGGTAATACTCGTCCGCTGAATATTATTGCTTGTGAGAATATGGTGCGTGGTACCAGCCAGTTAAAACAACATGTTTTTGCTGCCTTGCCAGAAAGTGAGCAGGCGTGGGTTGAGCAACATGTTGGTTTTGTCGATTCTGCGGTAGATCGTATTGTCCCGCCATCAGAAGCAGGTAGTACCGATATTCTGGCGGTGACGGTAGAAACCTTTAGTGAGTGGATTGTCGATGGCACCCAGTTTAAAGGGACACCACCGAACATCGCTGGCATGGAATTGACGGATAACCTGATGGCTTTTGTGGAGCGTAAACTCTTCACCCTGAACACCGGTCACGCCATTACCGCCTATTTGGGCCAACTTGCCGGCCATCAAACTATTCGTGATGCCATTCTGGATCCTGCTGTGCGTCAAACAGTACAAGGCGCGATGGAAGAGAGCGGCGCAGTGCTGATTAAACGCTATGCTTTTGATCCACAAAAACATGCCGCTTATATCAATAAAATTCTCTCCCGTTTTGAGAACCCTTACCTGCATGACGATGTGGAGCGCGTTGGCCGTCAGCCACTGCGTAAACTGAGCGCCGGTGACCGGTTGATCAAGCCGTTGTTGGGCACTTTGGAGTATCAATTGCCGCACACTAACCTGGTAACCGGTATTGCTGCCGCCCTGAGCTACCGTAGTGAGCAGGATCCGCAAGCACAGGAACTGGTTGAATTGCTGGCTAAATTAGGACCGAAAGCAACGCTGGCACAAATTTCAGGCTTGCCTGCTGATGGCGAGGTTGTCGAACAGGCTGTGAGTGTGTATAACGCCATGCAGAACAAGCTGGCGCACTGATCCCGTTAAAGATCCAGCCAGTGTCAATACCGTGTCAGATTGCGCGGTATTGATCTTTTGGTAGCCTGATAATCTGATGGATGGCTATATTCACTTACCTCCCAGTGACAAGCGATGATTGAAAAAACACAGGCATTTGAGAATCGGGTACTTGAACATCTGAACGCCGGAAAGACCGTTCGGAGTTTCTTGATGGCTGCTGTCGAATTATTGGCAGAAGCACTGAATATTCTCGTGGTGCAGGTTTTTCGTAAAGATGACTATGCGGTGAAATATGCCGTGGAACCCTTGCTGGTCGGTGATGGGCCGTTGAGTGAGCTGTCGGTACGCTTGAAACTGGTTTATGCCTTGGGTGTGATTACCCGCCACGAATATGAAGATGCCGAGCTGTTAATGGCGCTGCGTGAAGAGCTAAACCACGATGGCACCGAGTATCGCTTTACTGATGACGAAATCCTCGGGCCATTTGGTGAATTGCATTGTGTGGCTGAACTGCCCCCAGTACCCACTTTTTTGCGCCCGGATGAAGCGGATGCCTCGCTGATCGCCATGCAACGTCAGCGTTATCAGCAAATGGTGCGTTCAACCATGGTGCTGTCGATCACCGAATTGCTCGCCCGCATCAGCCTCAAACAAGTTTCCAAACTTTCGCCACTCGGCCACGCCTGAGTTACTGCAATGCACTGAGCCACTCGCCGACCAACAGCCACAATGCGGTTATTGCCATCAAGCCGCCCATCACGCCATTGAATAATTGTAATTTCCAGTTAACGCGCAGCGCATGGTGTAGCTGATCGCCCATCACTGCCCAAACGGCAACACAAGGCAGATTCAATAAAGCAAAGCCACTGACCAGCAGTAAGGTATGGCTCAGTGTCGCGCCGTCACGTGGGGTGAATAAGATAGCGACATTCATTGCCATCAACCAGGCTTTGGGATTAATGGCCTGAAATAGCGCCCCCTGGATAAACCCCATCGGCTGTTGGCCATCTCTTGCATTTGGGCTGCCTGAATTAAAAATTTTCCATGATAGCCACAATAAATAAGCGCATCCCAATGTCACCAGTGGCAACCGAATAACGCCGACCCAATTGAGAATTAATGCCAGTAATGTGGTCATTAACGCACATTGTAATGCGCAGCCAAAGGTAATTCCCAACATCATCGGGAGGGTACGGCGCAAGCCAAAATTGACGCCTGATGCCGCTAACAGCAGGTTATTCGGGCCGGGGGTGATCGACATAACGGTGACGTAACTGATAAAAGCACTGTCCAGCATGAGAAGTCCTCTCCCTTCGTACTGGAAGCTGCAGGGGTGTTAGCTGCGTTCACTTACCCGGATCACTTACGTTAGTAAGCTCATCGGGACTCGCTCGCTTGCCGCCTACCTGCAACGCCAATGACTTTGGGTGTATTTTTGATGTGACCAAGAGACTCAGCATAAACAGCAATTCGTTATGGCGTCAGAAGCAGAAGTTATCTATTGTTATGGGTACAGTTTTCATAACCCTAAACTGTACCCATCGATCCTGCGGAGAACTGTCACTATGTCCCTTGTTATGAATGAAATTCGCTACTTGCAAGTGGCCGACAATTTAGCGCAGGCGATTAAAAAAGGCAGTTTGCTGGCGGGCAGTCGCCTGCCATCAGTGCGCGGTTATGCACAAAACCATCAGGTGAGCATCAACACCGTAGTGGCGGCTTATCGTACGCTGGAAGACCGTGGTTTGATTGAGGCGCGCCCGCAGTCAGGGTTTTATGTTTGTAGCCCGTCGACAGCGGTAGTACCCACTGCCACGGTGGGTAAGCCGGTGGACGAGGTGCTGGATTTGATTGATACGGTATTTGCCGCGCAACAAAATCCACGCTTTACCAATATTTCATTGGCTTGTCCGCAGACTGCCGATTTTTATCCGAGTGCCAAGTTGGGCCGTATCATGGCCTCCCTATTACGTCGTCAGCCGCAGTTGATTAGCCAATATGCGCTGCCACCCGGTAGCCAACGCTTGCGCCAACAAATCGCCCGTCGCGGCATGACGCTGGGGATGCTGTCTAATCCGGCGGATATCACCATCACCCATGGCTGTATGGAGGCATTGCAATTAGCATTACGTGTCACTACTCAGCCGGGGGATTGCGTCGGGTTGGAGTCGCCGACTTATTTCTATCTGATGCCGTTGCTGGCGAGCCTCGGCCTAAAAGCAGTGGAAATCCCTACCGATCCGCAGCAAGGTTTATCACTGGATGTGCTGGAGTTACTGCTTCAGGAGGGGCGATTGAATGCGTTGATTGCCATGCCGACGGTGCAGAACCCATTGGGGTATACCATGCCGTTGGCGGCGAAAAAGCGCCTGGCACAATTGATAAACGATCATCAGGTGCCATTGATTGAAGATGGCCTCTATGCAGAAATTCAATTTGGCTCTACGTTGTCGCCAGCGGTAAAAGCGTTTGACCGCGACGGCTGGGTCCTGTTTTGCTCCAGTTTTACCAAAACGCTGGCACCGGACTTTCGTATTGGCTGGATTGAAGGGGGTCGCTTCGCAGAGGCATTACACAAGCTCAAAGCGGTATCATCAATGGCGGAACCGGCGTTATTATCGGAAACATTGGCGCTGTTTCTTGAGTCCGGCGGCTATGACCACCACTTGCGCAGCTTACGTCGCCGTTACGCGCAGCAGGTGCAGCAAGCCCAGCAATTGATCTCTCGTTACTTCCCTCGGGGCACCAAAGTGACACTACCGGCGGGGGGGTTTGTATTCTGGGTAGAATTCCCCGACAGCATAGATACTGTCGCGTTGTTCCATCAATTATTACAAGAGCAGATTTGCCTGACGCCGGGTACGCTTTACTCGCCCAGTGGCCGCTATCGCAATGCATTCCGTCTCTCGTGCTGTTATCCGTTTAATAGCCACTATACCGCGGCCTTGGTAAGACTTGGGGCCGTGGCATGTGAAATTAGTGGTCTGCCTGCCGGAATGCAGTGACAACCGGTACAGGCTGCTGCTGAACAGCGCGCATCCTGATACACTATCCATCTTGATGCACAATCAGTGCTATCCTATCTCCAACTTTAGCGAAATATCGTGCCCATCAGTGGCATGTACGGGCCAATATTATGAAAGAACATGCAGAAATCAAACGTCTAAGCGATATGTTGGATGCGATGAACCACAAAGACCCTGCCGTGATCCAACAGGGCAATGTGGATTTAATCGCCCAGCATATGAAAGAAAAAGAGAAACTGGCGGCTGAAATTCAGCGCCTGAAAGAAGTGCGAGTCAAAAATCTGAGCGTTGAAGCCCAGAAGTTGGCGCAACTGCCGTTCAGCCGAGCGATCACCAAGAAAGAACAGGCGGATATGGGCACGTTGAAGAAAGCAGTGCGTGGTATTGTCGTGGTGCATCCAATGACGGCGTTAGGTCGTGAGATGGGGCTGAAAGAAGTGACGGGCTACGCGAAAAAAGCGTTCTGATCACTGCAATATGCTAAATCCGGGTCGGTGGCATGGCCACCACCCCGATTTTGCAGACTCGTATCATTATCTTTTCGAACTTAATAAGTAACGTATTAAAAGCCGATCAACCGCCGGTTAAAATCTTCAATTTTCTCGTCAGCAATACGCATCAGCATGGTTTTGCTCCAACTGGCAGAGAGCCCCGATACCGCTAATAAGTGGCGATACTGTTCTTCATCGAACGGCATATGCCAGGCCATGGCGAGCGTCCGCCACTGAGATATCACTGGTGCGTGCTAATAACGCCAAGGGATGGCCCTCACTGACACTGCCCGCAGAAATGACGCGATACAGCCAGCCGCAGTAGCCGATTTGCTGCATCAGTGTTGATATCTCATTAAGCGTGAAATGGAAGTTGAGTTTATAACAAGGTGAACGCGGTTGGGTGACCTGAATAATGGCCCCGCCCCAGCGATAGATATCCCCCATGGCAGGAATAACCGTATTGGCTATACCTGCCTGGTCACAAGGTTTAACGGCTAATCAGAACGTTCCCCAGTTATCTTGCTGGGAAGCTCGGCTGCTTTCCGTGCCTGAGCGTGGTGTTGGCACTGCGGGCGAGCCAGAGTGACTTCGCGTTGGTTCTGTCTCCGCATCGGATAGCCGGAATACCGCCACTGCCTGTGCCAACAAAATGGCCTGTTCAGCCAGTGAGTCAGCGGCGGCGGCAGATTCTTCTACCAAAGCCGCATTCTGCTGAGTGGTGCTGTCCATTTCAGAGATAGCCTGGCTGACCTGCGTGATACCACGGCTTTGTTCATCGGACGCTGAGGCGATTTCCGCCATGATGTCGCGTACATGAGTCACCGAACGGACGATTTCTTCCATGGTTTGACCGGCATTTTTCACCAGCGATGTTCCGGCATTGACTTGAGATACCGACTCGCCGATCAGCCCTTCAATCTCTTTAGCTGCTTGCGCACTGCGTTGTGCCAGATTGCGCACTTCGCTGGCTACCACGGCAAAGCCACGGCCTTGCTCACCGGCTCGAGCCG
>NZ_CQAZ01000012.1:20146-28413 GCF_001152565.1 Yersinia pekkanenii | reverse complement strand
GAGCCGCTTCAACCGCCGCATTCAGCGCCAGAATATTGGTCTGAAAAGCGATGCTGTTAATCACCGAGGTGATTTCAGCGATCCGTTTGGAACTGCCGGAGATATCGTTCATGGTGCGCACCACATCATTAACCAACTTACCGCCTTGCTGTGCGGTATACGACGCCTCGGTTGCCAGTTGATTGGCGTGATGAGCATTATCGGCATTCTGTTTAACCGTGGCATTGAGCTGCTCCATACTGGCGGCCGTTTCTTCTACGGCAGCGGCTTGTTGTTCGGTACGGGATGATAAATCGGTATTACCGGCAGCAATCTCGCCGGAGGCATGAGATACCTGACTGACGCCAATGCGGATTTCATCAATCATGGCGCGCAGATTTTCATTCATCCGGGCGACGGCATTCATCAGCAGACCCAGCTCATCGGTACGATTTGAAGTGGTCGCCGCCGTTAAATCTCCGGTCGCAATCCGTTCTGCCATCGCCAGCGTGGTACGCAATGGCACGGTAATTTGACGGGTCATACGCCATGAAATCAGCAAACCGCACAGCAGGGCGGCAATGACGGCAACGGCTAACTGAAATTGCGCATCATTGATTTCATCGTGGGTTCCTTGCAGTTCTTGGGTGAACAGATAGGTTGCCAGCTTGTTCAATTCATTAGCACTGGATTCCATCACTTTGCCGACTTCCAGCTCTTGTTGATAAGCCGGTAAGTAGGCCAGTACATTGGCTTTATAGGCGCTTAGATTGGAGATGACGGGTGCCAGTAACTTTTGCTGATCGGCTGATAACACCGGCATGAATGCATTCGCCGCACTGTTGGCAATATTGATTGAGGTTATCAGCGATGATTCGGCATCTTGATTGTGGTCCAGCAGTAAGC
The DNA here is from genome assembly GCF_001152565.1 of Yersinia pekkanenii. Classification (GTDB taxonomy): domain Bacteria; phylum Pseudomonadota; class Gammaproteobacteria; order Enterobacterales; family Enterobacteriaceae; genus Yersinia; species Yersinia pekkanenii. Next base: position 27,528 of record NZ_CQAZ01000012.1, on the reverse strand, counting down.
CGCGTGCATTGTAGCGTACGGTCATTAACTTCTGGTTCATCTCCGCCAGCAGGATTTGGGTACGGGTATCTGCCCCTTCATTGAGCAAACTTTGTTGTAACTCGTTGAGATTTTTCTGGGTTTCAGAGATATTCCAGCTTTTGCGCACATCGTCTTTATGTGCCACTGTATTAACAAAATTACTCTGCTGTTGCAGGTATTCCTCTACCACATCATCAATGCTGCCAATCGTTTTACGGTTATCTTCTGACCAGTTAAGGTTTTCGCTTTGGGCCAGAAGATTTTTTATCTTATTGATATGCTCCGAGTTTTCTGTGATGTATTGCAAATCATAAGTACGTTCATATAACGCACGATTATATTTTGCCAGGTTAGCTTCATCGTTAATTTTGTAACTCAGATCGACTTTGTAAGCATGCTCTTCAATTACGGAGAAATGATAAGCGGTGGTACCCGCGATGATCCCGACCAACAACAACATCAGGAAAAAGCTTAATCCCAGCTTTTTACCGACTTTTACGTTTTCAAAGTTACCAAAAACTTTGCTAAATGCGGCCATATTCTGCTCCGTTATGCGGTATTTCTGATGCAAATTAATCAGGTAGGTGAATTGGAGGGAGGTCTAATTATTAGAAGAGTTAAGGGCACTGATGGGTACGTGGGGCAGCCTTGGCAAGAGTGCTTTTCCCGAACGTATTTATGTTCACACCCATGAATTCATATCATGAATGCCAGTGACCTTCTTGTATGATCTATCGGCAGGAATTGGCGAAACTTTAGCAATAAAAATGCCAGCAAGAAAACCTTGCTGGCATGCTTTTTTGGCTATACGACGTACAGTCTATGCGGTTCTGGCTAATTACTTAGCTTGAGCGAAACGCGCTGCCGCTTCGTCCCAGTTAACCACGTTCCAGAATGCTTTTATGTAGTCTGGGCGACGGTTTTGGAATTTCAGATAGTAAGCGTGCTCCCACACATCCAGGCCCACAATCGGGAAGCCTGATGCGCCAGAAACCGCTTCACCCATCAGCGGGCTATCTTGGTTGGCGGTAGAAACAATAGCCAGTTTGCCGTCGTCTTTCAGTACCAGCCAGGCCCAGCCTGAACCAAAACGGGTTGCCGCAGCAGTTTCAAATTTTTCTTTGAAGCTGTCTACGCTGCCGAAATCGCGCTCGATAGCGGCTTTCAGATCACCAGCCAGGGTGGTACCCAGTTTCAGGCCCTTCCAGAACAGGCTGTGGTTAGCGTGGCCGCCAGCGTTATTACGCATAAAGGTGCGTTTTTCCGCAGGAACTTTGTCCAGATCTTTAATCAGATCTTCAACACTGAATTTAGCCAGTTCAGGGAAGCTCTCCAACACCGTGTTTGCATTGTTAACATAGGTCTGATGGTGTTTGGTGTGATGGATTTCCATCGTCTGCTTATCGAAGTGGGGTTCCAGGGCGTCATAAGCGTAAGGCAGGGATGGCAGTGAGTAACTCATAATCATCGTCTCCATAGGTGTAGGGCGGCGCAAAAAAGTAAGCACCGCGTAAGCATTCGGATCATTATAGTTAATTAAATGATATTGAAAATGATTATCAATGCCGTACAAATCACATGGTCTTTCTATTCGCTAATCCGTTGCGGATGGGTATACACCGTTGCTCTGCCGGGTTTACTGAAGCCGATCAGTGTCAGATTACAGCGCTCGGCGACTTCAACCGCTAAGGTAGTAGCAGCAGAAACAGCAAACAAAATCTCTGCGCCGCACATGGCGGTTTTCTGCACCATCTCGTAGCTGGCACGGCTGGAAACCAGCAGCGCACCTTGCTGCCATGGCTGTTTGGCCCGTATTCCCAGCAGCTTATCCAATGCGACATGGCGGCCCACATCTTCACAGCCACCCAACAGCTCACCTTTAGGATTAATCCAGGCGGCAGCATGGGTACAACCGGTCAGTTGACCCACAGTTTGCACCTGCTTGAGCTGTGCCAGCGCGCTATCCAATTGATTCAGGTTAAAGGTTTGAGTGAATGGCAGCGGGGCTATCGGGCGGAAGATATCATCGAGTTGCTCGATACCACAAACACCACAACCGGTACGACCGGCCATTGCGCGACGCCGTTCTTTCAAACCGGCAAAGCGGCGGCTTGATAACTCAATGTTAACTTCTATGCCGTTACCATTGGGCGTGACATCAATAGAGTAGATGTCATTCGGGGCAGTAATAATGCCCTCTGACAACGAAAAACCCAGCGCGAACGCCGCCAGATCTTTCGGGGTTGCCATCATCACCACATGGGAAATACCATTGTACACCAGTGCTACCGGCACTTCCTCCGCCAGCCAGTCCAATTGCGGTTCTGACATTTGATGGCGCTGTAGCACGTTAAGTTGTTTCGCACCGCAGATCCCGGCGGAGAGGTCAATTTCTGAAGGTTTGATCTGGCTCACTGTGCGGTCCTGAAAGTTATAACCCATAATCACAATGTGGTAACATTCACATCAAGAATGGTGTGGGCATAATTCCATTTCCAGAGGAATGTATTCCACACCGATAAAGGTGATATCGCGTGAGCGATTTTAGCGCTTCCGGTTTTGTTGAGGGAAGCGCGAACTGAATTTTAAATTTACATAATGTGACAATGAAGGAGAGACCCATGCAGGTCAGCAGAAGGCAGTTCTTTAAGATCTGCGCTGGCGGTATGGCAGGAACCACGGTCGCGGCACTCGGCTTTATGCCGGCAGTGGCGCTGGCGGAAACGCGCAATTATAAATTGCTGCGCGCCCGTGAGACGCGGAATACCTGCACATATTGCTCTGTCGGTTGCGGGCTTTTGATGTATAGCCTCGGCGACGGCGCGAAAAATGCTAAAGAGAGTATTTTTCACATTGAAGGGGATCCGGATCATCCGGTCAACCGTGGTGCACTTTGTCCGAAAGGTGCGGGGCTGGTGGACTTTATCCACAGTGAAAGCCGCCTTAAATACCCTGAATACCGGGCTCCTGGTTCTGATAAGTGGCAGAGGATCACTTGGGATGATGCATTTGACCGCATTGCTAAGCTGATGAAAGAAGACCGGGACGCTAACTTCATTAAGACCAACGACGCCGGTGTTACCGTCAACCGTTGGCTGAGTACCGGCATGCTGTGTGCTTCGGCATCCAGTAATGAAACGGGTTATCTAACCCAGAAATTTACTCGCGCTCTCGGCATGCTTGCCGTAGACAACCAAGCACGTGTCTGACACGGACCAACGGTAGCAAGTCTTGCTCCAACATTTGGTCGCGGTGCGATGACTAACCACTGGGTTGACATCAAGAACGCGAATTTAATTATCGTCATGGGCGGTAATGCGGCAGAAGCGCATCCGGTGGGGTTCCGCTGGGCGATGGAAGCCAAGATCCACAACCAAGCCAAGCTGCTGGTGATAGATCCACGCTTTACCCGTACGGCATCGGTGGCTGATTTCTATACGCCAATCCGCTCCGGTACTGATATTGCGTTCCTGTCCGGCGTATTGTTGTACCTGATATCCAACAACAAAGTTAACCGCGAATACGTCGAAGCCTATACCAACGCCAGCCTGCTGGTGCGGGAAGATTATGCTTTCGATGACGGCCTGTTTAGTGGCTATGACGCCGACAACCGCAAATACGACAAAACCACCTGGAACTACCAGTTGGATGAAAACGGCTTTGCCAAACGCGATGTCACGCTGCAAGACCCGCGCTGTGTGTGGAACCTGCTGAAAGAGCATGTCAGCCGCTATACACCAGAGGTGGTGTCTAATATTTGTGGCACGCCAAAAGCAGATTTCTTGCAGGTTTGCGAATATCTCGCTGAAACCAGCGTGTCCAATAAAACGGCAACCTTCCTGTATGCCTTGGGTTGGACCCAGCACTCGGTGGGTGCGCAGAACATCCGTACTATGGCAATGATCCAGTTGCTGCTGGGCAATATGGGGATGGCGGGCGGCGGTATTAACGCCTTGCGCGGTCACTCTAATATTCAAGGGTTAACCGACCTTGGCTTGTTGTCACAAAGCCTGCCGGGTTACCTGAATCTGCCGTCAGAAAAACAGCCGGATATTGATACTTATCTAACCGCCAATACGCCGAAAACTCTGCTGCCGGGCCAGGTGAACTACTGGAGCAATTATCCGAAATTCTTCGTCAGTTTGATGAAAAGTTTCTACGGTGATAAAGCCCAGAAGGAGAACGGCTGGGGCTACGACTGGTTGCCGAAATGGGATAAAGGCTACGACGTGTTGCAGTATTTCGAAATGATGTCGCAGGGCAAAGTGAATGGCTATCTATGCCAGGGCTTTAACCCGCTGGCTTCGTTCCCGAATAAAAACAAAGTGGTAGCATCACTGTCGAAGCTGAAGTTCCTGGTCACTATTGATCCGCTCAATACAGAAACCGCGAATTTCTGGCAAAACCACGGTGAATTTAACGATGTCGATCCATCGAAAATTCAGACCGAGGTGTTCCGCTTACCGTCTAGCTGCTTTGCTGAAGAGAATGGCTCGATAGTTAACTCCAGCCGCTGGTTGCAATGGCACTGGAAAGGGGCCGATGCTCCGGCAGAGGCGCTGAACGACGGCGAAATTCTGGCGGGTATCTTTATGCGTATGCGTGAGATGTACCGCCGGGAAGGCGGCGCGGTGCCAGAACAGGTGCTTAATATGACCTGGGACTACCTGACACCGGATAATCCGGCACCCGAAGAAGTGGCGCAGGAGAGTAACGGTAAAGCGCTGGCGGATATCACCGATGCCGACGGCAAAGTGCTGGCCAAAAAAGGCGAGCAGCTTAGCACCTTTGCGCTCCTGCGTGACGACGGTACCACCGCCAGTGGTTGCTGGATCTTTGCCGGTAGCTGGACGCCGGCCGGTAACCAGATGGCGCGCCGTGATAACGCTGACCCATCGGGTCTCGGCAATACGCTGGGCTGGGCGTGGGCGTGGCCGCTTAATCGCCGCATTCTGTACAACCGTGCGTCTGCTGATCCGCAAGGCAAACCCTGGGATCCGAAACGCCAGTTGCTGGAATGGGATGGTGCCAAATGGACCGGGATTGATATTCCGGACTACAGTGCCGCCGCACCGGGTAGCGATGTAGGGCCGTTTATCATGCAGCCTGAAGGCATGGGCCGCCTGTTTGCCCTCGACAAAATGGCTGAAGGGCCGTTCCCAGAACACTATGAGCCATTCGAAACGCCGCTGGGCACCAACCCACTGCATCCGAATGTGATATCCAACCCGGCCGCCCGTGTATTTAAAGACGATTTGGCCGCAATGGGTTCTCATGAGCAATTCCCGTATGTCGGTACCACTTATCGTCTGACTGAGCATTTCCACTACTGGACCAAGCATGCGTTGCTCAATGCCATCGCTCAGCCGGAACAGTTTGTGGAAATTGGTGAAAAACTGGCCGAGAAGAAAGGCATCAAGCAGGGCGATACCGTAAAAGTTAGCTCCAACCGTGGTTTTATCAAAGCCAAGGCGGTGGTGACCAAACGTATTCGCACGCTGAATGTTAATGGGCAGGAAGTGGACACCATCGGTATTCCGATCCACTGGGGATTCGAAGGTGTGGCGAAAAAAGGCTTCCTGGCCAATACCCTGACGCCGTTTGTCGGTGATGCGAATACGCAAACGCCTGAGTTCAAGGCGTTCCTGGTCAACGTGGAAAAGGTGTAACGGAGATAATCTATGTCACTGCAAACTCAAGACATTATCCGGCGCTCTGGCACCAACTCCCTCACGCCGCCGCCACAGGACCGTAACTATCAGGAAGAAGTGGCCAAGCTAATCGACGTCACCACCTGTATTGGCTGTAAAGCTTGTCAGGTGGCGTGTTCGGAGTGGAACGATATTCGTGATGAAGTGGGCCATAACGTCGGGGTATACGATAACCCCGCCGACTTGACTGCCAAGTCATGGACGGTGATGCGCTTCTCTGAAGTTGAAGATGAAGAGAGCGGCAAGCTGGAGTGGCTGATCCGCAAGGATGGCTGCATGCATTGTGCTGATCCGGGCTGCCTGAAGGCATGCCCATCGGAAGGGGCAATCATTCAGTACGCCAACGGTATCGTCGATTTCCAATCAGAACATTGTATCGGTTGTGGCTACTGCATCGCCGGTTGTCCGTTCGATGTGCCGCGTATGAATAAAGACGACAATCGGGTGTACAAATGTACTCTGTGCGTCGATCGTGTCAGTGTCGGCCAGGAACCGGCCTGTGTGAAAACCTGCCCGACCGGGGCGATTCACTTTGGCACCAAAGAGTCGATGAAAGAAGTGGCCGCAGGCCGGGTCGCCGAACTGAAAACGCGTGGTTTTGATAATGCCGGATTGTATGACCCTGCGGGTGTCGGCGGCACCCACGTGATGTATGTATTGCATCATGCGGATAAGCCTCAGTTGTATCATGGCTTGCCGGAGAACCCGACCATCAGCCCGACCATCACCTTCTGGAAAGGTATCTGGAAACCGCTGGCGGCTATCGGTTTTGCTGCGACCTTTGCGGCCAGTATCTTCCACTACGTGGGAGTCGGCCCGAACCGGGTTGAGGAAGAGGAGGACGACGACGACGATAAGCCGGACTCCACACCTTCCGATACGGCAGCCAAAGCACCTGAGTCGACAACCATCGAGCACTCAGATGACGGGGAAACGCGGAAATGAAAAAAGAAAAACGGATCCAGCGCTACAGCGCACCGGAGCGTATAAACCACTGGATAGTGGCCTTTTGCTTTATGCTGGCCGCGATCAGTGGTCTGGGGTTCTTCTTCCCGTCATTTAACTGGCTGATGAATATTTTTGGTACGCCGCAGTTGGCGCGCATCCTTCACCCCTTTGCTGGGGTGATTATGTTCGCCGCCTTCCTAATCATGTTTTTCCGTTACTGGAAACATAACCTGATTAACAAAGAAGACCTGGAATGGGCTAAAAATATTCATAAAATTGCCATGAATGAGGAAGTGGGCGACACGGGACGCTATAATTTCGGTCAGAAGTGCGTATTCTGGGCTGCAATTATCAGTCTGGTGTTGTTGCTGGCCAGTGGTGTGGTTATCTGGCGGCCTTATTTTGCGCCTTCTTTCCCGATCCCGCTGATTCGTTTGGCACTGTTGGTGCATTCGTTGGCGGCGGTGGGATTGATTATCGTGATTATGGTGCATATTTATGCCGCCTTGTGGGTGAAAGGCACCATTACTGCGATGGTGGAAGGCTGGGTACCGGCAGCATGGGCTAAAAAGCACCATCCGCGCTGGTATCGTGAGGTCCGCGCCGAAGGTAAGCGTCAGAAAAAACAGGAAGAGAAACCCTGATGAGTATTCGCATTGTCCCTAAAGATCAATTAGGAAAACAAAGCGAAAAAGGCACAAC
>NZ_CQAZ01000012.1:0-20129 GCF_001152565.1 Yersinia pekkanenii | reverse complement strand
CCCGCCGTTACTTTTCGCGAATTTAAAAAGCCTGTATACCCGGCGTACTGAACGTTTACAGCAGTTAGCACTGGATAACCCGCTGGCGGATTATCTGGATTTTGCGGCTAAAATTACCCAAGCACAGCAAAAAGCGCTGCATGATCATCCGCTGGTGTTGGATATATACGCTGAGCTGGAACAATCCGCAATCAGTGGCAAGCCGCCACTGGATCTGAGCATATTTCCGCGTACTGAGCATTGGCGTAAGCTGTTGTCCGCGCTGATTGCCGAACTGCGCCCTGATGCCCCTGATCATATTCTGGCGGTACTGGATAATCTGGATAAGGCTTCAGTACATGAGCTTGAATTGTATGCAGATGCGCTGTTAAACCGTGAGTTTGCGCAGATTGGCAGCGAAAAAGCGCCATTTATCTGGGCAGCTCTGTCGCTGTATTGGGCGCAGATGGCCAGCCAGATCCCCGGCAAAGCGCGGGCTGAATACGGTGAGCATCGTCAGTTTTGTCCGGTCTGTGGCAGTATTCCGGTAGCCAGTGTGGTACATATCGGTACCAACAATGGTTTGCGCTATTTGCATTGTAATTTATGTGAAAGCGAGTGGCATGTTGTGCGGATTAAATGCAGCAACTGCGAACAGACCCGCGATTTGAACTACTGGTCGCTCGACAGCGAACTGGCAGCAGTGAAAGCGGAGAGTTGCGGCGATTGTGGTACTTACCTGAAGATCCTGTATCAGGAAAAAGACCCTATGGTAGAAGCCGTAGCCGATGATCTGGCCTCGCTTATCCTTGATGCCAAGATGGAAGGTGAAGGCTTTGCCCGCAGCAGTATCAACCCGTTTGTGTTTCCCAGTGAGTAGGTTTCCCAGTGAGTAATATATAATATTAGCTCCAGTATCATTTAATCAACCACGCTAAGTGACTATACCGTTATAGGTACCACAATGAGTGCAGAACCACACCCGTTATACCGCCAGTTACCGGCAATTGACCGCCTGCTGCGTGAACCTGAAATGGCGGCATTGCTGGCTGAGTATGGCCCGGTTTTATTGGCTGAAACCTTGCGTCAGTTACAACTGGAGGCCCGTGAATATATCCGCCAATTTCATTCACTGGCCGATTGGTGTGCGGATTGGCCTGCGGCGTTACGCCAACGATTGAGTCAGCGTCAACCTGCCCTAAAACCGGTATTTAACCTCTCAGGTACGGTACTGCATACCAACCTGGGGCGCGCCTTTTTGGCTGAATCAGCCATTGCTGCTGTCAATGACGCGATGCGTGGTGCGGTCACTTTGGAATATTCCCTGAGTGGCGCCCGCCGTGGTCACCGTGATCGGGCTGTTGCCGATTTACTCTGTGAACTGACCGGCGCGGAAGATGCCTGCATCGTCAATAATAATGCTGCTGCGGTGTTTCTGATGCTGACCGTCATGGCCGCAGGCAAACAAGTGGTGGTGTCTCGTGGCGAGCTGGTTGAGATTGGCGGTGCTTTTCGCATTCCGGATGTCATGCGTCAGGCGGGGTGTGAACTGGTGGAAGTGGGCACCACCAACCGTACCCATCAACAAGATTACCGTCAGGCCATTAATGAACACACGGGTCTGTTGATGAAAGTTCATACCAGTAATTACCGTATTGACGGTTTCACGGCATCGGTTGCCGAGCCGCAATTAGTGGCGCTAGGGCGTGAGTTTTCCATCCCAACTGCGACGGATCTGGGGAGTGGTTCGCTGGTGGATATGACCCAGTTCGGTTTACCGGCAGAGCCCATGCCACAACAACTGATTGCGGCAGGCGTCGATTTAGTGACCTTTTCGGGCGATAAACTGTTGGGGGGGCCGCAGGCGGGGATCATTCTCGGCAAAAAACAGTGGATTGAGCAATTACAGCAGCATCCACTCAAGCGGGTATTACGAGCCGATAAAATGACGCTGGCGGCGTTGGATGCCACTTTACGCCTTTATCAGCAGCCTGATAAGCTGGCTGAGACGCTGCCGACGATGCGGTTACTGACCCGTCCGACTCCGGTGATCGCCGAGAGCGCACAGCGCGTGCTGGCGGCGCTGAGTGACCGTTATGGCGCTGATTTTACGCTGGTGGCGGAGCCATGCTGGTCACAAATTGGCAGTGGTTCGCTACCGGTAGACCGTTTACCCAGTTGGGCCGTCACCTTTGCGCCAAAAGATGGCAGCGGCAGTGCGTTGGAAGCATTAACCGCACGTTGGCGTGGTCTGGCAAAGCCTGTTATTGGCCGCGTGGCTGATGGGCGTTTATGGCTCGATTTGCGTTGTCTGGAAGATGAGGCGGCGTTGCTCAGGGAATTGGCTCGATGATTATTGCAACAGCAGGCCATGTCGACCATGGCAAAACGACACTTTTACAGGCGATTACCGGGGTCAACGCTGACCGCCTGCCGGAAGAAAAGCAGCGCGAAATGACCATTGATCTGGGCTACGCTTATTGGCCGCAGCCTGATGGTCGTATTGTCGGGTTTATCGATGTCCCCGGTCATGAGAAGTTTTTAGCTAATATGTTGGCCGGAGTGGGCGGTATCAGTCATGCTTTGCTGGTGGTGGCCTGTGATGATGGCGTGATGGCACAAACTCGCGAGCATTTGGCGATTTTACGGCTCAGCGGGCGGCCAACATTGACGGTGGCGCTGACTAAAGCCGATCGGGTTGATGATCAACGTATCGAGCAGGTACGCCAGCAGGTGATGGCTGAATTGATGGCGCAGGGCTGGCAGGCAGAGCAGGTCACTTTGTTTGTGACGGCGGCCACTGCCGATGATGGCATCAGCGAATTGCGCGAACATCTGGCCCAATGTCATCAACAAGACGACGATAATGGCCGGTTACAGCAGCGTTTTCGTCTGGCTATCGATCGTGCATTCAGCGTGAAGGGTGCCGGTTTAGTCGTCACTGGTACCGCCCTGGCGGGTAAGGTGGCGGTGGGCGATACCTTATGGCTTACCGGCGGTGATTGTCCGGTGCGGGTGCGTGGTATACATGCACAAAACCAAAATACACCACAGGCGCAGGCTGGCCAGCGTATTGCCCTGAATATCAGTGGCGATATTAGCAAGCAGCAGATCAACCGTGGTGACTGGCTATTAATGCAGCCGCCACCGGAAGCCGTGGATCGGGTTGTGGTTACTGTCGATGCAGATGCACCGATACAACACTGGCAACCCCTGCATCTGCATCATGCCGCCAGCCATATTACCGGTCGCTTTTCTCTACTCAATTCTTCACCCATCAATAATCTGCCACCTACTGACGATAAACCCCCATTGATACTGGCCGAGCTGTTGCTGGATAACCCGCTCTGGCTGGCGGAGAACGATCGTCTCATTCTACGGGATATTGCGGCGAAGAAGACGCTGGGCGGTGCGCGGGTTATTCATCTGGCGGCCCCGAAACGCGGTAAGCGGCAACCGGCGTATTTATCCTGGTTAACTGCACTGGTGCAGGCGACTACCGATAGTGAAGTGCTGGATTTACATCTGGCGCAGGGGCCGATTTCCTTGCGTGGCTTCAGTTGGTCGCGCCAGCTGATTGCTGCTGATATGGCGGCGTTGCTGGCCGGAACTGATAGTGTTGTCGCCGGTGATATCGTGCTGTCACAACCTCATGCGCAGCAGGCGCAACAAACCTTATTACATGTTCTGTGCTTGTATCATCAACAGCATGCTGATCAACTGGGATTAGGGCGGTCGCGCTTGCGGCGCATGGCTTTGCCAACGCTGGATGAGGGGCTGGTATTTCGTTTGATTGATAATTTGCTGGCTGAAGGGGTGTTAAAGAATACCCGTGGCTGGCTACATCTGTCAGCTCATGGCCTGGCATTTACTGACGATGAGCAAGTTCAGTGGCAGCAGGTCGCATCCTATTTTGCCGATGATCCTTGGTGGGTGCGCGATTTGGCGGCACAGATGCAGATTGAGGAAAGTGAGATGCGCACATTATTGCGCAAAGCCGCACAACTGGGCTATATCACGGCAATTGTTCCTGATCGCTACTATCGCAGCCAGCGTATTGAGCAGTTCGCTGATTTGGTCCGTGAGCTGGATGCCAGCCAGGGCAGCGCCTGTGCCTCAGATTTCCGCGATAGACTGGGTGTTGGCCGCAAGCTCGCGATTCAAATTCTTGAATTCTTTGACCGCAGCGGATTTACCCGCCGCCGGGGCAATGACCATTTGCTGCGTGACAGCGGACTGTTTCTCAATACATCTCCTAATGTGTAATTTGGTTAAAATACATCTAACATGATGTAATGTGGTCAAATTACATCTCACACGGTGTAATTTGATTTTTTTACATCATATCCGATGTTTAATCCATAAAATACATTGTTTAAGATGTACTAGGCTATAGATACATCAAAAGACATGTAACCGGGGGATGATATGAAATCGCTGTTAGATGTGGCTGAGCAGATAAAAGAAATTCGCCAACAGAAACAATTTACACAGTCTGATATGCGTCTTATCAATGGCATGACGCAACAGCAAGTTTCCAAGTTTGAGAAAGGGGGGGATATTCACCTTTCTACTTTTCTGCGGATATTAGCCGGTTTCGATCTGGAAATGCTGCTGCTCACCCGGGAACAGGCGCAGGATATAGGTTTGACTATGGGGGCAGAACGCGTGGTCAATAAGGACGATATCACAGTCAATGACGACCCCTGGACACAGAAATATAAAGATCTGGAGGACTAGCCGATGTCGCAACAGCTTGAGAGTGTCGAAGGGCTGGCGCTTTATCTGGGGGAAATCCGTGTGGGTGTTCTGGTGCACTATGATGAAGGGAGAGATCCCCATAAGCACGTATTACGAAATCATTGGGCGCAATTACACACTGATTTTAGGCTATAAATTCGCTGGAGGGTCTATCCCCCAGCGCTTAATAAACTACTCCGCAGTAACCGCCTCCGGCTGGCGGCGAATAAATATCATCACCAAGCCCAGCCATAGCAAACCACTGATCAGATTGAACAGGTTAAATATACCGCTGTTGCCCCACAGATAAGCCACTTTGGCAAACTCGATACCCAAGGTGAAGACCATCATACTGATCATCCCCATAGCGGCAGACACCGTACCTTTACTGATATCGCTGGAGAACAGCGTCAGGCGTACCAAACCGGCGTTAGCCAGCCCAATACCAAAGGCATATAGACTCAACCCGGCAGTCATCCACAAATAGGCATGGGATGAATAGAGGGTTGAACCGGCGGCGATTAACAGGCCAATAATCATTGGGCCTGCTCCGTAGCGGATGAGCCGTGGAATGGGGGTTTTGCCGCTCAATCTCGCCAGTGTCAGGTTACCAATAATCAGTGCACCAAAAATCGGTACCTGCAAAATGCCGTATTCCACCGTAGATAGCTTTTCACCGCTGATCAGAATGACCGGCGATTGAGCAATCCATGCCAGCAGGGGTAGGCTGGCAAAGCCTAACGCCAGAGAGCCACACAGGAAGCGGCGGTTGGCGAGGACGTGTTTATAGTCACTCCACATTGCCGCCACTGACAGCTTCTCGCCTTTTAGGGCCGCAGTTTCTGGCATGGCACGCCACAAACCAACAAATGAAATGGCACCCAGCACCGCAAACAGCACGAACATAGTTTGCCACGGCGCGACATGGATCAAGGCGGCACCTGCCAACGGGCCGAGCAATGGGGCAATCAAGGCCACATTCGCCATCAGCGCAGTAATTTTAATACACACCGCTTCTTCAAATGATTCCTGGATGGTGGCGTAGCCGACTGCGCCAATAAAGCATAAACCGATCCCTTGTAGGAAACGCATGACGATAAACTGTTCAATATTATTGACCAACAAAATGGCAAGACAGGTAACAACAAAGAATGCGACCCCGACTAACATCACTGGGCGACGTCCACGGCGGTCTGACAACGGCCCAAGCAGCCATTGCAGGAACATCCCCCCGGCCAGATAGGCGGTCATGGAGGTTGGAACCCACTCAACACCGGCATTAAAATCAGCCACTACTGCCAGCATACCGGGCTGGATCATATCGTTGGCGATATAAGCGGTAAATTCGAATAATACTAAACACAGGGGAAATAAAAGCGCCCGCCGACCTAAACGTGTTGCGGGTGAAAATGAAGTTTGCATAAGTTAAGCTATTAAAAAGTAACATTAAAAGTGGATCTTCTCAGGCAGGATATACAGTCTGATCGGATTATGGCGGCTATTTTGCCGCCAATATAACGTGATAGCAACAATTACCCTTCATCTTAGATACCACCGCGCGGTTAGCGGCTCTCGTGACTCGGCGCGCCCCTTGTTTGCCGTCAGGCCGCCATGCTAATTATTTAGGGTATAGGGCTAAATTTACGTTATTGTTTGCAACCTGATTATTAGTGCCATAAATAGATAAGCGCTTTTAAGTATACAAACAGGCAATAGAGACGATGAATGACCAATAAGATTGGCTGGATTGATAACTTGCGGGCCGTGGCTTGCATTATGGTGGTGATGATCCACGCGACGACCTACTACGTCACCAGTGGCGCGCAAGTGGGAGAAGTGAATTGGGATATCGCCAATCTGCTGAATTCAGCTTCCCGTGCCTGTGTACCCTTGTTCTTTATGATCTCCGGCTATCTTTTTTTTGGTGAAAAAAGCGCCCAGCAAAAGCACTTTACCCGTATCGGGCTATGCCTACTGTTCTACAGCATGATTGCACTGATTTATATTTCGACGGTGACTCCGATCAACGGTTGGGCTTCGCTACAGAATATTCTGCAAAAACCGGTGTTTTATCACCTGTGGTTTTTCTACGCGATTATTGTGGTTTATCTGATTTCACCGTTGATTAACGTCAAACCGGTATCAGGCCGCTATTTGGCGATTATCATCCTGCTGCTGGCGGTGTTTGCCAACCCGCAGACCAGCAAGTATTCGATTGGCGGCTTCCATTTACTGCCGATAAACCTCTATATCTACGGTGATACTTTCTATTATTTGTTGTATGCATTGTTGGGACGGGCGATAGGTATGCTGGAAACACAGGGGCGAGCCATCAGTTGGTGCGCGGCATTGTTGTTTATCGTCAGCGTGATATTTATTGCTATCTCTACGGAAAAGCAGACGCGGATTAATGGTAGTTTTGCTGATACGTTTTATATGTATTGCGGCCCGCTGGTCTTCGTTGCTGCGGTGTCACTGCTGGTGTGGTTTAAAAACTGCATGAACCAGCCCATTGCCTGGCTGAGCTGGCTTGCCGGGCATTCGTTGGCGATTTACGGTTTCCATGCGTTAATTATTCATTTTATCCGCACCCACCATTACGATTTTACCGCCTATCCGGTGCTGGATATATTTTATGTCTTCGCGCTGGCACTTGCCCTAAGCACCTTGTTATCGATGGGATTACAGCGCATTGACCGGCGGCGTCTGGTCAGTTAATTACTGCCAGCCCACGCGGTGTGGGCGTAACGTCATAATGGGCGAGTTTTCAACGGAGAGGCATGCCAGATTCAGGCTGTGGAAAAGAAAAATAATCGCCACAACCTGTTTTGCTCGCTATTTATTCATTATTTGCACGTTACTCATCGTCACACAATGGCAGTAATTGCTGGTATAGCTTTTTAAAGATGATCCGACGTGCGCTGTAATCGTGGTGTCGTTGCGCATCCGGTACATGGGTTTGTTCCAGCGGCAGTTCAGGCAATAAGTCTGCTAATGGAATATTCGGATTCAGTGCGATTTGAGCTAATCGGGCTGCGCCTAGCGCCGGGCCAATATCGCCTCCGGTGCGATATTCCAGGGTTTGACCGCTGATATCAGCCAGCATTTGTCGCCAATAGGCACTGCGTGCGCCGCCGCCAATCAAGGTGATTGATTTCGGTTGCAACCCACTGGCATGCAGGGCATCCATACCGTCAGCTAATGCAAATCCCACACCTTCCAATACCGCACGGGCTAAATCTGCGCGGCGATGTTGGTGGGTGAAGCCCCAGAACGCACCTTTAGCATTAGGGTTGTTATAGGGGGTTCGTTCGCCGGATAGGTAGGGTAGGAACCATACCGGTGTCGTGGTTTCCGGTGCTTTCTCTACTTCAGCGATAAGCGCGGGAACCTTGTCGACACCAGTGAGCTGGCAAGCCCAATCAAGACACGACGCGGCACTCAGCATCACTGACATCAGGTGCCAGGTATTCGGCAATGCATGACAAAAACTGTGAACTGCACTGGCCGGATTACTGAGAAAACCGTCACTGACCGCAAAATAGACGCCGGATGTTCCCAGCGATAACATCGCCTGCCCCGCCTGATACAGACCAACACCCATCGCACCGGCAGCATTATCGCCCCCACCGGCGACCACCGGTATTGCGTTGATACCCCAACGATTGGCAATATCAGCACTGACATGGCCGGTGATCTGGCTACCTTCGAACAGTGCGGGCATGTGCTGGCGGTTTAAGCCGCAGGCCGCCAGCATTTTATCGCTCCAGTCACGTTGGCCGACATCCAACCAGAGTGTTCCGGCGGCATCTGACATATCACTGGCAAAATCACCACTGATCAAGAAACGGAGATAATCTTTCGGTAACAGCACCTTATCGATACGACTAAAAATTTCTGGCTCATGCTCTGCCAGCCATTTCAGCTTAGGGGCGGTAAAGCCCGGCATCATCAGGTTACCGGTAATTTGGCGTGACTCGGGGACCGCTTGCTCCAGCGCCTGGCACTGGGGAAAACTGCGACCATCATTCCATAAAATAGCCGGGCGCAACACCTGATGCTGTTTATCCAGTAAGGTGACACCGTGCATTTGCCCGGTTAGCCCGAGGGCTTTAACTGGCTGCAAATTATGTTCTGCGGCAAGGGCTTGCATAGCCTGATCGGTTGCCTGCCACCAGTCAGCCGGGTTTTGTTCTGACCATAAAGGATGAGGACGCGAAACGGATAATGCGGCACTTTGGCTGCCAATTAACTGGCCGTTTTCGGCCAGTAGAATTACTTTGACGCCGGAAGTGCCGAGATCAATACCAAGGTACATATGTGCTCCTCATATTTATCGCCCAGAGAGTGAAGGGTGACCGCGCCTAGGGGCACTTCGGTGGCTTACGCCACTACGACCCCAACGGCACGTTTCCCCTTCATTTGGCCCTGTCAGCAGTCTCGGGGGCTATCAGCCAAAGATATAGTGGTTAACCAGATTTTCCAGTTGCTCTTGATGCCCACTGTAGTGCTGTGGGTTTAGATCATGTTGGGCGGCATAGTGCGCTAAATCTTCTAGCGACAGTTTACCCTGCAGAATTTGTTGGCCCAATTCGGTATTCCAGCCCGCATAACGTTTGGCAACTCGCTTATTCAATTGGCCATCTTCAATCATTTTGGCCGCAATTTTCAGTGCCAGCGCCATCGTATCCATTGCTCCGATATGGCCATAGAACAGGTCATATTTATCGGTACTTTGGCGGCGTACTTTGGCATCAAAATTCAAGCCACCGGTGGTAAAACCCCCCGCTTTAAGGATTTCAAACATCACCAACGCATTCTCTTCCACACTGTTCGGGAACTGATCGGTATCCCAACCAAGCTGTGGATCACCACGGTTAGCATCCACCGAACCAAAAATACCTAATGCAATCGCACTGGCAATTTCATGATGGAAAGAGTGCCCGGCTAACGTGGCATGGTTGGCTTCAATGTTAACTTTAATCTCTTTTTCCAACCCGAATTGCTTGAGGAAGCCATAAACGGTGGCGACATCATAATCGTATTGATGCTTGGTCGGCTCCTGTGGTTTTGGCTCAATTAATAGCGTGCCCTGGAAACCGATTTTGTGTTTATGCTCGACCACCATTTGCATAAAGCGGCCAATTTGCTCGCGTTCCTGGCGTAAATCGGTGTTTAACAGCGTTTCGTAGCCCTCACGTCCGCCCCATAACACATAGTTTTCACCACCGAGTTTTTTGGTGGCTTGCATGGCAGTAAAGACCTGAGCTGCCGCCCAGCTAAAGACTTCTGGATCAGGGTTAGTGGCTGCCCCCGCGCCGTAGCGTGGATGGGTAAAGCAGTTAGCTGTACCCCATAATAATTTTACGCCGCTGCTTTCCTGTTTCTCAGCCAGTACATCGGTCATTACCGCGAAATTATTCAGATACTCTTTCAGTGATGCACCTTCCGGTGAAACATCGATATCATGGAAGCAGTAATAAGGTACATTCAGTTTATGGAAGAATTCAAAAGCGACATCGGCTTTGCGTTTTGCCAGTGCCAGAGCATCCCCTGATTGCTGCCACGGGCGATCAAAGGCATTGCTGCCGAACATATCGGCCCCGCCCCAGCAGAATGTATGCCAGTAACAGGCGGCAAACCGCAGATGATCGGCCATCCGTTTACCAAGGATAATTTCATCCGGATTGTAGTGATGAAACGCCAGCGGATTAGTGCTCTGGCTGCCTTCATAACGCACTTGTTCTAATTCATCAAAATAAGATTGCATGCAATACTCCTTGGAGGCTAGCCCGCCTCGACGGGCTGGTGAGCTTTTATCTTCGGAGTTGTTGGCTATTCTCACAATTACGTTATTTCACACTTAAATTCAGAGAATTATTAATTGTGGAGTAGATCTCATAAATAATCGCTTAATGATAAAAACCGCTTGATATACATCACGCTGATAACATCATTCACTGGAGTTATGCATTTTACGAGGATGAAAACATGATCGTTATCATAAAATTAACATTAAACCAAAAAACATAATCGGCGGATGAAAATCTGTAATTGCCGATGTGCAAATAAGCGTCAACAATCCCCATTGCAGTTGATGTTTATTGTTTCTCTTACCCTGCTTACATAATAAGAAAGGTACCGAAAGATGAAATTTAACAACATGTTACTCTCCGCATGCGCCGCACTGGTGATGATTAGCCAGCCCGGATTCAGTAAAGAAATTAAAATTGGTATGGCGATAGATGATCTCCGCCTTGAACGCTGGCAGAAAGACCGTGATATTTTTGTTAACAAGGCCGAATCACTCGGGGCTAAAGTATTTGTTCAATCGGCAAATGGCAATGAAGAAACACAAATGGCGCAGATTGAAAATATGATTAACCGTGGCGTTGATGTATTGGTGATTATTCCCTATAACGGGCAGGTATTAAGTAATGTCATCGCTGAAGCAAAACGTGAAGGTATAAAAGTATTAGCCTATGATCGCATGATAAATAATGCTGATATTGATTTTTATATTTCATTCGATAATGAGAAAGTGGGTGAATTACAAGCCAAAAGCTTGGTTGAGCGGGTACCACAGGGTAATTATTTTCTGATGGGTGGCTCACCAGTAGACAACAACGCTAAACTGTTCCGTCAGGGACAAATGACCGTGCTTAATCCATTGATAAAAGAAGGGAAAGTAAAGATTGTTGGCGACCAGTGGGTTGATGGTTGGTTACCCGAAAATGCGTTGAAAATCATGGAAAATGCATTAACTGCTAATAATAATAATATTGACGTTGTTGTGGCGTCCAATGACGCGACCGCAGGCGGTGCTATTCAGGCATTAGCGGCACAAGGACTGGCGGGTAAAGTCGCTATTTCCGGGCAGGATGCTGATTTGGCCGCAATAAAACGTATTGTTGCAGGTACGCAAACCATGACGGTATATAAGCCAATCAGCAAATTAGCTAATGATGCCGCAGAAATTGCCGTGTCTCTGGGGAAAGGCGAACAGCCTAAAGCCAATAGTCAATTAAATAATGGAATAAAAGACGTTCCGTCCTATTTATTAACACCTATTCAAGTCGATAAGAATAATATTGATAGCACTATCATCGCTGATGGCTTCCACAAAAAAGCAGATATTTATTAATTGGTATCTCTTTGAGTTTTTTAATAAACGGCCAATTATCAAGGCGTTTAATATGGCCGTTATTTAATATGGCTGCAATGCTATGAAATAAGTAGTATTAAGGAGGGAGTATGCCCTACCTGCTAGAAATGAAGAATATCACCAAGCAATTCGGCGTGGTTAAGGCCGTGGATAATATCAGCCTGACGCTAGATCCTGGGCAGGTATTATCATTATGCGGCGAAAACGGCTCCGGAAAATCGACATTAATGAAAGTGTTATGTGGTATTTACCCGACAGGTTCTTATCAAGGGGAGATAATTTTCTCTGGTGAAACGTTACAGGCCAAAAATATTCGTGAGACTGAACAAAAAGGCATTGCGATAATTCATCAGGAACTGGCTTTGGTAAAACAAATGTCAGTGCTGGAAAACATGTTCCTGGGTTCTGAATGGGGGCGTTTCGGCATCATGGATTACGATGCCATGTACCTGCGCTGCCAACGGATGCTGACACAGGTCAAACTGGTGGTAGACCCTAACACACCGGTGGGTGAGTTGGGCCTTGGTCAACAACAGTTGGTTGAAATCGCAAAAGCGTTGAATAAACAAGTTCGGCTGCTGGTGCTGGATGAACCGACCGCATCACTGACGGAAAGTGAAACCGCGATCCTGCTGGATATCATCCGCGACCTGCGTAATCACGGTATTGCCTGCATCTATATCTCGCACAAATTGAATGAAGTAAAAGCGATATCAGATCATATCTGTGTGATCCGCGATGGCCGCCATATTGGCTCTCGCGCTGCTGCGACCATGAGCGAAGATGACATCATTGCCATGATGGTGGGCCGCGAACTTAAAGAACTCTACCCCCACGAGGCCCACCACATCGGTGAGGAAATTCTTCGAGTAGAAAATCTCTGTGCCTGGCATCCGGTAAATCGCCATATTCGCCGGGTGGATCAGGTTTCTTTTTCTTTAAAACGTGGTGAGATCTTGGGCGTGGCCGGATTGGTTGGTTCGGGCCGAACCGAAACGGTGCAATGTTTGTTTGGTGTCTATCCAGGCCGCTGGCAGGGAGATATTTTTATTGATGGCAAAGCGGTGACCATCAGTCATTGCCAGCAAGCCATGACGTTAGGCATTGCCATGGTGCCAGAAGATCGGAAAAAAGATGGCATCGTGCCGGTCATGGGGGTCGGGGCCAATATAACACTGGCTGCGCTGAGTAACTTCACGGGTTCCTTTAGCATACTGGATGATGCTAAAGAGCAATCGATAATTGTTCAGTCGCTGGCTCGATTGAAAGTTAAAACCTCCTCTTCTGAGCTGGCAATTGCCCGCCTCAGTGGGGGTAATCAGCAAAAAGCTATTTTGGCTAAATGCCTGTTATTGAATCCACGGATTTTGATCCTAGATGAACCGACGCGTGGTATAGACATTGGCGCAAAATATGAAATTTATAAACTTATCAATCAATTGGTCCAACAAGGGATTGCGGTCATTGTGATTTCCTCTGAGTTGCCGGAGGTCTTGGGATTAAGTGATCGGGTGTTGGTCATGCATCAAGGGCGCATTAAAGCCGATCTCATTAACCATAACCTGACTCAAGAAAAGATCATGGAAGCCGCACTCAGGAGTGAAACTCATGTCGCAAGCTAATCAATCTGAATTGAATGCACCGAGAAATGGCGATAAAAAGCCATTATTTCGGCTAAAGTCTATCAACTTGCAAGTTTTTGTCATGTTGGCGGCTATTGCCATTATTATGCTGTTTTTCACATTCACCACCGAAGGGGCCTATCTCAGCGCCAGGAATATCTCGAATCTGCTGCGTCAAACCGCGATTACCGGCATTTTGGCGGTGGGGATGGTATTTGTCATTATTTCGGCTGAAATCGATTTGTCCGTCGGCTCCATGATGGGGCTATTGGGGGGCGTGGCGGCGATTTTTGATGTGTGGTTCGGCTGGCCATTACCACTGACCATTGCGGTGACGCTGGTATTGGGACTGGTATTGGGGGCGTGGAACGGTTGGTGGGTTGCCTATCGTAAAGTGCCTTCATTTATTGTCACGCTGGCGGGGATGTTAGCTTTCCGTGGCATTTTAATTGGTATCACTAATGGCACCACCGTATCGCCAACCAGCAATGCCATGTCACAGATTGGGCAAAGTTATCTGCCCAATGGCTTCGGATTTGGCATCGGTGCCATTGGTCTGATGTTGTTCGTGGCCTGGCAATGGCATAGGCGTAGTCATCGTATCCGGCTGGGCTTACCGGTAGCCGCGCCACAAGGAGATGTAACTCGCCAATCTATTACTGCTGTCATCGTTCTTGGTGCCATATATTTGTTGAATGATTACCGTGGGGTACCGACCCCGGTATTGATTCTCACGGCGTTGATGCTGGCAGGTATATTTATGGCGACCCGCACTGCTTTTGGCCGCCGGATCTATGCCATTGGTGGCAATATCGATGCAGCTCGTTTGTCTGGGATTAACGTAGAGCGCACCAAACTGGCGGTATTTGCTATCAATGGATTGATGGTGGCGATAGCCGGTTTGATTCTTAGTTCACGCCTGGGGGCCGGTTCGCCTTCTGCCGGTAATATTGCCGAACTGGATGCGATTGCCGCCTGTGTGATTGGCGGTACCAGCCTCGCCGGTGGGATTGGCAGCGTGGCGGGTGCGGTAATGGGCGCATTTATCATGGCTTCACTCGATAATGGGATGAGCATGCTAGATGTACCGACTTTCTGGCAGTACATTGTCAAAGGCGCAATTTTGCTGCTGGCGGTGTGGATGGATTCCGCGACAAAACGCCGGGTATGACGCCATTTCCTTCAGCGAGTTCAATGGATCTCTCTGTCTGTTGCAACGTGCTATCCCACCCATTTCAGGAGCCACTCCCATGTTTGAGAAACGCTACCGGATAACCTTGTTGTTTAATGCTAACAAAGTGTACGACCGGCAAGTGGTAGAAGGCGTCGGCGAGTATTTGCAGGCTTCACAATGTGATTGGGATATTTTTATTGAGGAGGATTTTCGCTGCCGTATCGACAATATCCGGGATTGGTTGGGCGATGGGGTTATTGCTGATTTTGATGATCGGCAGATAGAGCAATTGCTGGAAAATATCGATGTACCGATTGTCGGCGTCGGCGGATCTTATCATCAACCGGAAGACTATCCACCAGTGGATTATATCGCAACCGACAATGCAGCTCTGGTTGAAACTGCTTTTATGCATTTGAAAGAAAAGGGTTTAAATCGTTTTGCTTTCTACGGACTGCCTGCCAGCAGTGATAAACGCTGGGCGCAGGAGCGAGAATATGCTTTCCGGCAATTAGTGGCGGCAGAGCAATATCAGGGGGTGGTTTATCAGGGAATGGCGACTGCTCCGGCTAACTGGCAATACACCCAGAACCGCCTGGCAGACTGGGTACAAACGCTGCCACATCAGACGGGGATTATTGCTGTAACAGATGCGCGGGCGCGGCATCTATTACAAGTTTGCGAGCATCTGGATATTGCCGTACCGGAGAGGCTAAGTGTTATTGGTATTGATAATGAAGAGTTAACTCGCTATTTATCGCGGGTGGCACTTTCATCGGTAGCACAAGGAACGCGGCAGATGGGGTATCGGGCGGCTAAGTTGTTGCATCAGCGCCTTAACCAACGTCAGAAGCGACAACAGATACCGCCATTACAGCGTATTTTGGTTCCACCGGTCAAAGTGATAGCCCGCCGTTCAACAGATTTTCGCTCGCTACGTGATCCCTCAGTGATTCAAGCGATGCATTATATTCGCCATCATGCTTGCAAGGGAATTAAGGTTGAGCAGGTGCTGGATGCGGTAGGAATGTCACGCTCAAATTTGGAAAAACGCTTTAAAGACGATATTGGGCAGACTATTCATGGTGTTATTCATGAAGAAAAACTTGATCGGGCGCGTAACTTATTGGCTGCTACTTCCTTACCTATCAATGAAATATCACAAATGTGCGGCTACCCGTCACTGCAATATTTCTATTCGGTATTCAAAAAAGGCTATTCCATTACCCCAAAAGAACACCGTGATAAATACGGCGAAGTGAGTTACTAGCTCATTCTGAGCTGACAATAAATCTCCCACTGTCATCCACCGGGGGTATTTATTCATCACCTGCATTGAATGGCTCGCACCATACAATAAACGCGCTATAATCACCGCCTTACACTCATATCTTCTTTGGAAGATCATCGTCCCCGGTGGGGCGGCTGGACTTCAAATCCAGATGGGGCCGCCAGCGGTCCTTGGCAGGTTCGACTCCTGTGATCTTCCGCCAAAGCTCTTCCGTATCACTCCCCAAAAGTCTTAAAAAAACCAGTAAAAACAATGGAAAGAGTGTTTTATTGTCCGTGGGTGTCCGAGCTTATCTCTCTAAATCCGTAACAATTATGTATAGTAAAAGGTATAGAATTACCCTATACCTTTTTGAGCTATACACATGCCACTTTCAGATATCCAGATTCGTCGTGCTAAACCACAAGAAAAAGCCTATACCCTGAGTGACGGGCAAGGGCTATCACTCTTAATTGAACCTAACGGCAGTAAAGGGTGGCGCTTTCGCTATCGTTTTGCTGGTAAAGCACGATTAATGTCATTAGGGACTTATGACTTGATATCCCTTGCTGAGGCTCGCTCTAAGCGAGATCTGGCACGTAAACAAGTTGCAGATGGAACAGATCCCGCAGAGGTGAAAAAGGCTGAGAAATTGGCGCAGCGGCTTTCATCGGAAAACTCTTTTGAGGCCATTAGTCGCGAGTGGCATAAAGCTAAAGCGGATCGTTGGTCATTGGGCTATAGGGAAGAAATCATGAGTACCTTTGAGGCGGATATATTCCCGTATATTGGTAAACGGCCAATTGCAGAAATCACACCGCTGGAGTTACTTGATGTGCTTCAACGTATCGAAAAGCGCGGAGCCTTAGAAAAAACGCGTAAAGTACGTCAGCGCTGCGGGGAAGTATTTCGTTATGCCATTATTACCGGCCGTACTGAATATAATCCCGCCCCAGACCTTGCCAGCGCATTAAGTACGCCAAAGAAACAGCACTACCCGTTCCTGTCCGCCGAAGAGATGCCATATTTTATTCGTGACCTAGAGGGTTACACCGGCAGCATTATAACCAAGAATGCCGCGAAGATACTGATGTTAACGGGTGTGCGAACTAAGGAAATGCGTTTTGCTACTTGGCAGGAAGTCGATCTTGAGAGCGGCTTGTGGGAGATTCCAGCAGAACGAATGAAGATGCGTCGCCCTCATATCGTGCCGTTGTCTACGCAGGTTATAGCCCTATTTAAACAGCTCTTACCTATCACCGGACATTATCCTTATATTTTCATTGGACGAAATGACCGCAAAAAGCCTATAAGTAAAGAAACAGTCAATCAGGTCATTGAATTACTGGGTTATAAAGGCCGTGCGACGGGTCACGGATTTAGACATACCATGTCAACGATTTTGCATGAGCAAGGCTATGATAGTGCATGGATAGAGCTACAATTGGCTCACGTTGATAAGAACAGTATTCGCGGCACTTACAATCATGCGCAGTATCTTGAAAATCGTAGGGATATGATGCAAGGATATAGTAATACCCTAATAAAGGATATTCTATGAGCTACAATATAAAACATATTTATCTTGATCATAAAAGCATCCGAGTTTTACCTCATGACTGGGAAAATAATGAAAATGTATACACCATTCTTATTGGTAAAAATGGAACAGGCAAAAGTCGTTTATTAAGTGGACTAGCCAATTCGTTATGTTCCATACGTGCAAATAATAAGTTGCTAAAGAGAGATATAGGAATTGTTAGTCGGCACTTGGTTGAAAATAATAAGTTAACTATTTCATTATTTTCAAATTATAAGAATCATACAATAAACATAAGTGGTCGCTCAATAGATTTAAGTGGCTTTGATATTAATCGTGATGGTGAGTTTTTTTGTCCTAAGGCATTAATTGCAGTATCAACAAGCCCTTTTGATAAATTTCCAGAAGAGCATGATTACTTTTCTCCATTCAAGGGTAATAAAAATGATGGATTCTATAGTTACTATGGTTTGAATGGGTTTGGTAAAAATAAAGCAATTCATTCTTTGATGGAAAAAGTATTATTTTCATCAGCTACAGGGGCTCTTGATAAAGATCGTGTTGCTGTTTCTAAGGTTCTTAATTTTTTAGGTTATAATCCGCGCTTGAGAGTCATATTTAGATTGCGTCATAGTATAAATACTTACATGGATAACTTATCTTCTTTTAGCCCTAACGAATTCATGGAATATGTTGCCGCTTCAGCAAAATTGAATTTATCTTATCTGAAAGAAAAGTATAATATTTCATATACAAAGATTAGGGATGCATTTGTTAAACTAGGTGATCATGCATATAAAAATGATTCAGTAAGAGAGTTTGATTTCACTATTGATTATGAAAAGAGTATTGTTTCAGATTATCACTCTGATTTTTTCGATAAGATCAGAGTCCTATCCACAATAGGTATTTTCTCAATAAAAGATATTATCTTATATCCGATCATTATTGATGAAAATGAATATTATGGTGATGATGTATATGATTATGGAATAAGTGTAAGTGATGCAAGTTCAGGGCAGCAATGTATTTTGCTAAATACGCTGGGAATTGCATCTAGTATTAAAAATAATTCTCTGATTCTGATTGATGAGCCAGAAATCAGTTTACACCCTGAATGGCAGGAGGCTTATATTAGTTTGCTAATGGAGGTTTTTGAAAGCTATTCAGGATGTCATTTTATTATTGCTACGCACTCCCCACAAATAATATCAAATCTAAGAAGCAAAAATTGTTTCATCACTCAAATTGATAATGGAGATGTTATTTCTTCTGAGTCTTATACAAATAAATCTGCTGATTTTCAGTTAGCGACTCTGTTTGCTGCACCCGGTAGCGACAACGAGTATCTTAAGAGAATAGTTGTTAATCTTCTGACTGTTTTATCGAGTGGTAAATATATTAAAGATAAATATATTGAAGAGCTAGTGCTACTAAAAAAAAGCAAAGACCTTCTCGATGAAAGTGATCCTGTAAAATACCTCATTGACCTTGCGATAGAAGTAGAAGGAAGATTACAATGATCAATCAGCCATTTTTATATACAGATGAATACAGCAAAAAAATCATTGAAAAAATCAGTGCTGATGATTTTTGTGGGAAAAGTTGGGGTGATGAAGATCTAGCTGATATATGGGCGGCAATAAAGTTATATTATATTTTAGAACAGAATTACACTTGTGTTTATTGCCAGCAAATAACGAAAAGTACTAATGGTCGACATTGGGATATAGAACATATAATTTCTAGGGAAAGTGCGGCTAAATTTATGTTTGAATCGAGGAATTTATGTGTTACTTGTCCTGATTGCAATATTAAAAAAGGTGTTTCAAAAGTAACTAACAGTAAGGCAATAAGAAAATTACCTTTAAATTCTAATGATTATTTTATCATACATCCACATATAGATAATTATGAAGAACATATTGAGGTAATTAGAGTGGGAGAGTTTTATTTTGCTAAAAGTGAAAAAGGTGAAAAGACTATAAGTTTATGTGGATTAAATAGATTCTATAAATTTGTTGGTTATGACTCAGCGGTATCTTTAGATAGTCGAATTATGCTATTAGCTTCAATGATTTCCGATGCGAAAAATCAAGCCGAGCGGAATGATATAATGCGTGAAATTACCACTCTTACGTTAACAGCGTTGATAAAAGAGAAGTAATAAATTGCCATATGTTTTATATGAAGAAAGATTTATCCTACTTACCCCACTTCTTAGGAATCAGGCATTTTATCCGTTCTGAGGCTTTGCGCGCAACTACTCCTCGCCTACGCGCTCTGACTTTATCATGCACTTTTCATGCATGACATAGAGAGCCTACAAGCCCTTGTAGCGAGGTGTCTCAGCTATTTTGATGCTGGGGTGTTGCATGCAAATTCATGCACTATATGCATGCAGTGCTCATTTTGGCAGGCTAGCCAGAGAAAAAGCCCTTAAACGGCAAGGGCGAAGTGGTGAGAGTCGGAGAAAAGTCCCCGCCTTGAGAGGTTACAGGCGAGGTGGATTTATTAATGAATTCGCGCGTTAGAGCCGTAACGATTTAATATTTTCCGCTCTAGTAGAATAACTGTTGGTATTATTTCAGGTTCTTTAATCGGAGGGCGGGTAATTATTTTATCCACACTTTCAATCG
>NZ_CQAZ01000011.1:107999-124379 GCF_001152565.1 Yersinia pekkanenii | reverse complement strand
AATGACCGTTTCGCCAAGTGAACTAAAATATGCTCTCCAAAATAAGACCGCTTCTTCAGCATCTTCTTCGGAGGAAACGTTCTCTATTTCAAACACTTCGGAAATCTGAGGGTTCTGACTAACTTGCCAATCATGCAATATCTGATCTGGGCAAAGTTCTATCTGCTGCAATAAATACATTTCATGTGTTGGGATCGACTCGCACACATAATCAATGAACAGGCTATAATCGCGTGTCCCACAGACGCCATAAATGTAATAACAACCAGTACTTACCATCATATCGGCTCCTTTTTATTTAGTCACATCATAGTCATCTGTAATTCATCTCCTACTTAAGAGATTATCGATAACTGGTTTAATAGAAAGTATATACAGTGTATTCAAGAATGCTAGTTGCATCCATAGATGCTGTAAAAGAGTCATTTTCTATTTAAATAAAACACAATTAATTGAAGTAATTAGTTTTTTATTTGTTTTTTAAATAAGAATTATTGATGTTTTTTTGGGAGAGAACTCAACTTACCCACTAACTACAATTGATTATGTCGATTAATGCTGTAATTATGGGATTTAACACTGAGGTATGTTTTTTATCATAAGGAATATTTCATATTAATATAACACGCTGTGAAAATCATTTTCCCTAGTCTAGGGTATAGGAACAGTAAATTTCGGTGAATATGTATGGTGTGAGTATTTTAAACTGTCATGCTTGTTTTTATTTTTATTTTTAAATAAAAATTAACTGAAGTTGCCATAAGTGTATTTTTAAGGCAATGGCATGTATCGAGTTACACTCTATAAAAATAGGTATTACATGAAAAAAACAATATTGATAACGGGGGCGCTTTCTGGGATTGGGAATGCGGCGACTAAGCTATTCTCTGAAATGGGCTATAATGTCGTGTTTTCAGGTCGCCGACCCGAAGAAGGAGAAGTGATATTAAATGCCCTCAAACTCATTAATAAAGACGTACTTTATGTTAATGCTGATATGAATAGTGAATCAGATATAAAGCACCTTATCGAGATGACTCTGGAGCGATTCGACTCGTTGGATGTAGCTGTAAATTGTGCAGGCACGGTAGGTGAAACTGCAGAGATCCAAGCCGTAACCCAAGATAACTTTCATTTGGTATTCAATACCAACGTATTAGGTACTCTGCTGGCAATGAAATATCAAATTCCTGTGATGGTGGAAAGAGGAAAAGGTAGCATCATCAATATATCTTCAATTGCTGGTATCGTTGGCCTCCCTAACACTGGGATTTATGTTGCAAGTAAACACGCAATTGAGGGATTGACCAAAACAGCAGCTCTGGAAGTTGCAACTACTGGCGTTAGGGTTAATTCGATTTCCCCAGGGCCCGTAGAAGGAAAAATGTTTGATCGTTTTTTAGGCCATAGTGAAAACAATAAAAAGACATTTATAGAAATGATGCCAAACAAGCGTTTTACCACTCAGGAAGAGGTTGCACATACTATTGTTTTTCTTGCAGAAGATAACGTGACAGCTATTACTGGACAAACGATTACGATAGATGGTGGATACACAGCACAATAAGAAGAAAAGGCTTTTGTTGCCATAAGTGAAAATCAGGAGTGCGGGGGCTTCTGTCGCATTAAGGTGCAGAAAGGTAACATGCTGTTTTTTTTAATGTTGCCTATTGCCATTCAGTCAAATTATCTGCCAATCCAATAAACCATGGAGGCTTTAATGACGACAACCATTGATATTCTCAATACTGCTAAAGACCTGGATCCTGCTGAGTATCGCGCGTTTTTTCTTCAAAGCAAGGCACCCCTATTTTACGATCTGCGATTTCTTATCGCGGCTGAACAATCACCGTTGTTAAACGTCAGTAAAATTTTCTATTTGCTTGCGCGAGACGAGGGGAGGCTGATTGCGCTGGTTCCGATTTATCTTCAAGAATTTCGGTCCGTTGATCCGTTAGGGTTATTGGTTTCCTCCACTAAGCTCTCGGTAGAATCTGAAGAGCGCGGACTGTTTAGTCATATTATACATTGTACGGATACCACGATACCGACGTTAAGTCACGACCCAAGTCTTTACGCACGAATATTCGATGCTATTACGGTTATCGCTCAGGCTGAGCAGGCACGTTATTTCTGTTTTCTCAATGTACAGGATGGTGTGCTCTTGCGTGAGGCTCAACGTAATGGGCTAAATATAAACTACATGGCGGATAAATTTTCAATCGAACTGGATGCTTTTCCGGATTTTGACAGTTTTGTGCAGCCTTTGCCCAACTATGGGCATTACGAAATGATACGCCAGCTTCGTATCTTTAATCACAGCGATGCCAAAGTTCGAATACTTGCTCCTCCCTTTGATAATGAAATTGAGAAACTGGCCCGGTTGTATCATTTGACCACCAAACGGCTGGGGACGCCCTATTATTGGCCAGAATCACAATTGGCTGTTTTTTGCCATTTTTGCGGTGATCTGGTTCGCCTTATCGTCGTAGAACAGAACGGGCAAATTGTCAGCGGCTTTATCTGCTTCGAGGAAGACGGCGCTCTCCATGTCTGGTCGGCCGGCATGGGTTATGAGAGTTCCGATTTCAGCCCTTACACCTTGGGCGTGTCTGCCGTGTATCGCTATGCATTCGAAAGAGGAATTAATCTTATCGAGTGCGGCCGCTTGAATTCCCACATCAAGACTCACTTGGGGTTCAAACCGAAACGACTCTATTCCATCGTCAGCCAGGATCTGGGAATACCCGCCGCTACGCAGACTTCTCTGTCTCTACTGAAGCTGGCATCGCAACTGGATGGCGAGGTTCGCCTTGCTTCGCATCCCGCCTTTGATGAGTGGTATCTCACCAGTGTCTGGAACGGTCGAGGCCCAACACGTAGACCTGCTGGAATAGTACGCGCTGCGACTGAGGCCGATGTGATTCGCGCGATTGTATTTGCCAAGGAGCGAAGCATGGAAGTGAGCGTGCGTGGAAGTGGGCACAATTACTCCGGTTGTTTTCTTCGCGTTGATACGCTGATGTTGGACATTTCCGGCTTGAAGGGACTTGATATCGATAGCCGGCGCAAACGCGCCATCGTTGAATCTGGGGTCAGTAGTGGTCAATTGAGTCATGCACTGGCGGCTAAAGGTTTGGCTTTTCCGACAGGGCATGTAAAAGAAGTGGGTATCAGCGGATTCCTGTTGGGGGGAGGGCTCGGGATCAACTGTAGCCAATGGGGAGGAATGAGCGTATTCAACGTACAAGCCTTGGACATTGTCACCGCAGACGGTCGTTTACGACATGTTTCCGAAACCCAGGAGCCAGACTTGTTCTGGGCCGCTCGTGGCGCTGGACCCTGTTCGTTTTTTGTTGTGACCCGTTTTTATCTCAGCTGCTACTCACTGCCTCGGGTAATAACCAACAGCTCATATACGCTACCTTTCACGCATTTGCACGATTTATTGGCGAGACTTGAAGACGCATCTCCCCCTACAAATCTTCAGGTGATGATTTCTGTCAGCCCCCCGACATCGGGTGGCACACCAACAGTGCTGTTAAATATTTTGGCGTTTACCGATAGCCCGCAAGAGGCGCAAGCGCTACGCGAATCTTTTGAAACCAGCCTAGAGCTGCCACTTACAGCCTTGGCCATCAATCAGCCCTCAAACTTCGAGGCCATTTACGAGCAGTTCAACAGCATGGTGGTATCAAAAAGGTTTTATGCCGACAATATCCTTACAGATAACACGCAAGAATTGGTTTCCATCCTATCCCAGTATTTATCAGACGCGCCGTCCCGGAGTTCCCTTACAACGATTTTATGGCGGGGTGTGACCACCTATCCGCAAGCAGCATTTTCGGCACACGGCAAGTTCTTTGTATCGACCTACGCCCAGTGGGATGATGCAAAAGATGACAGTGTCAATCAATATTGGTTAAAACGGATGTATGATGAGCTTCAGGAGATTGCCCGTAGCAGTTATATCAACGAGTACGATCTTGAGACAAGGGCGGGCGAGACCAGCATGTGCTTCGCCGCAGAGAACTGGGAGAAACTGCAAAGACTCCGGCTTGAATACGATCCTGACGGCGTATTTGTTGACGTGCAACAGTTGGAGGAGCATGGCGATCAGCCAGGATCAAACAACTAAATGGAATGTCAGCGCCTTGGTCCACCGCTGGGTTATCCGCCTGGTGCCCTTGCTGGATAAGGCGTTTCGCCAACATAAACGCTCAGTAGGTCGTCGGTGGCGCATGGATGAAACCTACATCAAAGTCAAAGGTCAGTGGAAATATTTATACCGAGCGGTCGATACTGCAGGCCAGACCATCGACTTCCTGCTGACCGCCAAACGGGATGCCGCCGCCGCCCTAACCACACTCAATGCAGACAAACCAGAAGAAGAACCCATCACTGTCAGACAGAGTAAATACTTGAACAACCTGATTGAACAGGACCGCCGAAATATCAAACGGCGAATACGGTCGATGTTGGGATTCAAATCATTTCGGCGAGCGCAGACGATATTGGCAGGTATTGAGTTAGTGCACATGATACGTAAAGGACAACTTCAGCATCCTGGCGGGGAGCATTTATCACCGGCGGAACAATTTTATTTGTTTGCCGCCTAAAAACCAGACAGCCCAGATTTTTTCGTCTTTCCTCCGTTAACGCGACACAACCGTAACGGGAATTGATTGTCTGTGTGCGGGGTTATGTATTGGAATGGTGCCTGCGCACATGGTATCGCCGTTAATTGAACAAGGGAAACTGGTTGTGCTGACGTTAGCTGAACCGCTACCTGACAGCCCCTGTTGCCTCACCTGGGAGCAACATAACCATTCACCGGCATTGGCTTGGTTACTTGAGTATTTGGGTGACAGTGTCACGCTTAATACTGAATGGCTGAGAGACGATAGTCAACCCTCCGTCAGTGATTGATGGCCGGTTTTGGCAGGATAAACAACCGGTAGTACGGGATACTACCGGCAGACGAAGATTAGCGGCGGTAATCGCGGAACGGGCCATCAGCAACAGAACGGCGCTCAATCAATTTAGGATGAACCTCAATGGTCTGTGGATCTTCGCGTTTGCTGACAATACGATCAAGTAACATGGCAAAAGCACTTTCCCCCAGCCTCTCTTTGGGCTGATGAATGGTGGTCAACGCCGGAGAAAAATAGCGTGCGTTACGCACATTGTCATAGCCGATCACCGAAATATCTTGTGGCACGCGCAGGCCCAACTCATTGGCGGCACATATCGCGCCCATGGCCATAATATCACCGCCACAGAACACGGCAGTCGGACGGTGCTTTTGGCTTAGAATTTGACGCATGGCGGTATAACCGGATTCTGGCTCGAAATCGCCTTGAACCACCCATTCGTCACGCAAGGTGATATTGGCTTCTTCCAGCGCCTTAATAAAACCTTGATGACGGCCACCACCGGTATTGCGGGATAACTGACCGGGGATAGCACCAATATCACGATGACCGCGGTCAATCAGATAACGGCCAGCCAAATAGCCCCCGTCAAACGCATTATCAATGATTGAATCAGTAAAATCGCCGCGTGCAGTACCCCAATCCATCACCACCATCGGGATATTCCGATATTCTTCTAACATCCCGAGTAATTGCTCAGGATATTCAGAACACATCACTAATAACCCATCGACACGCTTTTGTGCCAACATTGCCAGGTAGGCTTTTTGTTTGTCCAGATTATTATGAGAGTTACATAAAATCAGGGTGTATCCTTTGCTGTAACAACTGTTTTCGACTGCTTCGATCACTTCGGCAAAATAGGGCGCTTCGCTGGATGTTGCCAGCAAGCCAATTGATTTGGTGTGATTAACTTTCAAACTGCGGGCCACCGCACTGGGCGAATAATGCAGTTCTTTAATAGCAGCCCATACGGCTATCTTGGTATTTTCGGCGACGAAACGAGTTTTGTTGATAACGTGCGAAACGGTGGTGGTAGACACACCCGCGTGTTTTGCCACATCTTTAATCGTTGCCATAAAAAGAATGACTCCTAAGCTTACCTGTTACATTGGTAAGTATTATGTTAATCGTTTGCCTGCATTACGCGAAAACTCTCAAACAGAACACGATATTAGGCTGGTAAGTTGAATCAGCAGGCTGTCTGAGCGGTTTTATTGGACGTTATTAGTCGGTATGCAGTTATGAACTGCGAATTTTGGCTGATCTGGAGAGAAAGTGAAAGAGATAATCAACGTTATAAAGTGTGTAAGGAGCACAAGATTTTTTTCCTGAACTGTGGGAAAATAGTTTAACACACTAACTATGTGCCTTTTCCCTACGATAAATTAACCGGCTGAGGAATTTTTATGGATACCAATCTGAAAATGTCGCTGATTACGACTGTTGGTGCGCTGGCGATGATTATTGCTTTTAGCTTTGTGGCGGTAATGAATTAATTAAGCCGCTTGCCGGTGTAAAGTGATAAGTAGGGCGGTTAACCCGCCCTACTTATGGTGACTGCCCACTCTCGCGCTATTGCTTACTAATAGAGCTAACGCTTCTTTGCTCTCGTATTATGCCGTGTCAGGCTAAATTCTTCTCAACGAAAGACCAGTTAACCAGCGCCCAGAAGTTTTCCAGGTATTTTGGTCGCGCATTACGGTAATCAATATAGTAGGCGTGTTCCCACACATCCACGGTTAGCACTGGCTTGTCATTGGTGGTTAGTGGCGTCGCTGCATTAGAGGTACTGACAATCGCCAGTGTGCCATCTGCTTTTTTAACCAACCAAGTCCAACCTGCGCCAAAGTTCTTTATTGCCGCATCGGTAAACTGTGCTTTAAATTCGGCAAAAGAACCAAATGATTGATTAATGGCATCGGCAACTTTGCCGCCAGGTTCGCCGCCACCATTTGGCGACAGACAATGCCAGTAGAAGGTGTGGTTCCATACTTGGGCCGCATTGTTGAATACACCGCCACTGGAGGTTTTAACAATTTCTTCCAACGATTTAGCCGCAAACTCAGTATCTTTAATCAAATTATTAAGATTGACCACATAGGTGTGGTGATGCTTACCATAATGGTATTCCAGCGTCTCAGCAGAGATGTGCGGTTCCAGCGCATTTTGCGCATAAGGTAATGCAGGTAGTTCAAAAGACATAGTTCTCTCCTTTCGGGCTTACTCAGGGTGTTTGCGCCTCAAATCCCACCAATAACTACCGGTTATGACGGGGTGAAGAGCGGTTAAATCAATAATTGTTGTATTTTTGTTTGGGCATTGATTTTAACAACTTTTAACCGAAATAACAGATATAACCATATAGTCTGGGTGGTTATTGTGTGGCGGTTATAAGTAGAGCACCCAGTAGAGCTGCCGGGTGCTGACAGCAGTATTAGCGGATGGTTTTCGGTGTGACCACTCGACGCGCGCCAACGTAATGATCTTGCCAGTAGTCATTGTCCAGCATGCTGATACGGATTTCTTCACCAGTACGTGGGGACTGAATAAACTTACCGTTACCTAAATAAACGCCGACATGATCGGCAACACCACGATTGGCAATATTGAAGAACACTAAATCACCGCTCTCCAATTCGGTGCGTTTGACCGGTGCGGCATCGCGTAGGTGATACATCTCATTAGCGGTGCGTGGCATTTTTATTCTG
This sequence comes from Yersinia pekkanenii, assembly GCF_001152565.1. GTDB lineage: Bacteria > Pseudomonadota > Gammaproteobacteria > Enterobacterales > Enterobacteriaceae > Yersinia > Yersinia pekkanenii. The sequence goes on along the minus strand of NZ_CQAZ01000011.1, from coordinate 116,734 downwards.
ATCACATCTTTATAGGCGTAATAGATAAGTCCACTGCAATCGAAACCGGTATTCGGGGAGGAACCGCCCCAGCGATACGGTTTACCGACTTGTTTCATCAGTTTACTCATTGCAGTCTGTTTAGCGTGTTGATAGCGTTTTTTATGTGCTGGACTGAGTTTTAGCTTCTCATTGGCGATTAATTCTGTGCTGGCTTTACCCTGATTTTTATTTCGATGCCGACCATAAGCGACTTTTTCTGTTTTTTTAACCGCCGCCACCTTTGGATTAGCGACAGTTTTAAGATGGTTTTTTTTAGCAGTCACTTTCTTTTTATTTTTGCTGACGGCCGTTTTGTTGGGGATGGTCTTGCTGGTGGCGGTTTTATTACTGGCTACTTTGACTTTCTTGCTGCTTTTATTTGCTTTACGCTTTTTACGAAAGTCAGGGCTGGCCTGACTGGCCTGACCTTTCTTTTGCTCAGCAGAAACCGGTGCCTGCGGCGACGCATGCGCCAAATTTAAAAATAGCTGGGTAAACAGCAGCACAAACAGCGTAAGTATTAAACGCATAATAACGCTACCAACCTTGGCCCTGAGATGAATATGAAGAGTCACAGTATTGCTGAAACTCGCGATATAAAAAAGCAGAGAGCTACTGGATCCCAATCGATATTGTGAGAAAACATTAATGGCTTGATAATTGCCGCTTTTTTATGCGGTTAATGGCCTTAAATCAACCATCCGTCAACGGGTTAGCTACGGCATATTCCCAGAGTCCCATGAAGAAGATAGTAGTGAAGTGATGGGATCAAAAATGTTATTCTAAACGCACATATTTGTAGCTGACAATATAACCATTCGACCAACGAGTAAAGCCCCTGCAAAAGATGGCGTTTTATTCCTGTGATGACAGTCGCTACAATAGGCCGGACGCAATAATTAAATTGAGAAAAAGTATTGTAGCCACTCTATGGCTTGAGGAAGCAAGAAATGACGACGATTGATAAAATTCAGCGCCAGATAGCAGAAAACCCAATCCTGCTTTATATGAAGGGTTCACCTAAGCTGCCAAACTGCGGTTTCTCTGCACAGGCTGTGCAGGCGTTGTCAGCCTGTGGTGAGCGCTTTGCTTATGTTGATATTCTGCAAAACCCAGATATTCGTGCTGAGTTACCTAAATATGCCAACTGGCCGACGTTCCCGCAGTTGTGGGTTGATGGCGAGTTAGTGGGTGGTTGCGACATCCTGATGGAAATGTATCAACGTGGTGAACTGCAACAGTTGTTGAAGGAAACTGCGGATAAATACCGTACCCAAGAAGATCAGCCAGCCACAGAGTAATGTGCGTTGTGAGTCAGTGCAACAAACACAAAAAGGTGGCTTTCGGGCCACCTTTTTGTGGGTGAAATCGTGATTTTCTTATGAAGAGCGGGTTACTCGGATTCCCCTGCGGGTATTGGCCAGCCGCCCAGTCTCTTCCAGCGATTAACCAGCTCACAGAACAATTTTGCCGTTTGCATTGTGTCGTATAAAGCAGAGTGCGCCTGACTGCTATCAAACGGAATACCGGCTGTAAGGCAGGCTTTTGCCAGCACGGTTTGCCCAAGCACCAGCCCGCTCAGTGCTGCGGTATCAAAAGTGGCGAACGGATGGAACGGGTTGCGCTTCAAACTGGCACGTTCAGCCGCAGCCATGACAAAGCTATGATCAAAATTGGCGTTGTGTGCCACGATGATTGCCCGGTTACAGCCTTTTTCTTTCAGCCCGTTGCGAACGGCTTTAAAAATCGCGTGTAGGGCGTCGTATTCAGTGACTGCGCCACGTAAAGGATTAGTAGGATCGATGCCATTAAACGCCAGTGCTTCTGGTTGCAGATTAGCACCTTCAAACGGTTCGACATGGAAATGCAGCGTTTCATCAGGTAATAACCAACCATCTTGGTTCATCTGTAAGGTCACTGCGGCAATTTCTAATAATGCATCGGTTTGCGCATTAAAACCGGCGGTTTCTACATCAATTACTACGGGGTAATACCCACGAAAACGGCCACTCAGGGCGTTAAGGTCACTTTTATCTGCCATCAGTTTCTTATCTTCATCGAATTCAGCGCGCATTATGTCAAATTTTAGCGCGGGATGCAGGGGGATATCGCGATGAGAAAAAAGGCACCCTACCGGTGCCCTTAAGCTAATCAGTTGCCAAGGCCGTGTCCGGCGCTCTTATTCTCGATTAACTCGATTTTGTAGCCGTCGGGATCTTCGACAAAAGCAATAATGGTATTACCGCCTTTAACCGGGCCAGCCTCACGGGTGACTTTCCCCCCCGCCTGACGAATTTGGTCACAGGTAGCGGCCACGTCGTCTACGCCCAGTGCCAGATGACCAAATGCAGTCCCCATTTCGTAGCTGTCTACGTCCCAGTTATAGGTCAATTCAATCACTGAGCCTTCATTTTCATCGCTATAACCGACGAAAGCCAGTGAGTATTTATACTCAGTATTTTCGCTGGTACGCAGTAAACGCATCCCTAATACCTTGGTGTAGAAATCGATGGAGCGTTGCAGGTCACCGACGCGGATCATGGTATGGAGTAAGCGTTTCATAATACCTCTTTATAATCAATAAGTTAAAATTTAAAACTCATTATAAATCAACGTTAATTTATAATGATATAGTAATATCATTCCACTCACTACCCTATGAAGTTCAGTTTCTTGTGTTGGACCGTGGTGCAAATAAGAACGGTCAGGCGTGGCCTGACCGCGATGAAACAAATAGATTAATAGATTACAGCGTCGGGTAGTCGGTATAGCCTTTAGCGCCGCCGCCATAGAAGGTATCGCCGTCTGGCTCATTCAATGGTGCATGCTGTTGCAGACGAGTGACCAAGTCCGGGTTAGCAATATAGCTGCGGCCAAAGGCAACCGCATCGATGAACCCCTTCTCAATCAGGCTTTCTGCTTTATCCGCAGTATATGCGCCAGCTCCCACAATAACGCCGTTGAAACGGGCGCGGACGGCATCACGGAATGCGTCTGAGTAAGGCTTGCCACCGGCCCAGTCAGGCTCGGAAATGTGCAGATAAGCGATATTACGTTGGTTTAACTCATCAATCAGATACAGCGCGGCTTCTTCTTGATCCTCACCATTATCTAAGCCATTGAATGGCCCCAAGGGTGAAATACGGATGCCGATATGCTCAGCACCCCATTCCGCCGTGGTGGCATCGACCACTTCCAGTGTCAGACGAGTACGATTTTCAATGCTGCCACCGTATTGATCGGTACGCTGATTTGATGCCGGAGACATAAATTGATGCAACAGGTAGCCGTGGGCGGCATGCAGTTCAATGTAGTCAAAACCGGCTTCCCGGGCATTAGCTGTTGCCTGACGGAAGTCATTAATGATGCCAGGGATCTCTGCTGTTTCCAGCGCGCGCGGGGTGGAGCAGGGAACACGTACCCAGGCACCGGTTTCATCACGCACCGTAGTGCGGGTATCAGCGGCAATAGCTGAAGGGGCTACTGGCGCTTGCTGACCCGGTTGCACGCTGTTGTGAGAAATACGGCCAACATGCCATAACTGCACGGCAATATGACCGCCTTCTTCATGTACCGCCTGCGTGATTTTTTTCCATGCGTTCAACTGCTCCGGAGTGTGTAACCCCGGAGCACCGGCATAGCCCTTCGCCTGGAAAGAAATCTGGGTCGCTTCAGTGATGATTAAACCAGCACTTGCCCGTTGACGATAATATTCAGCCATTAACGGTGTTGGAATATCACCTGGCTCAATGCTGCGTAAGCGAGTCAGTGGAGCCATAAATATACGGTTTGGTAAAGTGAGCGCGCCAACCTTCAAAGGGGAGAACAGTTTAGCAGTCTTCATGATGCGTCCTATATTAATAGACCAGTCGACTAGTGACGGGGTAAAACCTGAAAAAGCGGGTTCAGGATCATTGGATTATTGGGTTGGTTGTAAGATTAGTTCGATACTTTCCAGCGCACAGGTCAGTGGAGCAACCGATCGTTTCACTTTTGCCCGCAGTGAAGCACCAAGCCACAAGGCATACAGTGTTTCTGCGGTTGCCGCCGGGGAGAGAGTGATGCGCAGCGAGCCTTCATCAATACCGGTTTCAATGGCATCTTGCAAACGACCAATGACACGAGCGGTACCGATATCTAATGCATGACGCATGGGTTCGGATAAATCACTCACTTCGGCTGATAGCTTAACCGCCAGACAAGCGTTATGACATTCACTGCCACAATAATTAGCAATAGCTTGAGCAAAATAGTGCAGCAGATGGTGGCGCTTGTCACCTGGTGAACCGATTAGCAGGCTTTCCATCTCCGCGTCATAACGATCAAAATAACGCTGTAACATCGCCTCACCAAAAACCTCCTTCGAACGGAAATAGTGATAAAACGAGCCTTTTGGGATACCCGCCGTGGTCAGTAACAGACTAAGACCCATGCCATTAAAACCGAGGCGCAGGCTGAGGTGCTCGCCAGTTGCCAACAGATGTTCACGGGTATCTACATGCGTATACTGTATTTTGTTCATAGGCAAAAGCGTAATAGACCAATCGGTCTAGGTCAAGAGAAAAATGCCAGCAGAGGGGCGCTGGCATCATCTTTTATCGACACTTTTTGGTTGTTTTACTCGCGCTGAGTCCGACATTTCTGTAGCAAATCCATTCCAGGTTGATATTCAGTGGTTTGAATATTTACCATTCCTAATAGCGTGTGGAATAAATTATCCTGAGATATTTCATCATGTTGTGCTCTCTTAGATAAGCACTGGCGGTCAATACCATAGTTTTTTGTATATTCAGGCGATAACCACATTAAGAAAGGTATATGTGTTTGCTGATCAGGGGCGAACATATAGGGCGCACCGTGTAAATACAGGCCATTTTCGCCCAATGACTCACCGTGATCAGAGAGATAAACCAGCGCGGTATTAAACCGACTATTATGCTGTTGCAGCAATTTAATGGTGTTATCCAACATTGTATCGGTATAAAGAATAGAATTATCGTAGGTGTTGACCAGTTCCTGTGAGGTGCAATCCTGAATTTGGTTGCTATTGCAGGTTGGAGTGAATTGACGTATCTCTGGCGAAGAACGGCGATAATACGCCGGGCCACGGCTGCCCATTTGGTGTAAAACAATGACCGCATCATTTTGTAGCCCATTGATATAATTTTCTAATTTGTACAACAGTGCGTTATCTAAGCAGACACCATTTTCACAATCGGCGGCTAATTGCAATTGGGTCACATTTTGATGTGGAATACGATCGCAGGCACCTTTACAGCTACCATCATTTTCGCGCCATAAGACACTCAAGCCTGCGCGGGCAAGAATATCCATCAAGCCTTCCTGATGCTTGGCAAGCGCAGCATCATAATTTTTACGTGTCATATTCGAGAACATGCAAGGGACGGAAACGGCGGTTTCTGTGCCACAGGATGATGCCTTTTTGAAATAAGTCACATCTTGTTTTTGCAGGCGAGGGTTGGTTTCTCTACCATAACCCCCTAAGGAGAAGTTCTCTGCGCGGGCTGTTTCGCCCACCACCACAATCACCAACGTTTTTTGTTGTTGGCCGCTAATTAATGGGCCTTTATGGGCATCTTCACCGATGGTGACCAACGGCATGTTACGGGTGAAATATTTATTTTTAGCCAATTGAAAACTGCCGCTGACAAAATTGGATGGTGTTAACATTTTGACGATGCTTTTATTATTACGGATCAGCGATGCGTAATCTTTATAAAACAACGTTGCGACCAAAAAAATAATCAGTGTTGATAGCAGAATATTTGCTGCACGTAGCCCCAACATGTACCACCACGGGCGAGTGACCTGAATACGGACAAAACAGACAATAATAGCTGGGATAATACCTGACACCAGTAACCACAGTGCCATCCGTGGTGTGAAAAGGGCAGTGGCAACCTGTGAGTGGGTCTCAAAGGTATTTTGCATCATATTGGCGTCGATGACGGCACCATAACTGAACATAAAACCGTTGGCTGCGGCGCTGCCCAATAGCAACAGAATAACAATTGGCTTACGCAGTAGAGGGACGGCCAACAGACTAAAGATGATATTCAGTGCACAGAAAATCACGACCGGAATAGTCGCGGCAAAGCAATAACTATCACTGCTATCAAAACGGATCAGCGACCAGGCTTTAGCCATAAACAGGGCGTTATGACCAAGGGTAAAAAACAGTGCGCTGGCAAGAATAAAACCCAGACCGTTACACTGTAACTTATATCGAACATTCATTGTGAAAATGGGATCCTACAGTTCGCTAATTACCTGAATGGTATCGAGTGAAACTTAAGATAACCTTAGTGGTTGCGGGGCGGCCCTTTGGTACTGAGGGATATTGTCATACTGACGAAAAATAAAGGCTTGCCAGCAACCGCGAAGCCGTCTTCAATTAAGCTATAACCAGCAGGAGGCGAAGTGTCTCAGCAACTTGAGTTTTTTGACATTCCTAGCCCATGCCGCGGTATCTGCCAGACAGATGACCGTGGCTTTTGTTGTGGCTGTCTGCGTAGCCGGGATGAGCGCTTTAATTGGATAAAAATGAGTGATCCGCAGAAACGAGATGTACTGCGTTTATGTCATCAACGGTTACTGCGATTGCAACGTGCCAACAAACAAGCGGATGAACCCTTGCCAGAACAACCTTCCTTATTCTGATTGTCGATAATTAATGACATTTATGCTTTAGCACTTCTGGCGATCCTCTCGCTCATCCCCCAATTGACCATCAATTCATTGCCAGGGGGGATTTAACCTTTCTGTCGGTTGTGTATGCTTATAGGCATATAAACAAATGAGGTAGCTAACAATGGATACACGTAGCCAACTGGCTCCCTTTGGGCCTGAGTTTTCACGCATGATTTGCGGTTATTGGCGCTTGATGGAATGGGATATGACGCCTGAGCAGTTGCTGGCCTTCATCGAGCAGCATATTGAATTGGGTATTACCACCACTGATCATGCCGATATTTACGGCGGCTATCAGTGTGAACAAGCCTTTGGACAGGCGCTGCGCCTCAAACCCTCCTTGCGTGATCAACTGGAACTGGTCAGTAAATGTGGTATTGCGACCACCGCTAAACCAGAGCATGCGCTGGGGCATTACATTACGGACGCTTCACATATTATTGCCAGTGCTGAGCAATCACTGACCCATCTGCATACTGATTATCTTGATTTGCTGCTGATTCACCGCCCAGATCCATTGATGGATGCCGATGAAGTGGCAGAAGCATTCACTCAACTACACAAAAGTGGCAAAGTAAAACATTTCGGTGTTTCAAACTTTACGCCCGCCCAATTTAGTTTGTTGCAATCGCGTCTGCCATTCTCGCTGGTGACTAATCAGGTGGAAATATCACCATTGCACCAACCTGCCATCGTGGATGGTACACTGGATGCCTGTCAGCAGCTGCGTATTAAACCTATGGCGTGGTCTTGTTTGGGGGGCGGCCGCTTGTTCAGTGACCCGGAATTCCAGACCTTGCGTGATGAATTACAAGCCGTGGCGGATGAAATCGGCGCTGAAAGCATTGAACAAGTGGTTTATACCTGGATCCTGCGTTTGCCATCGGCACCGTTACCGATTATGGGTTCCGGCAAGATAGAACGGGTGAAAGCCGCCTGGGCTTCGCTCTCCTTGACGATGACACGCCAACAGTGGTTCCGCATTCGCCGCGCTGCACTGGGTTATGATGTGCCTTAAGTTTTCCCTGGCGTCAAGCCTGGCGCAGTTTTACTCTCTTCGCCAGGTACTGCAAGTTGGAGCTGGGTCAGTGAGCAATATAATCGCCAGATTAGCTCCGCCAGCTCCCGGCCCGAGGCATCCGGGTATTGACCCAAAATAGCACTCATGCGCTGCAATTCTTGTAGTGTGGCCTGCAACGAGCTGGGCTGCACACCTTTTTCAGTCATACATCCTTTAAGGCTGTGAATACCCACATCCCGCACCGCTGATAAGGGGGCTGAAGTGGTTTGCCAATCACGTAACTGCCAGACCACATGGCTACAATTGAGCAGCACCATCCCCCAACGGAGCAGCCACAGACGAGCAGGCTGATCGTTACTGAGATTGAGCTGATTAATACGGTGATATATCAGTGATTCAAATTGACTCTGACTTTGCTGTGGGTGACGGCTGATTTGATCAATAAAATCACGCCGCAGCATGCGGATAATGCGCCGACTTTTGCGTTTATCAGAGCTGGGGCGCAATACCTGAAACGCCACCCCCGCTAACATCACGCCAACTAACTTGCCAATATTGTCATTAAGGAATTCTTGATAATCATAGCTGGGGGGATTCGCCACACTGAGGAACGAGCCCATAAATACAATTAATTGCCCCCACAGTGAGGCATAAGCCGGATGCTGTAGTTTCATCATTTGCATGGTGATTAAAATAGGAAATAGCAGCAGAGCAAATGGCCAGAAATCATCAATTTGTACCATTACGCCAAATTTCAGAATAAAGCAGCCAATAGAGAGTAAAACTATCGCTTTTAATAGCGTTGCAATGCTGTCGGTGGGGGATGGGGTAGCAGAATAGAGTACGCAACTCACCGCGGTTAATGCCAATGCAGCACTGCCAGCGCTCCATTGTGTCTGTATCCAAAACGCACAACCGATAACGATACAGACAAAGGTTCGCAGCCCGTTATAGGCAGCTTCATAGGTATCGGTATGGCGGG
>NZ_CQAZ01000011.1:24739-107988 GCF_001152565.1 Yersinia pekkanenii | reverse complement strand
GCCGTCACCGCCGGCGGTGACGGCATGCCAGATTCGGGTTCTTTGTTCAACTGTGCCAGCCAGTGATTAACCTGCAAATACAGCCAACAAAAATGACGTAGCCGTAACCAGAAGGCCCGGTGACGATAGTCAAATTCATCATGGGGTGCGATTTGTTGCAATATCTTGGCTAACTGATATTTGTCACAATCGGGTTGCTGCAATGCGGCTAACAGTTGCGACAGAACGGCGGCCAGATGGTCCGGTGGTGTTGGCCAGTTAACCCGCATACGGCGCAGGCTGGCAATCACGCTGGTGATGCGTAATTGGCGATGCAAAATAAAATTCAATACATTATTCTGCCGCCGCAAGCGGTAATGGCTCCAAAATGCCTGGATACGCAGTAGGTTCATGGTCAGGATCTGGCCAATTAACCCTTCATGTGAGGTGCGTATCTGTGAATTTTGCTCGGTTTGCCACAATAATTCGGCATGCTCCAATAAGCGAGATTGCATACGGCGCAATGATGTCAGCAGCGCTTCACCGTCTGAGGTGCTTGGCAGCAGCATCATCATCAGGCCGCCGCAGAGAATACCGGTAATAACCTCGCAGACTCTGGCCTGCGCGATATCAAAAATTTGCTGGGTGTCAGTGGTATTGACGGTCGAAAAGGCAATGATTGCGGTGGTATACCCGGCTAAAGCAAACGCATAAGAAACATTATTCTGATAATGGTTGGAAACAAATGTACACAGGCCAATCCAGGCGGCGATGGCAAAGGTAAACAGCCAAGGATCATTCAGGCAGTGGCCCGCTATCATTAGTGATGCGGCGGCCCCCAGTAAACTGCCGATGATCCGGCCAATACTTTTGCTGATTACGCCACCGACGGTAGGGAAACTGACCACGGCAGCGGAGGTCATTGCCCAAGACGGTTCATCTAAATTCAGAGCAAATGCAATCCAAAGCGCCAGGCACATGGCCAGTGAATTACGCAGCGCATAACGCCACTGGCTTGTATTGGCTTTACCCCAAGGGGTTTGTTGCCACAAGGGAAAGGAGAGGCGCATGGGTTAGTCGGCCAGTGAAATGGTGCAGGTGGTGCCGGCAATCAAAGTGACATCAGCAGGGACATCCAGCAGTTTAATTCTCACCGGGACTCGTTGTGCCAACCGTACCCAAGGGACATTGGGTTTCACATCTACCAATAAATCACCGCCGGTATCGACACTTTGATCATAAATAGCCCGGCCAATACTTTCTACCACTCCGTGTAAAGGAATGTTGCCATTATACAAAACAATCTTGGCTTCATTACCTTCTCTAATGTGTTTCAGTTTGGTTTCCTCGAAATAGCCCATCACATAAAATGAATCCATATCTATTAGAGCGACTAATGGTTTGCCTGCCGTCGCGTAGTCGCCGATGCGCGTTTGTAAATTGGTTATATACCCATTGGCGGGGGCATAAATGCGGGTTTTACTGAGGTTCCATTTTGCCTGTTCGAGATCAGCCTGCGCCCCCTGATAGGCAGCTTTCATGCTATCGGCAGTTAAGTTGGCGATGTCGAGCACTTCACCAGAAATGATATTTTTAGGCAGATTACGGCGACGCTCGGCTTCATGATTGGCTTTAGCCAATTCAGCCTGCGCTTGCACTACGGCGGCTTGAGCATTATCCAGTGCTAACTGATAAGGTTGCGGGTCAATCACAAATAATAAGCTACCAGAGCTTACCAACTGGTTATCATGAACTAATATTTGAATCAGTCGGCCAGAAACTTCTGGAGTGATACTGACTAATTCGGCCCGGACTTTACCATCACGAGTCCAGGGAGATTGCATGTAATAGTTCCACATCCACCACCCAGCACAAAGTGCGAGGGCGAATACAATGACAGAGGAGAAATACTTGAGAGACTGACGATTCATATCCATTTACCAATTGGCTAATATCCATAAACAAATGCTGACTGCAATGACAAAAATTGACAGATCCATTAATATTGGATGCCAGATGTCACCAGAGTAGATCCAATTCCGCAGTACATGATGGATCAATAGCCATAACACCAAACCTAGCATAACCGCTTTAAACATCGGCGGGAAATAGATTGAAGCGCCTAAAACCAGGTCTGAAAGGGGTGTGTTTGCGGGTAACACTGATACATACATAAAGTTAATCCTTAAGAGGTAATTCTGGTAGAAACATCATTTTTGCTAAAGGATTTGCCGTATTTATTGCTATTGCCCTAGTATCGACGGTATATATACATTTGTGTTTTTAATGTTAATTACCCAAAATAGACAGGACTCTGGGAGTTATGCTAGCACGCTAATTAAAAGGAGGGGCAATTGGAATCGACATTAGGATCTGATTTAGCACGATTAGTTCGCGTTTGGCGCGCACTTATCGACCATCGGTTGAAACCGCTGGAGCTAACCCAAACACATTGGGTTACCTTGCATAACATTAATCGTTTACCACCTGAGCAATCACAAATTCAACTGGCAAAAGCGATTGGTATCGAACAACCATCATTGGTTAGAACCTTAGATCAACTGGAGGAGAAGGGTCTAATCACACGGCAGATTTGTGCAAATGATCGCCGTGCTAAGAGGATAAAACTGACGGAACAGTCTTCACCGATAATAGCGGAGGTTGATGGCGTTATATGTTCCACCCGTAAAGATATCCTTGAGGGAATCTCAGCAGATGAGATTGCATTGCTATCTGGTCTGATTGATAAGCTTGAGAGAAATATTATTCAATTACAAAGCAAGTAATAATAAAGACTTACCATTCTATTCACAGCAGAAATAAACGTTTTTTAGTAGAGATAAGCCAGGGTTCGTTATGAACCCTGGCGGTTACCACTCGATAGTCATTCAGCGCGGCTATTAGCGTGGGCTAACTGTAACGGTACTGCCGCTGTTAGCTAGCATGACACGTTGGCCGACACTAAAGCGGGTCGGGCCTTGCTTCTGAACAACCAGAATGGTTGTGCCATCATCTTTGCGAACTTCGAGTTGTACACCGTCAGTGCGGTTTATTGCGCCCTGAACACCTTGCCCTGCCATACCCCCTGCAACAGCCCCTGCCGCAGTTGCCAGGCTACGGCCAGTGCCGCCACCAACTGTATTGCCGAGGAAACCACCCAATACTGCACCACCGATAGCGCCTATAATATTGCTATCATCACCACCCTGAATGGTCACTGGGCGAACCGAGAGCAATGTACCGTAAGTTACCGTCTGTACTTGCTTCGCTTGGGAAGCGGTGAATACATCACCTGACAGGGTGTTGTTATTGGCACAACCGGTTAGGGTTACTGCAACAATAGCAACGGCGATTAATGGCTTGATCATAAAAGCTCCTATTAAAAAGGCATAACCGTATTAGGTTTCAGTATGCCAGGGATATCCAAATCCAGTCCATTGACGGCCTAGTATTGGCATAAAGTATGGCTTACCCAAATGTTTATTTCACTACTTACTTATTTTGACTATGTATTTAATTTTTCGACCACCATCAATGGGAATGCAGCTTAGCGGTTTATACTTCAACCAATATTAAACGGTGGTTTAACTTTCTTAAAGTAAGAAATGGTGCTGTCTTAAATGAAAGTGTTAGTGGTAGCGGCTTTTATGTGACCTTTCCTACAAATAAAAAGCATTCTTTAATTATTGCCCTTATGGCGGTATATACTTAAAAAAGTATATCTTTTCATGGTGTTAATTTTATTATTATGACCAGACTAATGGGAAGTCTTGTTGCTATTTTGTTCCTCAATAGGAAATAAGGTTATTGCTATGAAATCAGGCCGTTTTATTGGGGTAATGTCAGGAACCAGTCTGGATGGGGTGGATGTCGTGCTGGCAGCCATTGATGAGCGGATGGTGGCGCAGCAGGCCACCTATAGCCATCCTATGCCGGTACAACTGAAAAAAGATATTCTTGGCATGTGTCAGGGCCAGTCAACTACGTTGTCGGCAGTGGGAAAGCTCGATGCTGAGTTGGGGATATTGTTTGCTGAAGCGGTGCTGGCTTTAATGGACAGAGAAGGTTTAACTGCGCAGGATATCACCGCGATTGGCTGCCATGGGCAAACCGTGTGGCATGAGCCGCTGGGCGAACCGGCCTTTACTATGCAATTAGGCGACAGTAACCGTATTGCTGCGATGACGGGTGTTGCCACTGTCGGGGATTTCCGCCGCCGTGATATGGCTTATGGTGGGCAGGGGGCGCCTTTGGTACCGGCGTTTCACCATGCCTTGTTAGCCCATGCTACGGAGCGCCGTATGGTGCTTAATATTGGTGGCATTGCAAACTTATCTATATTATTGCCCGATTTACCAGTACGCGGTTTTGACACCGGGCCGGGCAATATGTTGATGGATGCTTGGATCTGGCGAAACCGTGCCTTACCTTATGATAAAGATGCCCGCTGGGCACTGTCGGGGAAGGTTCATCAGCCACTGCTTGAACTCATGTACAGTGACCCCTATTTTGCCAAACCCGCGCCCAAAAGTACCGGGCGCGAATATTTCAATGCCGGATGGTTGGATAGGCAACTGGCTAAAATTTCGGGAATAAAGCCTGAAGATATTCAGGCAACGTTGGCCGAACTCACCGCGCTATCAATAGCAGAACAGGTCCAGTTGGCGGGGGGCTGTGAGTGGCTGTTAGTCTGTGGCGGCGGGGCGCGTAATCCGTTAGTGATGTCACGGATGTCAACTTTGCTGCCAGGCACTGAAGTGTGTATTACTGATAATTATGGTGTCAGTGGCGATGACATGGAAGCGCTGGCATTTGCCTGGTTGGCATTTCGTACCTTGTCAGGTAAATCAGGTAATTTTCCCTCAGTTACTGGCGCCAGCCGCGAGACCATTTTAGGAGCAGTCTATCCTGTATCGTCACGATGAGGGTGTTAAGCTGCCATAGATGAGGGTGGCTTATCAACTCAACGAGGACGACATAATGAAATATTCATTTGGTGCAATATCGGTATTTGGCGTAACAGTAGTATTAATGCTGGCAGGGTGCAGCGTGGTACAGCCTAAGAATGAAACCCTGCATTATCAGTGTGGTACTACCCAGTTGAGGGTAATGCAGGACAACCAGCAAGATAAAGTCAGGTTGGTTTTAGATGGTGAACAGTTGGCTTTACCTCAGGTGCGTGCTGCGTCCGGCACTAAATACAGCGATGGTCACTATACTTTCTGGTCAAAAGGGAATAATGCATTTGTTGAACGCGATGAGAAAATCATTATCAATGATTGTGTTTTGATCAAGTAATCAGGCCATTGTGGGTTCAGGGTGATTGTGATTCTGGTGCCGCAAGGGCAGAATAATAACTACTGCTTTCCTGCGCGTTACCGAGCTTATATGACTGACAATAATGAATTTGATGTTGCAGATTTGCGCCGTGAATATATTCGCGGCGGTCTGCGTCGCAGTGATTTAACCGAAAACCCATTGGACTTATTTGAGCGCTGGCTAAAACAGGCTTGTGTTGCTTGTTTGCCTGATCCAACCGCCATGTGTGTGGCAACCGTGGATGCCAGCGGCCAACCCTACCAGCGTATTGTGCTGCTAAAGCATTATGACGATCAGGGTATGGTGTTCTATACCAATCTGGGTAGCCGCAAAGCGCAGCAACTGGCTGAAAATCCGCATATCAGCTTGTTATTCCCTTGGCATATGTTAGATAGACAAGTCATTTTCCTCGGCAAAGCGGAGCGGCTTTCCCCCCTTGAAGTGCTGAAATACTTCAGCTCCCGCCCGAAAGACAGCCAAATAGGCGCTTGGGTTTCGCAGCAATCGAGCCGAATCTCTGCCCGTGGTGTGCTGGAAAGCAAATTCCTCGAATTGAAGCAAAAATTTCAGCACGGCGAGGTGCCATTACCCAGTTTCTGGGGTGGATTCCGCGTTAAATTCGATTCCGTTGAGTTCTGGCAGGGGGGCGAACATCGCCTGCATGACCGGTTTATCTATCAACGTGGTGCCAATGCGTGGGAAATTGACCGTTTAGCCCCTTGAGAACGATGAAATAATTGTGGTTAAACCTAGCGCTCGTGTGAAGGGCGCTTTATTCTATGCCCTTCGTACTGGACGCCGCAGGGGCCGCTTGTTGCCTGACTGCACGCTAAGTTCTTTGAGTATAAATCCTCTTTTCCTCGTAAAAGACAATTTTTTGTGAAAGACAATTTTTTGTGAAAAACAATGGAGTCGTTGATGACCAGCAGCAACCTGATTAAACAATTGCAAGAGCGGGGCCTCGTTGCCCAGGTTACGGATGAAGACGCGTTAGCAGAGAGACTGGCGCAAGGGCCAATTTCACTGTATTGCGGTTTCGATCCTACCGCAGACAGCTTGCATTTGGGTCATCTGGTTCCGTTGTTATGCCTGAAACGCTTCCAACTGGCGGGGCACCGTCCGGTTGCGCTGGTCGGTGGAGCCACCGGTATGATTGGTGATCCAAGCTTTAAAGCCAGTGAACGTAAGCTGAATACCGAAGATACCGTGAATGAGTGGGTCGAGAAAATACGCCGTCAGGTTTCACCTTTCCTTGATTTTGATTGCGGCGACAACAGCGCGATTGCGGCCAATAACTACGACTGGTTTGGTGGCATGAATGTGCTGACTTTCCTGCGTGATATTGGCAAGCATTTTTCTGTTAATCAGATGATCAATAAAGAAGCGGTTAAGCAACGGCTGAATCGTGATGACAGCGGTATTTCGTTTACTGAGTTTTCATACAACCTGTTGCAAGCTTATGACTTCGCCTGCCTGAACAAAGAGCACGGTGTTGCACTGCAAATCGGCGGTTCTGACCAATGGGGTAACATTACCTCGGGTATTGACTTGACCCGTCGCCTCCACCAGCAGCAGGTTTATGGCCTGACCGTACCACTGATCACTAAAGCTGACGGCACTAAATTCGGTAAAACCGAAGGTGGCGCGGTGTGGCTTGATCCAAAGAAAACCAGCCCTTACAAATTCTACCAGTTCTGGATTAACACGGCCGATGCGGATGTTTATCGCTTCCTGAAATTCTTTACTTTCATGAGTCTGGAAGAGATAAACGCACTGGCAGACGAAGATAAAAACAGTGGCAAAGCGCCGCGTGCACAATACGTTCTGGCGGAAAATGTTACCGGAATGGTGCATGGTGCTGAAGGGCTTGCCGCCGCAAAACGGATCACCGCCAGCTTGTTCTCCGGTGATTTAAATGAGATGACCGAAGCCGACTTTGCCCAGTTGGCACAGGATGGTATGCCGACGATCGAGCTGAGCCGTGATGCTGATTTGCAGCAGGCATTGGTTAATGCGGAGTTGGTTCCTTCACGGGGTCAGGCGCGTACTATGATTGGTTCTAACGCCGTCGCTATTAATGGCGAAAAGCAGGCAGATCCGGAATACAGCTTCACCGATGCTGACCGTCTGTTTGGCCGTTATACTTTGCTGCGTCGCGGCAAAAAACATTATTGCCTGATTAGCTGGCTGTAAAAGTTAAATAAAGTAAGGGGCAGACATGTCCCTTATTTTTTGCCTGTTGTTTATTAACTTATGTTTTATTAGCTGATGTTTTATCTCCGTCAGCGCTGTGACACAGAGTGGGCATCGGCGCACTCAACTTTAGGCCGCACCAATGAAAAATATACTTTCGATTCAGTCTCACGTTGTTTTTGGCCATGCTGGTAATAGTGCAACTGAATTTCCTATGCGCCGGATGGGCGTCAATGTCTGGCCACTGAATACCGTTCAGTTTTCAAACCATACCCAATATGGTCACTGGACCGGTTGTGTGATGCCAGCCAGTCATTTGACTGAAATTGTGCAAGGCATTGCCGATATTGATCGGCTGAAAGATTGTGATGCGGTATTGAGTGGTTATATCGGTTCGCCTGAGCAAGGCAGCCATATTCTGGCGGCGGTTGCGCGGGTCAAACAGGCCAATCCTGATGCCTGGTATTTTTGTGATCCGGTTATGGGGCATCCTGAAAAGGGCTGTATTGTTGCGCCTGGCGTCGCGGAGTTCTTCTGCAACGAGGCAATCCCCGTCAGCGATATTATTGCGCCTAATCTGCTGGAACTGGAGCAACTTAGCGGTGTGCGGGTCGAAAGTGTCGAACAGGCGATTCAGGTTGCCCGCAGTCTTTGTACCAAAGGGCCAAAAGTGGTGTTAGTGAAGCACCTGAGTCGCGCCGGTTATCGTGCGGACTGTTTTGAAATGCTATTGGTTACCGCTGAAGAAGCATGGCATATCAGCCGCCCGCTGGTGGATTTTGGTGCGCGTCAGCCAGTAGGTGTGGGCGATTTAACCAGTGGTTTATTGCTGGTCAATCTACTAAAAGGCGAACCATTGGCTAACGCGTTGGAGCATGTGACTGCCGCGGTATATGAAGTGATGCTGAAAACTCAGGAGATGGGTGAGTATGAACTTCAGGTGGTGGCCGCGCAGGACGCAATTGTTAATCCTGCCAGCCAATTTACAGCTATCAAGTTATAATCCCTTCTGACAGTGCCCCTTAATCAGGGGCACTGTCATCAATCAAATGGCTTATTTTTTCGCTTCTTCAGCCGCCAGGGCGGCTTTTACTGCTGGGCGCTCGCTTATACGTGCCATATAGTTATCTAAATAGCTACGTTGGTTAATTTCAAGCTTCAGAGCGTTAGCCCAACGAGTGATAGTAAATAAGTAGGCGTCGGCCACACTGAATTTTTTGCCTAACAGATAATCATGCTGTGCTAATACGCTATCCACGTAATTGAACTGTTTAATCAGCCGTTCACGGGCGATAACTTTATATTCATCAGGCGTTTTCGGGTTAAATAACGGGCTGAATCCTTTATGTAACTCAGTCGCAATAAAGTTTAGCCACTCAATGGCATGGTAGCGGGAAAGGGTACCAAATGGGGTAATCAGGTTGCTATCAGGCGCTTTGTCCGCCAGATATTGCACAATAGCAACACCTTCAGTGAGCAGACTACCATCATCCAGCAGTAGAGCAGGTACTTGTCCTTTCGGATTGATGCTTAAATAGTCTTCACCTGTTTCCGTGATTTTAGTCACCAGATCGACACTTTCAATACTGAAGTCTAACCCCGTTTCACGTAATACAATATGTGGAGACAAAGAACAGGCACCGGGTTTATAGAACAATTTCATCACAAACTCCTTAATCGAGCGCTGAAAGAAACAAGTTTCCTTAATCCTAAGGCAGGTGAGAGAGAAATGCAGCTAACGATGCAATATAATTGTGCGGGAAAACGCTATTTGTATTAGAAATAATGTGTTGTGTGAGAAATAAAAAATTGTCCAACAGCGGTGAAACTCGCCGCTGTCGGTAATCCATGTCAGTAATTTACTGGCAGTGGAAATCAGTTACCGTGGTGGGCGAGTGCTGATCGATGCGGACCAGCTAAAAGTGGTGGTGCTTGGGGCCGTTTTTTTAGTTTTTCTTTCTACGCGGGTTAATTTGGCGATTTGTTCCCGGGCGTTCATGATTTTGTCTATTGCTTCATCTCTTACTTTATTTTGTTCTGAATTGGTTAATGCCCGTCCTAAATTTATTCTGGCTCTGTCGAGTTGCGTTTTGACGTCACGTTGCTCACTTTCGGTCATTTCTTTTAATGTCAGCCTTTTCATTTTTTTTCCCTTGTTTGCATCAGTCCCATTTAGTGTACAACCTTATCCTGCATGGGGATGTAAGAGATTGCGATCCGGGCGACATTAATCACGATAAAAGCCTGTTAGAGGCCCTAATCTGGGAAGTAAACCAACATTGGCCGAAGTAACAGACACCGTTCCTTGAAAATGGCACAAAGAACGGTGTGTAAAATGGAAAGGAATATCGATCACCGTAGGTGTCAAAGTAATCGCGAACCATAGCCCCAGAGCAACACAGTAAGGCCAAGGAGTAATTCTAATACCAGCACACCGATGGCAAATGTGGATCCGGAGAAAATAAATCCTTCCTGCCGGTCGATATTCAAAAAGGTTGGGATCCCCAGATACATTAGGTAACCAGAGTAGCAAAGGGCAACAATCCCGACGAATAAACACAACCAGATAATAGGATAAAGGGCCACGACTCCAGCCAAGAACATCGGTGTTGCGGCATAACCTGCGAACAGAGTGCAACTTTGCCAACTGGGGCGGCTTTCATAACGGCGTGCCATCCAGTAAATCACCCGGCCCATCAGAACGACAGCCGCCAGAATCAAAACATAGAAGATGATGGCGAAATAGAGTGCGGTAAGAGGTGCCAGTTTTATTATCTGACCATCACCAAAACTCCAGCCCACCTGTGTGGTACCGATAAACGCGCAAATCACCGGAATAGCCGCCATCAACAGGATGTGATGAGCATACATATGCCGGACACTTTCACCCTCACGTTTGATTTGCTGTAATTCTTGGCTGGGATGGGTCAGAAGCCCCCAAACATGGTTGATCATAAATCACCTCCTTGCCCATCATTGGCCGCCAATAACAGGCTTATTTCATCCTTATATATTGTCAGGATGGGTTTAACGCTGTGCGGCCTGATATCAGTATAGTTTATTTTTTACGCAAAAATAATGTGATGGGGTAACCTTGATAAGGTGGGCTATATTCATCAGTCCAGCAAATGTTTAAGCTAAATTAGTGAGTTAATAAAACCATTTATGCCAAGAGCACATTATGAGTATTCAAGGTAATGATAGTCGAATCGACAACATAGAATTTGCTGTTAGTGATATTGCTCGCTCGAAAGATTTTTATGGCGCGGTTTTCGGCTGGCGTTTTACTGATTATGGGCCGGGGTATTGTGAGTTTACTGATGGTCGGTTGACCGGGGGTTTTACCACTCAGAGCCGGGTTCAACCCAATGGCGGGCCGTTAATTATTCTGTATGCGGATAATTTGGAGCAGACTCAAAAACGATTGGAAGAGGCCGGAGCCACTATTGTGTTGCCAATCTTTGCTTTTCCAGGAGGGCGTCGTTTCCACTTTACCGATCCGGATGGTTACCAGTTAGCCGTATGGTGCAATCACTGAGGGCTAACGAACCCGCCAAATAGCCTAAAACGCTCCCGAAGGAGCGCTTTGAACCGGCCGGATGATTATGCGGTAGAGACCGGAGTCTCTGTTTTACTGTCAGTGGGGGCCAATGTCATGCGATACAGTTTTGGCGCAGTCAGCATCATCAGAACGGCGATGATAGCAGTGACGATACCAATCTGCATAAACACATGGCTGTAGATTGCCAGTGATGCATGGGCATCGTTAATATCACTTGGCACTGCGGTCAATGCGGCAACTTTACCGGCGATCAGCGCAGCGGCAGCCGTGGTCAGGAACCATGACCCCATGATGAAGCCCATTAAACGTTGTGGGACCAATTGTGCAACCATCGCCAGACCCAGACCGGAAATCATTAGTTCGCCAATACTTTGCAGTGCGTAGCTCAGGATTAACCAGTTGACTGACACAATACCCTGTTCATTAGCGAAGCTTGCACCCCATGGTAACACCAGGAATGCGGCGGAGCAGAGCACCATACCGAAAGCAAATTTATGTGGCATTGGCAGGCGGTCGCCCATCTTGTTATAAACAGCGGCCAAGATCGGGCTGGTAACCATGATCCAGAACGGATTAAGTGCTTGATATTGTTCGGGTTCGAAGGTGATACCAAAGATTGAATGTTCAACGTTATGGATAGCAAAGAAGTTCAGTGATGTTGGCATCTGGCTATACAGTACAAAGAACACCACGGCTTCCAGCATCAGCAGGAATGCCACAATCATGCGGCGACGGGCAATACCGTGCAGAGAGAACGTCTCTTTAGCAAAAATAAAGAAGATGCCGAGAGAAACCAGTGCCAATGCCCAACGGGCGACTATCTGGTTATGCAACAGCCAGCTAGACAAGGTAATCAGTGCCACCACACCCACCAACACCAGCAGTAACTTTTTAATCTGTAATGGTACAAAGTCAGGTTTAGAGCCTTGATTTTTTACCCATTTACGGCAGAACCAGAAATTGACTAAGGTGATGAGCATACCCACAACGCTCAGAGAGAATGCCACGCTCCAACCGTATTTAGCCGCTAACCATGGCGTTGCCAGCATAGAGAAGAATGAACCGATATTGATGGACATATAGTACATGGTAAATGCACCGTCCAAACGCGGATCGTCTTTGTTATAGCAGGTAGATAGCAAGGATGATGGGTTGGCTTTGAACAAACCATTACCGACTGCGATGGTCGCCATCCCTAAGTAAACCCAGAAAATATCATGGCCGGAGTAGGCTATCATGGCATAGCCCACGGCCAGAATCAGTGCCCCGAGCACAATGACACGCTTCGCGCCGAGGACTTTATCACCTAACCAGCCACCAATGGCCACAAAGCCATAGACCAGAGCACTGAATGAGGAGAATAAGGTGATTGAATCGGCTTCGCTCATCCCGAGCATTTTTACCAGATAAACGGCCATGATCCCTTGCAGGCCGTAATAACCAAAACGTTCCCATAGTTCGATGGAGAAGATCAGGTAAAACGCTTTTGGTTGTTTGAAAGCATTCATACTGATGTTTTCAGGTTGCTGGTTATTGGGTGATTGTTGATTGTTGTTTGCTGTTGACACAGGGACCTCTGTTTTCCACTACCGACCATATAATGACAGGAGATACAAAAGTGAATGCACTAATGGGCATCCTTTTGCGTTGTTATACGTTATTTAGCGGCGGTTAATGTTCACTATCTTTGTCAGTGAGACAAGGCTTTTGACATATTCCGTTACAGATATTTTTATCAGCGCGATATCGCCATGTTACAAATGTTATGCAGTATTAACGTTTATGTTTTGATGGTTTGGTGAACGTTTATTTTGCTTAAAAGCGGGGCTGATTTTATTCAGTGATATATTTTGCTATTTACCTCATTATAAGGTCATATGATTATATGTTGGCGAATAACCCAATCAATATTGTATTTATTTAGATAATCTTGAAGTTATCCAAAATAAGCCCAAATGTTAATCGGTAAAACACCCTAGTTTATAGGTAAATAGCGATCTGGATCGGAGAGTTATGTAAATTTTTGACCTAAGTTGGCTTAGGTTGCGACTTATTGCCCCAGTGTTTGCATTAAACGGTTGGTCCATCCTGCCGTTGCTGCACTGAAGATGATGCTCAACAACTGTTTATGACTGACATCAAGGGCCGACAAGTGGCTAAGGTGTTGATGGTTAAAGCGCTCAGGCGCGCGCGTCAGTTCGGCGCTGACATGGATAAGCAGGTGGGTTATCTGCTCACCGGTCTGCGTTGCCAGAGCGTTATCAATCCCTGCCACAAGTGCGGTGATCAACGATGAGTTATTGGTTAACTGTTGCCACTGTTGTTGGTAGCTAGCCTGACAATAGACACTGCCATTAATACGGGCAGTGACCAGCGATACCAATGCCAGCCAATCAGGGGGTATTAATTGTGGGGGGGGTTGCCGGGCGATAATGGTGCTATAAGCGTGGAAACTTGTCTGATGGTGTTCCAGCAACTCCCTCAGCGTGATTTGGTTTTCAACTGTCGGTTGTTCAGATGAAATATCATCATGTTCGGTCAATGAAGGTAGCCAACCTTGCCACGGTGGCAAGGTTGTCGGTATCAAGCCACTGGTGGCATCTTCCATTCGTGGGAACCCTGGCAGCATAACAGCCGGATATCCTGCCAAGGCAGAAAGAGCCGCCACTACCCGGGCCTGATAACCCACAAAACCAATAATCTGTGACAAAACAATAATGTCTGTATCGGTTAAACCCACCTCTGCAAGCTGTTGCAACGCATGTCTGTCGATCAATGTCGGCTGACTGGCGAGCTGGCGCGCATATTGGGTGATTTGGGTCAGCCGCATATTACTTTCCCGTGATGCATCCGGGCTGGAGAGTGGCGTGAGACGGGCAGCATAGTGGCTGCACAATCGTTGAACGCCGGTGACCTGTGCGACGGTCAACGCGCTGCTTAATCGGTCATACGATGAAAATGTATTGTCGTGGTTTAACTCGACAGTTGGCGGAAAGAGCGCCTGATACATGGCATCCGAAGCGGATAAAATAGTGGCATGGTACCGTAAGCTGTCATTTAACTCGCTGGGAATACTGCTGGCTAGCCCAAGCAGAAAAATGCCCGCTTCCCTAATGCTTTCACCGTGGAGCGAGTTGCCGATAGTGCAACCGGTGGTACTGTTATTCTCGTCAGTGACTTGCGCCGCAAGGATCTCCGGGCTGCCACTACGTTGAGTTTCATGATACCAATGGGCGTTATCCTGTTGTCGAAATTGCCGCATAATGACCTCCGTTAGGGACAGCAACGCGCCAAAGTTAACGACAAATGCAGGTTAAGCATCGCCAGCCCATAGGTTGGAAGCGAATGAATAACAGCAAGGGCGGGTATCGTGGAATGGGACCGAGAGCAATGCAAAGTGGTAGGTATCAACATCGGCAAGATATCCTGTCGTTTTATGGAATGAACACAGTGGATATCATTGCTGATTGGGTTGGCGAGATAAAATAATGTTAAACCATAATCCATAACTAAAAGTAATAACATATTATTATATATAACAAAAATGTTGTTACGTTAGTTAATAATCGGCTAAAAGAACGCACAGAGAATAATAAAATCCGCGCTCAATCGAGCGCGGATCAAAGAGTGATGAGGCTTCTTAACGTCTTAGTCACCACGCGGCAGCGTTAAAAATTACCGGTATCGCGCCGCCAGGCATCGGCGGTTAATGCTTCACCAAAATGGCTGGAAATCAATCGCTTGGTCAGATCATGCAACGGGGCTGACAGCACTTCGGCCGTACTGCCACGCTCCACAACTTCCCCCTCATGCATCACAATCACTTGGTCACTGATATGTTTCATCATGCCGATGTGTTGAGTGACATAAATATAAGCTATACCGTGTTTTTCCTGCAATTCCAGCATCAGATTAATAATCTGCGAGCGCATGGACATATCCAACGATGCTAAAGCCTCATCGGCAACAATCACTTTCGGTTGCAGGATAAGTGCCCGAGCCAACGCGATACGTTGTTTCTGACCGGAAGCCAGCATGTGAGGGTAATAGTTAGCATGATCGGGCAATAACCCCACTTGCCGTAGCGTCTGATAAATGCGTTGTTCACGCGCGGCAGCATCCAAATCGGTATTCAACTTCAGTGGAGCATCCAGCAGTTGGCCAATGCGCTGACGTGGGTTAAGTGAGGTGCTGGGGTCCTGAAAAATCATACGGATACGTTGGCTACGGTAAGAATAGTCACCGTAGGACAGGCGATGATCGTCAATTAATAGCTCACCTGCCGTGGGTTCAATCATGCCCGACAACATTTTTGCCAGGGTAGATTTACCGGAGCCGTTCTCACCAATGACCGCCAGTGTCTGGCCTTCACGTAAGGTGAAACTCACCGATTTTACCGCTTCAACATGTTGACGGCGAAATAGCCCGGTGCGGTAGCGGAAGGTTTTGCTCAGGTTACGGACTTCGAGCAGGGTCTCTGCCATTATTATTCCTCCAGATTCAAGGGGAAGTGGCAGGCAAAAGCGTGGTTCTTCACCAGTCGCAAGCGTGGAGTTTCAATACAGGTCTTTTGTGCGTAAGGGCAACGCGGCCCCAATCGGCAACCAATCGGTAAATGTTCCAGCGATGGAATTGCACCGGGCAAGGTATTCAGGCGACTTTTATGGGGCAGGGAGCGGCCAAAATCAGGCATGGCTCGAATCAGTGCCTGAGTATAAGGGTGATGAGGTGCCGCCAACAGATCTTCACAAACGGCGCTTTCCACCGTTTGGCCGCAATACAGTACATTAACTCGATTTGCCCATTTGCTCATCATCTGCAAGTCATGGCTAATCAGCAAAATCGTCGTGTTGTTATTTTGATTTAGCCGCGCCAGCAGACGGAAAATTTGGGCCTGAGTGGTCGGTTCCATCGCATTGGTCGGTTCATCAGCGATAAGTAAGCGTGGCTGATTGGCCAGGGCGATGGCAATCATCACCTTTTGGCATTCGCCTTCGGTTAGCTCATAGGGATAACTGCGCATAATGTCTTTGTGATCTTTAATCCCCACGCGGTGCAGCAATTCTATGGCCCGGCGTTTACGCCAATGAAATCGCTGCCACCAGCGGCCTTTGTAAGTCCAGCCGGGGATCGCCTGCATCAGTTGCCTACCAATACTCTCTGACGGGTCCAGACAGGATTGCGGCTCCTGGAAAATCATTGAGATATTATGACCGATCACTTTGCGACGTTCACGTGGGGTTAATTGCAGTAGATCGATATCATTAAAGCGAAAACGGTCGGCGGTGATACGCCAGTTATCTTTACTGACCCCGCAGATAGCTTTGGCAATCAAACTTTTACCTGAACCTGATTCACCCACCAACCCACGAACTTCACCTTCAGTTAACGTGATACTGACGCGATCGACTGCTTTGACGGGCCCTTCGGCGGTCATGAATTCGATGGTCAGGTTACGGATATCAAGTAACGGCATTATTCCACCCCCGCATTAATCGCCCGGCGCATACCATCACCTAACAGGTTAACCAACAATACACTTACCAGAATGGCACCCCCCGGCAGCATCACGGTCCAGGGTGCAACATAGACTAAATCCAGTGAGTCACCCAACATTGCCCCCCATTCCGGTGAGGGTAATTGCGCCCCTAAATCCAGAAAGCCTAATGCGGCAATATCCAGGATCGCCATTGATAGTGCGCGGGTAAATTCAGTGACCAACACCGCGGCAATATTCGGAAAAATGGCATAAGCCAGAATATGCGGTGTCGACGCGCCATCCAAACGGGCGGCAATGACATACTCTTTATCTAATTCATCATGTACTGCGCTATAGATGGTTCGAACCATCCGAGGTAGCAGTGCCAGCCAGACCGCGAACATGGCATGTTCTAAACTTGGGCCGACAAAGGCGACCACGATGATGGCTAACAGCAGCGACGGAATGGAGAGCAATGTATCCAGCACATGATTAAGAATTGCTGAACGAAAACCGTGAGTGATCCCTGCAAATACGCCGAGGACTACGCCACACAGTGCCGCCGCCAGTGTTACCAGCAGTGCGGAACCATAAGTTGATGCGGTACCGGCCAATAAGCGGCTTAAAATATCGCGACCCAAATCATCGGTACCCAGGAAGAAAGAAACGTTGCCGTAACGTGACCAGGATGGCGGTAGCAGTTGATAACCTAAAAACTGTTGGTCAAGGGCATAAGGGGCCAGCGTATTAGCCAACAGACACAGCACTAATAAGGCCAGGGCACCGTAGAAACCCACCATCGCCAGGCCATCAGCAGAGAAAAGCCGCCAGGTATACAGCAGCGGGCTGGGCATTTTCCTCTCACGGTAGACATTATCGAAGGGCATACCATTCCTTATGCTTTAACGGCGTCATCATCGCACCCAGAATATCTGACAGAATGTTAATAACGATGACCAAGGTACCCACTACCATCACGCCGGCAGAGATCGCCGCGTAATCTTGCTGACGAATGGCGTTAATTAGCCAGCGACCTAAGCCCGGCCAGTTAAATACCACTTCAGTTATCATTGCCAGCGTCAGCATGGTAGAGAACTGCAACCCCAATTTTGGAATGATTGGCGGTAAAGCATTATGCAGAACATGGCGGCGAATAATGGTGAATCGAGATAAACCACGGGTTGCTGCTGCTTTAATGTAGTTTTGCCCGATAACATTATCGGTACTGGTGCGCATCAGACGAATGACCTCGGTGGTTGGGGCCACGGCCAGCGCGGTGATAGGCAAAATCATATGTGCAACAGCGCTGAGCATCATCTCTTGGCGATACGGCGAGGGGGATAGCCAGGCATCGACCAAGGCCAGCCCAGTGATGGGTTTCACCTGATACAACAGATCAAAACGGCCCGAAACCGGTAGCCAACCCAAATGCAGTGAAAAAAACAACATCAACAACAAAGCCAGCCAGAATACCGGGATAGAGAAACCGACCAAGGCAATGGAACTGATGGCAATATCAGCCCACTTACCGCGCATCACTCCAGCAATAATGCCCAGTGGAATACCGACAAACAGTGCCAGTGAAAAGGCCAGAACGCATAACTCCATGGTCGCCGGGAAGGCTTCACGCAGTTGCTCACTAATCGGCTGGCCGTTAATGCTGGAAACACCGAAATCCCACTGAAGCAAGCTACTGAAATAGAAACGATAGGCATCCAGCAGGGCTGCGCCACCCAATGGTGCATGGGGGGTAAAATAGCTCAGGCTAAAACTGACCAGTGACAACAGAAACAGGGTTATCACTAACAGCAATAAGCGCCGTAAGGTAAAGATAATCATGGCTTTTTACCCTCATCGCTCTCGCGGAAGACGCCAGCAAAAGAAGAATTGCCAAACGGGCTTAATACCAACCCTTTGATATCATATCGATATGCTTGTAGCCGTAAAGAGGAGGCTAACGGCAATAACGGTAATTGTTGTTCCAGAATACGCTGAGCTTGCTGATAATATTCAATACGAGCTGATAATTGCTGGGAGCGTAGGGCTTTTTGTAGCAATTCATCAAACTCTGGATCACACCAGTGAGCATAGTTTGTTTGCGAACGAATTGCCGCGCAGCTTAATAGCGGCCGGAAGAAACTGTCTGGATCATTGCTGTCTGTTGACCAGCCAGAAAGCGTCAAATCGTGGCTCATATCCATCAGCCGTGCTTCCTGGAAGCGGCCCTCGACTGGCACGATATTGACGGTAATGCCCACTTGAGCCAAATCAGCCTGAATCAGTTCTGCGGTCTTTAATGGACTGGGGTTATAAGATTGCGACGCCGTTGGCACCCATAAGTTGAGTTGCAATTTAGTGAGACCCAGTTGTTTTAGGATCTCTTTAGCCTTTTCCGGATTATATTCGGTCACCTGAGCCTGATTATCGTAAGCCCATGATGCGCGAGGTAAAATAGATGCAGCCGTTTCAGCCGTGCCATAATAGATTGATTGCATCAATCGTTGATTGTTAATTGATAAAGCAATAGCCTGACGCACCCGTTGATCATTTAGCGGCGGCTTACGGGTATTGAAAGCCAGATAAGCCACGTTCATTCCTGGGCGCAGTGTCAGGCGCAGGCGAGGATCATCACGTAAGATAGATAATTGGCTGGCAGCAGGATACGCCAGCACATCACATTCCCCGGTCAGTAGTTTGGATAAACGGCCAGTACCGCCAGCACCCAGATCGATAACCACCTGAGGCATGCGCGGCAGACCTTTCCAATAAGCACTGTTACGGAACAGGCGGATATATTGCCCGGAGCGATACTCATTCAGCATAAAAGGGCCGGTTCCAACAGGCTCGCGATCGATCTGCTCTTGTCGGCCTTTTTGGATCAATACATCGGCGTATTCGGCGGAAAGTACCGGCGCATAATGGGTCGCCAGATGCCAAAGGAATGATGCATCTGGTGCTTTCAGTTTGAATTCAACGGTGTAATCATCCAGCTTTTTGACACTTTGCACGGCATCGGCAAATTGCAAACTATCAAAGTAAGGATACTCGCCGCCATTAACGTCATGGTAGGGGTGTTGTGAGTCAAATACCCGCTGGAAACTGAATATTACATCGTCGGCGTTCATCATCCGGGTTGGGGTAAACCAATCGGTTGTTTGGAATGGAACGTCTTTACGCAAATGAAAACGATAGGTGGCACCGTTATCCAGCACTTGCCAGCTTTCGGCTAATTCAGGGATCAGCCGATAGGTGTAAGGATCGACATCTAGCAGGCGGTCATAAAGTTGTGCCGCCAGTGTATCGATCGTTAAGCCGCTACTGGCCATCTGTGGATTGAAGGTATTAAGTATCCCACTGACGCAATAGACAAAACCTCGCTGACGGATGTCCGGTAGCGATGGAGAGGGTTGGGAAGCCGGGGCAGGTTGCGCCAGCGCTGAGGTCGCCAGGCAAGCCAGCGATAGCATCCAAATAAGTAAAGCACGCATAAACGCTTCGCAGTCAGTCAGTAATACTCTTAGTGTACCGTAATCTGGCACTCCTCCCAATCCATTGAGCAAAACAACTGCACTGTCTGCGGGTTGTTGCCGCAATTGAGATGAATAAACAGCAAATTGTTGTTTATGCGAGAGGAAGTGGCGAGTGACATGGGCGCGAAAAACGGCGTTTCATGCAGCACCTGACGTTAATTCCATCAGTGTTAGTATGGGGATGAGAAAAATTCTCAACAAAGTATTTGCAAACGCTATTGATAACTATTACCATCGATTTGCTCTTCGGGATAAAGCCAGCAGTTTCAGGCTTTAAACAGAAAAGCACGACATTGCTCACATTGCTTCCAGTATTTTTTAAGCCAGCTCGGGTGCTGGCTTTTTTTTTGCCTGCCGTTGGATAAATCCTGATTTATTGCGTTTCACTATCACTTGCCAAAATAGCGTGTTTTTTTAACATACCGCGTAACTGATGATAAGTTAACCCGAGCAAGCTCGCCGCTTTGCGTTGATTAAATCGAGCTTGTTTCAGGGCATGTTCTAACATTTGCTGTTCACTGTTATGCAACCAGTGCTTTAGGTCGAGTGGTAATTGAGGACGCGCCGCTAAGTGATCGCCTGCAATTTCTCGATCTGTGCTTTCAGGGGGGGGTCGGGTTGCGAAAGGATTAATAATAATATTATCCAGCGATTGCTCACTGTTCCCGTGGCGATACACTGAACGTTCTACGACATTTTTCAATTCTCGCACATTGCCCGGCCAGCGATATTCCAGCAGTTGCTGTTTAGCTTGAGGTGTAAAACCTGGGAACAACGGCAGACCCAACTCTCGGCACATCTGGATGGCAAAGTGTTCGGCCAGTAACATGATATCTTGCTGGCGTTCACGCAGCGGCGGCAATTGCACGACATCAAAGGCAAGGCGGTCCAGCAGGTCGGGGCGGAATTTCCCGGCAGCGGCTAAGGCGGGCAAGTTATCATGAGTCGCACACACTAAACGAACATCAACGTGTAATGGTTGGCTCCCGCCGACACGCTCCAGATGGCCATACTCAATCACGCGCAATAGTTTTTCCTGCACCAGCATGGGTGCGGTCGCCAGTTCATCCAAAAACAGTGTACCTCGGTCGGCCCGTTCAAAACGGCCCAGATGGCGTTTTTGTGCGCCGGTAAAGGCACCGGCCTCATGACCAAATAACTCCGAATCGAGTAGATTTTCATTAAGTGCGGCGCAGTTAAGGGAAATAAAAGGCCCCTGCCAGCGGTCGGATAAATAATGTAGGCGATGGGCAATGAGCTCTTTACCGGTGCCTCGTTCACCAATCACCAATACGGGCTTGTTCAGTTTTGCCAGTCCTGAAACTTGCTCCAGTACTTCAACAAAAGAGTTGGCTTCCCCTAATAGGTTTTCTAATTGCTCACTCATGATGAAATTCGCCAATAGTTAGTTAAAGTAATCACTCTACATTTTATCTTAATTGAGTCAAAAATTTTTTTTTGTTATTTTTCAATTTATTAACTTTTATAAAAAGTTGGCATGACTCTTGATATTGTCTATGGGAGGAATATGTCTGAGGGAATCGAATTAGGCATCATTAAGCTTAGGTAATGACGCTAACAGTGCAACCAGACGCCACTATTTTAGAGATTCAATAAGTCAGAGAGGACGTAAATCATGGGTATTTTTTCGCGTTTTGCCGATATCGTGAACGCCAACATTAATACATTGCTGGATAAAGCGGAAGACCCGCAAAAGTTGGTACGCCTGATGATTCAGGAAATGGAAGATACACTGGTGGAAATTCGCTCGACATCAGCCCGTGCTTTAGCTGAGAAAAAGCAATTATTGCGCCGTATCGATCTCAGCGAAAGCCAGCAGCAGGAGTGGCAGAATAAAGCCGAGCTGGCACTGCGCAAAGATAAAGAAGATTTGGCTCGTGCGGCACTGATTGAAAAGCAAAAGGTTGCAGCGTTAATTGACACCCTGACCCGTGAAGTAGCAACGGTAGATGAAACACTGAACCGCATGAAACATGAAATCACCGAGCTGGAAAGTAAGCTGACTGAAACTCGGGCCAGACAGCAAGCCCTGACTCTGCGTCATCAGGCCGCCGCGTCATCCCGTGATGTTCGCCGCCAGCTAGACAGCGGGAAACTGGATGAGGCTATGGCGCGTTTTGAGCAGTTTGAACGGCGTATTGACCATATGGAAGCCGAAGCTGAAACTGTCGGTGTAGGCAAACAAAAATCGCTGGATCAGCAATTTGCCGAACTGAGAGTTGATGATGAAATCAGTAGCCAGTTGGCAGCACTGAAAGCGAAAATGAATTCGGCAGAGTAACCCGCTTACCGCGTGAGGTTAATAAGTTGAACGGGCCATCAGGATCCCGATGGCCTGCCATAATTAAAATGCGGATACCCGCTAGATGATTAAGGGAAAATAATGAGTATCCTGTTTCTTGCCATTCCGTTGACAATTTTTGTGTTGTTTGTGGCACCCATTTGGTTATGGCTGCACTACAGCAATCGTCAGCAAAGTGGCGCTCAGCTCAGCCATCAAGATATGCAGCGCCTCTCAGCGTTAACTGAGGATGCTCGTCGGATGCGTGAGCGGATCCAAACATTGGAAGAAATTCTTGATGCACAGCACCCGAACTGGAGGCAGTCATAATGGCGAATGTATTGAGCAACAAGAAACTGTACCGGGTGCCAGAAGAGGGCATGATCAAAGGAGTATGTGCCGGCCTGGCGCACTATTTTGATATTCCGGTGCGATTAATTCGGGTGATGGTGGTGTTATCACTGTTTTTTGGCTTGTTCGTTTTCACTATAGTGGCCTACATTGTGCTGACTTTTATGCTGGAGCCGGTACCCGCCGCCAGTTTCAGTGAGCATAACCAAGCGACGCCGCACCAACTTCTGGATCAACTAGAGTATGAGTTGGCTGCTGGGGAGCAGCGTTTACGCCAGGTAGAGCGTTATGTCACCTCCGAGACTTTTGGTGTGCAGAGCCGTTTTGGCCAGTTGTAGTGTCACCAGAAATTTAACGGTAATTATTGGCCTGCCATTGCTGGATAGTGGGCCATAGACTTTTATGTTGTTCTTGATCAATACGGCTTGCCGGAGGGCAAAAAGATGAACAATAACCTCGCCCGTTCACGCGCAGGTGTCATATTAACCACGCTGATTAAACTTATTTTTACTGTTGCGCTGACCTATGGCCCGGCCGGAGCCGCGGGGTTAATAGTAAAAAGTGTGAGCCGTAAGCCCCTGCGTTGGCTGTTGCTAATGCTGCTGGAACCCATGTTAAAACGCGCAATGCAGGCCGCTGCGGGCCAATTTGCCAAGGAGAAGCATGAAACGACTGCAAAATGAGATTACGTCATTGGTCAACCGTGGGATGGATCGCCATCTTCGATTAGCGGTCACCGGCTTGAGCCGCAGCGGGAAAACCGCGTTTATTACTTCTTTAGTGAATCAATTGCTCCATGTCCACAGCGGCGCTCGTCTACCGCTGTTTTCTGCTGTGCGTGAAGAACGGCTACTCGGCGTGAAGCGAGTGCCGCAGCGTGATTTAGGTATTCAACGTTTTACCTATGATGAAGGATTGGCGGCTTTATATGGCACACCACCAAACTGGCCCACGCCGACCCGTGGCGTCAGTGAGATCCGCTTAGCTCTACGGTTCCGATCCGGTGATTCGCTGTTGCGTCATTTTAAAGAGACGTCGACGCTATATCTGGAGATTGTCGATTATCCTGGTGAATGGTTGCTGGATTTACCGATGTTGGAACAGGACTATTTAAGCTGGTCGCACCAGATGGCGGGTTTGCTTCAAGGTGACCGCGCAGAATGGGCCAAACCATGGCTGACGCTGTGTCAGCAGTGTGATCCATTAGCCCCTGCGGATGAAAATCAGCTGGCTGCCATTGCACAAGCCTATACCGATTATCTTATTCGTTGCAAAAATGAAGGTCTGCATTTCATTCAACCGGGGCGATTTGTGTTACCCGGTGATATGGCGGGTGCGCCAGCATTACAGTTTTTCCCGTGGCCGGAAGTGAATGAACTGGGTGGATCACGGTTGGCGCAGGCGGATAAACACTCCAATCTGGGCATGCTACGCACTCGTTTTAATTATTATTGTAACTCGGTAGTCAAAGGCTTTTATAAAGAACATTTTGTCCGTTTTGATCGGCAAATTGTGCTGGTGGATTGCTTGCAACCGTTGAACAGCGGCCCGCAAGCGTTTAATGATATGCGCCTGGCCTTGACACAATTAATGCAAAGTTTTCATTACGGTAAGCGTACATTATTTCGCCGTTTATTCTCGCCGTGCATCGATAAACTGATGTTTGCGGCAACTAAAGCTGACCATGTAACGGCTGATCAACACGCGAATCTGGTATCGCTGCTACAACAATTGGTGCAAGAAGCTTGGCAAAATGCCGCTTTTGAAGGGATCAGCATGGATTGTGTCGGGTTGGCATCAGTACAGGCGACAGAAAGTGGCATTGTCGACCATCAGGGGCAAAAAATACCGGCGTTACGCGGTCATCGTCTGGTAGATGGTGGGCCGCTGACGGTATTCCCCGGCGATGTTCCTGCCCGTTTGCCAGGCCCGGCTTTCTGGCAACAGCAGGGGTTCCATTTTGACGAGTTCCGCCCGCAGGCCGTCAACGTTGACAGTCCATTGCCACATATTCGCCTGGATGCCGTAATGGAATTCTTATTGGGAGATAAATTGCGATGAGCGAACCGTTAAAACCACGGATTGATTTTGAACAGCCGCTACAACCACTGGATGAACCGGTATTAAAAGCGGCACAGGCATTCACCCAACAAGCGGCGGAGAATTTCTATCCTGCGGCCCCTGAATTGGATGCCGAAGATGAAGAAGGCCGGGTAGAAGGTTTGGTCAATGCGGCGCTGAAACCCAAACGCAGTCTGTGGCGTAAAATGGTGACCATCGGTCTGGCACTATTTGGCGTCAGCGTGATTGCTCAGTCAGTGCAATGGGTCAATCAGGCCTGGCAGCAGCAGGATTGGATAGCGCTAGGGGCCACTACCGCCGGTGGGTTGATTGTGTTGGCCGGTGTCGGCTCGGTAGTTACTGAGTGGCGGCGTTTGTATCGCTTACGCCAACGGGCTGAAGAACGGGATATTGCCAGGGAGCTGCTGGTCAGTCACGGTCTCGGTAAGGGGCGCGCTTTTTGTGAAAAATTGGCTCGCCAGGCTGGATTGGACCAGGGGCATCCGGCACTACAACGCTGGCAGGCTTCACTGCATGAGACCCATAATGATCGGGAAGTGGTTGAACTGTATGCCAAATTAGTGCAACCCGCACTGGATAACCAGGCGCGGGCCGAAATCAGCCGTTATGCTGCTGAATCCGCGTTGATGATTGCCGTCAGCCCGCTGGCATTGGTGGATATGGCCTTCATCGCCTGGCGTAATATTCGCCTGATTAATCGTATTGCCGCTCTGTATGGTATTGAACTGGGGTATTTCAGCCGTATCCGCTTGTTCCGCCTGGTATTACTGAACATAGCCTTTGCGGGCGCGTCTGAATTAGTGCGGGAAGTGGGTATGGATTGGTTGTCACAGGACTTAGCCGCCCGTTTGTCAGCCCGTGCGGCCCAAGGGATTGGCGCTGGTTTACTGACGGCACGGCTGGGTATCAAAGCCATGGAGTTATGCCGCCCGTTACCGTGGCTGGAAGGTGATAAACCTAAGTTGGGGGATTTCCGCCGCCAGTTGATTAGCCAACTGAAAAATACGCTGCCGAAAAAAGACAAGTCTGGTCAGCCATGATAGGGCTATTTTAGCCGTGGGTCGAAGGCGAAAGACAGCGATTTGACACTGTTCAGACAGGCTGGGAAATCTTTGTGCTGCGGGTTGAGCAACATATTGTTTTCTGATGGCACCAGCGTGGACGGGATCAGTAATCCAATCGATGATCCTGACGCCAGCCACTCAGTGCCGACGTCCATCGTGGCAACCGGTGCGGGATCATCACGCCAGCCTGTGGGCCAATCCTGTGGTTGTAACAGCATTATATTACTGTCATCAATCTCAATCTGGAATAACTCAAACTCGCTGAGTGTGGAGCTGTCTTGAATATGTACCAGCGTTTCCAGCATCGCCAGCGAGACACTGCTGGCTAAATAGATAGCAGCGTGACCTTTATGATTCCAGCGGCCGCCATAGATCTCAGCGCCATAACCGGTCCAGGTTGATGCAAGATAACGGCGCATCACAATGCGGTAGAGCATCATAAGTCTCGGCCCGGTTGCTTGTATTTCATCGCGTGCTCATCCCTGTAATATATCCTGATCTTTTCTGGCGCTCAGCTATGAAAATACCCCGTGCTCCAGCCGCCCAATTAAGTCACAGACTTCCAATGCACCTGTTTCGGTTTCTAGCAGAGAGTCAGGGCTGCGGTGACCCAGGCCCTTAATTGGCGTAGACATCCAGGTTATGGCTTTGCCTTTATCACCGCCAAAAAGATCAACTGCCGCATCCATGACACGAACGAAACGTGCAATTCGTTCACTCTCTTCCGGGGTGAACCGACCTTCATGGGAGCGTCTGCGTGTCAGGCTACGGCTGGGAATACCGGTCGCACGCAATACTTCAGATTTAGGCATAGACGCCCACAGGTGGATACTGTCGATGACATCCACAGAAAACCCAATCTTGATACTATCGACCAATACGGTACCGCGACTGGCAGGTAAACCAATTTCACGCCAGAGTGCCCCTGTCTTCGTCGTCGGGGTAGGGTGATATGCTTTCATGTAACCTCCTCGGCCATATGGCTACATATACTATAGCCAGTTGGCCGATGTAATGCAAAGTGTCAGCTGACCTTGACGGGGGTGGGTACCTAAATCATTATATTACGCTGAATTATCAATATAAAAACAAATAATACGCTATTCATGTGGCTGGCATCCGCTGAAAATATCTCCTGGGGGTGTTTTCTCGCGTAAAAAAAGAGCAAAAAGCCGATGCCTGTCAACTTTTGCTGACAGACTGCTTCATCAGCAAGGGGGGACAGGGTATTATCATAGGCAGATATTCCGCACCTGCCATATATAAGGTCGATACTGATGCGCTTGGAAGTTTTTTGCGAAGACCGAATCGGTCTTACCAGAGAGTTACTTGATCTCTTGGTGTTACGCAGCATTGATTTACGGGGGATCGAAATTGATCCAATTGGTCGCATTTACCTGAACTTCTCCCAACTGGATTTCAGTGTATTCAGTGCATTAATGATGGAGATTCGGCGTATTGATGGTGTGACTGATGTGCGCACCGTTTCCTTTATGCCATCTGAGCGTGAACATCGCTCGCTGCGGGCGCTACTTGAATCGATGCCAGAACCCGTATTTTCTATTGATTTAAAAGGCAATCTTGAGTTAGCTAATCCGGCGGCGCGTGAGCTCTTTTCTCTTAACGAGGAGAGAATTCATCACAAAACCGCGGGTAGCTTACTGGGGGGATATAA
Organism: Yersinia pekkanenii; assembly: GCF_001152565.1. Classification (GTDB taxonomy): domain Bacteria; phylum Pseudomonadota; class Gammaproteobacteria; order Enterobacterales; family Enterobacteriaceae; genus Yersinia; species Yersinia pekkanenii. The sequence goes on along the minus strand of NZ_CQAZ01000011.1, from coordinate 80,452 downwards.
CTTTGCCCGTTGGTTTGAGGGGGGAGAAACGGCGCCTCACACCGAGCGAATATTGATCAATAACCAAGATTACCTGATGGAAATCACACCTATCCATCTGGAAGATGAAAATCAGCATAATCAAACGGTCGGTGCCGTGGTGATGTTGAAATCCACTGCCCGTATGGGGAAACAACTGCAAATATTATCGGTTAACGATGATAGCGAGTTTAAACAAATTGTCGCGACCAGCGTTAAAATGCGCCAGGTGCTTGAGCAAGCCCGTAAGTTAGCGATGCTGGATGCGCCTTTGTTACTGGTGGGTGATACCGGTACCGGCAAAGATCTCCTGGCGCATGCCTGTCATCTGCGTAGCCCTCGCGGGAAAATGCCATTTCTCGGCCTTAACTGTGCCTCGCTGCCCGATGATGTGGTGGAAAGTGAGCTGTTCGGCTATGCGGCAGGGGCTTACCCGAATGCGGTCGAAGGAAAAAAAGGCTTCTTTGAACAGGCTAATGGCGGCTCGGTTCTGCTGGATGAAATCGGCGAAATGTCGCCGCGTATGCAAATCAAGCTGTTGCGTTTCCTCAATGATGGTACCTTCCGCCGTGTTGGGGAAGAACATGAGGTTCATGTTGATGTCCGCGTTATTTGTGCCACTCAGAAGAATTTAGTGGAGTTGGTGCAGCGCGGTGAATTCCGTGAAGATTTGTATTATCGTCTCAATGTGCTGACGATCAATTTGCCGCCATTACGTGAGCGTCAGGCTGATATCATGCCACTGACTGAATTGTTCGTGGCGCGTTTTTCCGACGAACAAGGCGTGCCGCGGCCGAAGTTGGCTCATGAACTGAGCAGCTTCCTGACTAATTATGGTTGGCCTGGTAATGTGCGGCAGCTAAAGAATGCGGTCTATCGCGCCTTAACCCAATTGGATGGTTTCGAACTGCGGCCACAAGATATCATCTTACCGGAATTTGAAGTTGAAGCGGTTCTGGGGGATGAAGTGCTTGATGGTTCGCTTGATGAGATTAGCAAACGTTTCGAACGCTCTGTCCTGACCCGCCTTTACCGCAATTATCCCAGTACCCGTAAACTGGCCAAACGTCTTGGTGTTTCCCACACCGCGATTGCCAATAAATTACGTGAATATGGTTTAAGCAGTAAACGGCCAGCCAGTGATGAAAGCGAAGAAGAATAAACCGCAAGGCTAAAGCCGGTGTAATTAAAAACGGCTGCACCCAGAGGGTCAGCCGTTTTTAATCAATGATCCGGTTTGATTAAAACCGAGAACTTGCTACTTACTTCAGTGCTGCCAGTGCAGCATCATAGTTTGGTTCAGTGGTAATTTCGTTAACCAACTCACTGTAGATAACCTTGTCCTGACCATCTAGAACTATCACCGCACGCGCGGTTAACCCAGCCAATGGGCCGTCAGTAATTGCCACGCCGTACGCTTGTTTGAACTCAGCGCCACGCAGAGTTGACAACATAGTGACGTTGCTCAGGCCTTCAGCCCCACAAAAACGTGATTGAGCAAATGGCAGGTCAGAGGAGATACAAAGAACCACGGTGTTCTCAAGTTCGCCAGCCAGTTGATTAAATTTACGTACAGATGCGGCGCAAACACCGGTATCAATACTTGGGAAGATATTCAGGACTTTACGTTTACCCGCGAAGCTAATCAGGGCAACATCAGATAAATCTTTTGCTACCAAAGTAAAGTTTGCAGCTTTATCACCAGCTTGCGGTAATTGACCGGTAACGGTCACTGGATTGCCTTGGAAATGTACGGTCTGTGTCATTATTTGATTCCCTTTTACAGATGTGTAACACGAAGTTCAGTTTAAGGTAACAATGGCAGCTTGGATATGAGAAATTTGCTAAATAACTGAGATTTTGCCTACGTTAGGTTCTAACGTCTGATGCCAAAGCCCAAATTCTGCCAAGGAGCCATAATGAGAACGATGCGTTTCTACCCTGAGGCTTGGCCTCTGCATTCCACGTTTGTTATTTCCCGAGGTAGCCGCACAGAGGCTAAAGTTGTGGTCGTCGAGATTGAAGAACACGGTATTCTGGCTTTCGGCGAATGCACGCCTTATCCACATTATGGTGAAAGTGAATCTTCGGTGATGGCACAGCTAGCCTTGGTGGTTAAGGCCATAGAGGATGGTATTTCACGGCATGCCTTACAACGGCTATTGTCCGCAGGAGCGGCCAGGAATGCGGTGGATTCTGCGCTATGGCAATTGGAATCATTGCAGAACCGGCAAAGTTTATGGCAAATAAGCCACACCGCCGCCGTATCCCATATTTCAATGGCCCAGACGGTCAGTATCAGCACTCCGGAAGCCATGGCCTACAGTGCCAGTGCATTGGCAAACCAGGGAGCCAGGTTATTGAAAATAAAACTTGATGACCACCTTATTGCTGAGCGTTTGGTGGCAATTCGTACTGCCGCACCGGCAGCAACTTTAATCGTTGACGCCAATGAATCCTGGCAAACAGAAGGTTTGGCTGCTCGTTGCCAGTTACTTGCTGATTTAGATGTGGCAATGCTGGAGCAGCCATTGCCCGCCGGTAAGGATGATGGGTTGCAGAATTTTATTCATCCGTTGCCTATTTGTGCTGATGAGAGTTGCCACACGCGGGCGGATTTGGCCGGTCTGGTTGGTTGCTATGACATGGTAAACATTAAACTGGATAAAAGTGGCGGGTTAACCGAGGCCTTATTGCTCGCCGAGCAGGCAAAATCGTTGGGATTTACCATTATGCTCGGCTGCATGCTATGCACTTCTCGTGCGATCCGTGCTGCATTGCCGCTGGCACCAGGGGCGCGCTTTGTTGATTTGGATGGCCCGACATGGCTGGAGCACGATGTTGAGGGGGGCTTACACTTCTCGATGGGTGCTATTGATTTGTCGGTTTAATCAGCTAGCGTCAATAAATCAATCAATGCGGCCAGATAACATTCACTGGCTGCATCGGCGGAAATCGGCGGTAACTCTGCGGTAATGCAAGGTAAGTTTCGTTCGGCGCACCAACTGCCGAATGAGCCAGGAGTGGCGTAACCCACACTGGTGACGAGCGGTAATGCAAAATTAGCGGCCAACCGAGCCCCTAGCGCTGAGCTGTCGGGGTCTTCAATGCAGGCCAGTGGTTCATGGAATGACACCACCCAGCGAGGGGCTAGCTGGGTAATTAAAGCGCATAAGGCTTGAGTTTCAGGCTCAGATCCTGCGTGTTCGCCGGTCGATAACACCACATCGCGCGCTTGGGCCGCACTATTCCAGCGATACACGGTTTCTCCCGTCTGCCAGTTTTGTGCCGGAAAATTACGATTCAGATCGACACCATTGGCATTCGCCCGTAACCCCAATTGGCAGCCATCCGGATTCACCGCCAAGATCACATGATGGTGCTGCTGTTCGGGTAAAATAGTGCGTAACGCGCAGGAGAGGGCAACAATGGCCGCGCTTTCATCACCATGAGTTCCGGCGATAATCAAACCTGTATTAACCGAGGGTTGAGGGGCAGGGAAGTAAAGCAGTGGCGCACCAAGCAAGGATTGGCCATAGTGTTGACCCAAGGTAACCAAATTCCCCCGGGCTGAACGGGGCCGATACTGAGTTATCATGTTTTCTGTTATCCCAAACATATTCATATTATCTTGTAACATAGCATCTAATTTCGCTGACATGGAACAACAACGACAAGGCTATTGATTATGCGCTATTTCCGTTATGCATTGTGTGCCGCATTGGTTGGCACTGCGCTGGGCGCGGCAAATGCTGCTGATGTCCCAGCAGGTACCGTATTGGCTGAGAAACAAGAGATTGTTCGTCATATTAAAGATGAACCTGCCTCTCTGGATCCGATGAAAGCTGTCGGGTTAATTGAGGCCCAACTTGACCGGGATTTGTTCGAGGGCCTGGTTAATCAGGATGCTCATGGTCAGATAATTCCAGGTGTTGCGTTAAGCTGGCAAACAGCCGATAACCAAACCTATATATTCACGTTGCGTAAAGATGCTAAGTGGTCAGACGGTTCACCGGTGACCGCACAGGACTTTGTTTACAGTTGGCGCCGATTGGTTGACCCTAAAAGTTTATCGCCATTTGCCTGGTTTGCAGAATTAGCTGGGATGGAAAATGCGCAGCAAATCATTGCCGGGAACATGCCGCCAGAAACGCTGGGGGTGAGTGCAGTGAATAATCACACCCTAAAAATTAAACTCAGTAAACCCGTGCCTTATTTTCCAAGCCTGACGGCGAACTTCAGTTTATTTCCGGTGCCAAAAAATGTGGTTGAAAAATATGGCAACGATTGGACGAAAGTCGGTAATCTGGTTGGAAATGGCGCATTTAAGTTACAAGACCGAGTGGTAAATGAGAAGTTGGTGTTGGTACCTAATGAATATTATTGGGACCATGCTCATACCGTACTGACTAAAGTGACATTTATTCCAATCAATCAGGAAGCTAATGCCACTAAACGTTATCAGGCGGGGGATATTGATATTACAGAATCCTTCCCGAAGAATTTATATCAAAAGTTATTAAAAGATATACCTGATCAAGTTTATACACCAGACCAGTTAGGCACATATTATTATGCCTTCAATACGCAGCGTGCGCCAACAAATGATATCCGTGTACGTAAAGCATTATCTTATGCTATCGATCGTAAAATTATTGCTGAAAAGGTATTGGGTACTGGAGAGAAGCCCGCCTATCACTTTATTCCTGATGTCACGGCTGGCTACCACCCAGTAGCGAATCTGCTCCAGCAGCAAGACCAGGATGAATTAGATGCGCAAGCTAAAGCACTGCTTCATGCTGCGGGTTATGGTCTGGATAAACCATTAAAATTATCGTTGTTGTATAATACCTCTGATAATAATCAAAAATTAGCCATTGCCATTGCCTCAATGTGGAAGAAAACATTGGGCGTGGATGTCAAAATGATTAATCAAGAATGGAAGACATATATTGATAGCCGCAACACCGGTAATTTTGATGTTGTCCGTGCATCATGGGTTGGCGATTACAATGAACCATCTACATTCTTGTCATTACTGACATCGACTCATAGCGGGAATATTGCCAAATTTAATAGTGAGGTTTACGATCGTCTACTCAATGAAGCCGGTAAACAGACCAACCCCAAAGCATTGAGTGATGATTATAATAAGGCAGAACAGATTATTGCGGAGCAGGTACCCATAGCTCCTATATATCAATTTACCAATGGACGTTTAATTAAGCCGTGGGTGAAAGGTTACCCGATCACTAACCCTGAGGACGTGGCCTATAGCCAGACAATGTATGTTATCAAACATTGATTGTAATAAAAACGGCTAAGCCGCCGGGATTAACTGGCGGTTTTAATGTCCATTTAATACATGATTAAATAGTTACTGAAAATATTAAAATCTATTTGTGGCTTTTATGTTCGGATTGCTTAGGTACAATTGCAGAGATGGATATCATAAAACCGGTAAGAGATGCCACGATCAACGGAAAGATAAATGCGTCTGATGCTCTCAATGGATTTTTTATATCGAAAAGCATCACAAAGAAGAAGGCACTCGTAGCAAAAGTTGACGATGAATATAATTCATTAAGCTTATATTGTAGATTTTCCAGTGCGAATGGCGGTGTCTTTTTTGAGATACAATCCCAGATGATGTGTACCAACATGTAAGAAATACAAATGATGCAATAGAATATAGCTAAATCATCAGTGGTTTGCGGCAAGTACCAGTGGGAAGCCCTTTTATCCAAATCAGGCTACCAAGCTATTTTTAAGGTAAAGTCCTGTGGTTACTACGCCACCTAGTGCAGCAAATGTGAAGGCAAAAGAAGCGGTAACGGTTAATGCGGGTATTAGGAGTGATAAACCACCAGTCAGTGCAAACCCTGCGCCTGCGCCACCAATTAATGCTTTCATTAATGCAATAATACTTATTTCCATCATCAATACTCCTTGAGCGTTTCGTGTTGGCAATTGGGTCGAATTGTATATCAAAGAAGGTGTTTGCTCTCCGTCTTTAATATTATTTATCCTTAGTTCGTGGTTTGAAGTAAACCGCGTTATGAACTTATTCGATTCCGTCATTACCTCTCATCAGTTATTTTATCCGGGCAATGGGCTATCCTGGCACCGCACCTTTAAAGTTTGGGTTGCTAGCGCTACACTGAGCTAATTGCATGATAAATGCCGAAATAGAGGATGTGGTTGTGGATGTAGTCGAAGGTAAAGCACTTCAAGTCTCTGATGCCGTTTATGCCTATCAGCTCGATGGTAAGGGGGGGGTGATCTCAATCAGTACTGATACTATCGCCACAGCGGAGCAGCCTTGTTGGTTGCATCTGGATTACACCTATACGGAAAGTGAAGCCTGGCTGAAAAATACGCCATTGCTACCAGAAGTGGTTCGTGAGGGGTTGGCGGGTGAGAGTGTCCGCCCTAAGGTCACCCGTTTGGGGGACGGCACCATGATAACCCTGCGTGGCATTAACTTTAATAATGATGCCCGCCCAGACCAACTAGTCACGATTCGGGTTTATATGACGGATAAGTTGATAGTCTCGACCCGTCATCGTAAGGTTTACTCCATTGATGATGTACTGAATGATCTGCAAAGTGGCACCGGTCCCACCAACAGTGGCGATTGGCTGGTGGCAATTGTTGATGGCCTGACTGACCATACCAGTGAGTTTATCGAAGATTTACACGACAAAATTATCGATCTTGAAGATGATTTATTGGAACAAAAGATCCCACAACGTGGGCAAATGGCGTTGTTACGTAAGCAATTGATTGTATTACGGCGGTATATGGCACCACAACGTGATGCCTTTTCTAAACTCGCCAGCGAGCGTTTGCCGTGGATGGATGATCATGACCGGCGTCGTATGCAGGAAATCTCAGAGCGCTTGGGCCGCGGATTAGAGGATTTAGATTCAAGCATTGCCCGCACCGCGGTGTTGTCCGATGAGATTAGCTCATTAATGGCCGATGCGATGAACAGACGGACCTATACTATGTCGATGCTGGCCATGATTTTTTTGCCTACGACTTTTTTGACCGGTTTGTTCGGTGTCAATCTCGGCGGGATCCCAGGTAATACCGACTCTTTCGGTTTTGCGACCTTCTGTATGATGTTAGTTGTGTTGGTGTTGGGTGTTGCTTTCTGGTTAAAGCGCAGTAAATGGCTTTAATTAGTCACGGGACGGTGAGTAAAAGAGTGTGCCAGATAGGGGGTTAATCACTGCAAAATTGAGCCATATCAAGATTTGACAGTTATGACTCAGGCATTATCACTTTGCAGGTGAATGCAACGTCAAGCGATGGGCGTTGCGCTCCATATTTGTAATACTTTTATTTTGAATTACTGCATAGCACATAATTGTTACGATGCCGATGTTGTTTAAACATCGGCATTTTTTTATGTTTTTTATAAGTAAAACCGCAGATTAAGTCAGAAAGTCGCCTCTCGCCTCATTCTGAGCTATAAGCGGAGTGAGGCGAGACTGATGAAGTGCTTATCTAATTTCCAGTACGTCAAGACGCACCAGTGGCGGCTTCTCGGCGTTTTCATCATCTTCCGGTTGCCAGCCAACAGGTTGTAGAGGTAACTCTTCCCGATCAAAAGCCACATCACCGCCATCAATAACGTCACTGTTGTGGGTAATACTTTTAAAATCAAATAACTTATGGTCATTCAAATGTGATGGCACCACATTTTGCATGGCGCTGAATAAGGTTTCGATACGGCCTGGATACTGTTTATCCCAATCGCGTAACATATCCTTGATGACCTGACGTTGCAGATTAGGCTGCGAGCCACATAAGTTACAAGGAATGATAGGGTACTCTCTGATCACGGCAAAACGTTCAATATCTTTTTCACGACAGTAGGCCAGTGGGCGGATTACCACATGTTTGCCATCATCGCTCATCAATTTTGGCGGCATGCCTTTCAGTTTCCCGCCATAGAACATATTCAAGAACAGTGTTTGCAGAATATCATCACGGTGATGGCCCAGTGCTATTTTGGTCGCCCCCAGCTCAGTAGCCGTGCGGTACAAAATCCCACGGCGCAGGCGGGAGCACAGTGAGCAGGTCGTTTTCCCTTCAGGAATAATGTCTTTCACGATCCCGTAAGTATTCTCTTCTACAATCTTGTATTCCACGCCCTGTTTATCCAGATAGGCGGGCAGGATATCTTCAGGGAAGCCCGGTTGTTTCTGATCGAGGTTAACGGCAATCAAGGTGAAGTTAATCGGCGCACTTTTTTGCAGGTTTTGTAAAATATCCAGCATGGTATAGCTGTCTTTACCCCCGGACAGGCAGACCATCACGCGGTCACCTTCTTCAATCATATTAAAATCAGCAATCGCCTGACCGACATTGTGACGCAGACGTTTTTGCAATTTGTTCAAATTGTATTTTTCTTTTTGGTCAACGGATTCTTTTTGGATAACTAATTGTTTCTCTTGCATGTATTTGTGGCTCATATTCAGTTAGGGCATGGCGGAGCATTGTAGCTATGGCGCAAGTTTATCATTCAATAAGTGGGATTGGTCACTATTATATAAAAAGCCGATCAGTAAATAACTGACCGGCTGAATGAGTGCACCCTATTGGCGTGGGTTAATTTCTTATTATGACGGTGCTTTTTCCGCTTTGCCTGCCAGTAAACTCAGGAAGTCATAGCGTTTTTTCAGGTCTTTCTCAGCCTCTGCGTACAACAACGCGGCAACCTCAGGCTGTTGGGTATTGAGTCGGCGGAAGCGTTGCTCGTTGAGCAGTGTCGTTGTCAGGTCACTGCCTGGTGGACGGGAGTCCAGCGCCAACGCAGGTTTACCTTCGTCACTGCGGCGTGGGTCGAAGCGATAAAGCGGCCAGAAACCGGTGGCGGTTAATTGCTTCATTTGGTCATGGCTGTAGGCCAGGTCATAGCCATGCTCTTCACATGGACTGTAAGCGATAATCAGTGATGGCCCAGGGTAGGCTTCCGCTTCTTGAAGCGCTTTGACAGTCTGGTTGAGTTGTGCGCCCAGTGAAATTTGCGCAACATAGACATGGCCATACATCATCATGCTGACACCTAAATCTTTGCGCGCCTTGCGTTTACCGTGCTCACCAAATTTGGTAACCGCCCCCAGAGGGGTTGCTTTCGATTGCTGCCCGCCAGTGTTGGAATAACACTGAGTATCCAGTACCAGCACATTGACGTTCTCAGTCAGACTTAGCACGTGATCAAGGCCGCCAAAGCCAATGTCATATGCCCAACCGTCACCCCCAATCAGCCAGATAGATTTATCCACCAGATAGTCAGCGTCAGTGGCTAATTGCTGTGCATCATTGCCGGGGATATCGCGCAATAACTCACGCAGTTGTGTCACTTGCTCACGCCGTACTTCGGGTGTGGCGTCTTGCTTAATGAGCTGATCAACTAGCTCTGGCGGTAACTGTGATGCCAGTTGATTAATCAAGCGAGTCACCCGCTGACGGTGCTGATCGACTGTCAGGCGGAAGCCCAAACCGAATTCGGCATTATCTTCGAACAATGAGTTAGCCCATGCCGGGCCACGGCCATCCGCATTGGTGGTATATGGCGTTGTCGGTAGGTTGCCGCCATAGATTGATGAACAACCGGTAGCATTGGCAATTAACAACCGATCGCCATACAACTGGGTCAGCAACTTAATATAGGGTGTTTCACCACAGCCCGAACAGGCACCAGAATATTCAAATAGTGGCGAAATCAATTGTGACGTCCGGATATCAATACGTTCCATCTGAGTTTTATCGATTTCCGGTAATTTGAGGAAAAAATCATAGTGAGCTTTTTCTTCCAGCAAATGGTCCAACCGCGGTTTCATGTTTATCGCTTTGATTTCGGGGTTTTGACGATCTTTGGCCGGGCAGACTTCATAGCACAGGTTACATCCAGTGCAGTCCTCTGGCGCGACTTGCAACACATACTTCTGCCCCCGCATATCGCGGGCTTTTACATCCAGTGATTGCAAGCTATTTGGTGCACTTGCCATGGCTTCTGGCTGTATCACCTTGGCCCGGATTGCCGAGTGCGGACAGGCCGCGACACAGTGGTTACACTGGGTACACAGATCGGGCTGCCAGATAGGAATGTTTTCTGCAATATTGCGTTTTTCCCACTGGGTCGTCCCTACCGGCCAGGTCCCATCCGGCGGGAAGGCCGATACCGGCAGGGCATCGCCCAAACCGGCCAGCATGGTAGCAGTCACGGTTTTAACGAAATCAGGTGCCAGATCCGAGACGATCGGTGGGCGCATTGGGCTATGTTCATCAATAGGTTGCAGTGGAATTTCCGCCAGCGCGTCAAGGGTGGCATCCAGTGCCTGCCAGTTACGGCTAACAATTTCCGGCCCTTTATTGCTGTAGCTACGGTCAATCGCTGCCCGCAATTGCTCTTGCGCCATCGCTGTTGGCAAAATTTGTGTCAAATGAAAGAACGCCATTTGCATCACGGTATTGATACGGGCGCCCAGTTTGCACTCACGGGCAATTTTCGCCGCATTAATCACAAACAGACGGGCATTACGCTGATGTAATACCGCCTGAACGTCTTGCTGCAGACGTTGCCACATGTCGTTTGCACTGAACGGGGTGTTAATCAGGAAAATGCCGCCTGGTTTTAACCGTTCAGCCATTGGGTAAATATCAATAAACTGCAATTGGTGACAACCGACAAAATCGGCATGGCTCACCAGATAGGCAGAGTTGATCGGGGCTTCACTGACGCGCAAATGAGAGACAGTCAGGCCACCGGCCTTTTTCGAGTCGTAAACAAAATAGCCCTGAGCATACAGTGAGGTACTGTTACCGATAATCTTAATATTATTTTTAGTGGCAGAGACCGAACCATCACTGCCAAGGCCATAGAACAAAGCCTCCAGTGTGGCACGTTGTTCTATTTTCTCATCAGTCAGTGGCAATGACAGGCCAGTCACGTCATCAAAAATCCCTACGGTGAAGCGTGGGCGTGGCAGGTCTAATGAGAGTTCTTTGAAAATGGCGAGAGCACAATCGGGGCCAAATTCTTTGGACGATAAGCCATAGCGGCCACCAATGATTTTCGGCAATGTAGCTCGTTCGCCACGGCTATAGGCTTCAGCCAGCGCGGTCATCACATCAAGATATAACGGTTCAGCCAGTGCGCCGGGTTCTTTAGTTCGATCCAGCACCGCCACTTTTGTGACTGATGGCGGCAAGACGCTCAACAGATGTTGTGCCGAAAAGGGGCGGAATAAGCGTACTTTCAGGACACCGACTTTCTCGCCACGGGTCAGCAAGGTATCAATCACCTCTTCGCAAGTACCAATAGCGGAACCCATCAGAATAATAACGCGCTCAGCCTGTGGGTGACCGTAGTATTCAAACGGTTTATATTCGCGGCCGGTGGCCTCGGCGAATGCCTGCATGGCCTCGGCAACGTGCTGATAGGTGTGATTATACCAAGGATTGGTGGCTTCGCGGGACTGGAAATAGGTATCAGGGTTGGCGGAGGTCCCCCTGATCACCGGATGATCAGGGGTCAGCGCTCGGCTGCGGTGAGCATCTATCCCTTTCTGTGGCAGTAATTGACGTAATGTGTCATCGCTCAGTGGCACAATTTTATTGATTTCATGTGAGGTGCGAAAACCATCAAAGAAATGAATAAACGGGATGCGGCTATTAAGCGTCGCCACCTGAGAAATTAAGGCGAAATCTTGTGCTTCCTGTACGCTGCTGGCGCAGAGCAGGGCGCAGCCCGTCTGCCGCACGGCCATGACATCTGAGTGGTCGCCAAAGATCGACAGCGCATGGGTTGCAATAGTCCGCGCGGCAACATGCAGCACGAAAGGCGTCAATTCACCGGCCAGCTTATACAGCGTGGGGATCATCAACAGCAACCCCTGCGAGGAGGTAAAAGAGGTCGATAGCGCCCCTGTTTGTAGCGCGCCATGCACCGTGGCGATAGCGCCACCCTCGGACTGCATTTCCACTACGCGAGGGACATCGCCCCAGATATTGACTTTGCCATCACCAGACCATGCATCAGCTTGTTCTGCCATGGTAGAACTTGGCGTAATAGGGTAGATAGCAATAACTTCACTGGCACGATAGGCCACCGAAGCTACTGCACTGTTACCGTCAGTAGTCATCATTAATTTATACCTTCACATTGCAAACTATGCACAGAAAAAAGGGGGGCTGTGACTGCCATCTGTTTATTTGAACTAATAGTGAAATTCTAGCAGAGGGCATTTTTGCCAGTTATCGCATTTGTGTGGCGGGGTACATAACCTAATGCAGCGAATAAGCTCACTGGCGCGAAAAAAGCTTATAGGGTGGCGATTAAGATAATAATTATTACAATTAGAAAACTATTTATAACTTATCGTCAGATATCGAATTTCATTGTACAGAGCAATTATCGCACTACGGTTAAGCGTGTTTGTAAAATAATTGTGAAACTGAAATAGATTTAATGAGCATTTAATCGTGGGCGGGCATAATGTTGGCTCAGTACTAAAATGAGGGAGTGATAATGAGTGGTTTCATGTATTTAATGATGGCGATTGTTGCCGAAGTGATAGCAACCACGATGCTGAAAGCGTCTGATGGTTTTACCCGTTTGGCACCCTCTGTTGTGGTCGTGGTTGGTTATGGCATTGCTTTCTGGGGGCTTTCGCAGGTGGTTAAAACCATGCCATTGGGTATCGCCTATGCAATTTGGTCTGGGTTAGGTATTGTTTTAGTGTCGGTTGCAGCCACTTTTATGTACCAACAGAAACTGGACTGGGCGGCAATTACCGGAATGACACTGATTGTAGCGGGAGTAATGGTCATTAACTTGTTGTCGAAGACCTCAATGCACTGATCATGTCTTTGAGGTTAATGACAACGCTATTTATGGCTCAGTGAGTGACGGGTTGACCGCACCCAGAGGTACTCCGGCGACTGCACGCATAAAGTTTATTTAAGGCTTCCGCCTTTGGCACCCCAAAGGCGCGTTTCCCCTTTATTTGACTTTGTCAGCGGCTCACGCACTACTTAATATCCAACTGATGTATTCCATCTATTGCCAATAACATCGCATAAATCTGATCGACGCTTTTTCTCGGTGACAACGTCACATCCATGGTTAACTCACAGTCGTTATTATTCGCTTCATGTTTTTGCGTCACTGAGAGATTAATGGGCCGCAGGCGAAGTTTTTGCAGCGCAACCAAGACCCTTGGCACGCTCTCTGGCAACAGTTTGATGGCAATATAATGATGCTGACCGAACAGACGATTACTGATTTGGCGGAAGATTTCCAGCACCACTAAGGTCATCAAAGTGCCATAAATACCAATCTCATACAGGCCGCTACCAATCACCAGGCCGATAGCCGCTGTTACCCACATCCCCGCTGCGGTGGTCAGTCCTTTAATCATTTGCTTCTGGATCATAATAGTCCCGGCACCGAGGAAACCCATGCCGCTGACAACTTGTGCTGCTACCCGGCTGGGGTCAAAACTAACGTGTTCCAGTGTCAGTAAATCCTCGAAACCGTATTTTGAAACAATCATAAACATAGCACTACCAATACCCACCAGGATATGAGTGCGTAATCCTGCTTCTTTAGAACGCAATTGACGTTCAATACCAATTAACCCGCCTAGCGCACCTGCCAGGGCAATTCGTAGCAGCAAATCAGTGATCATAGTTATTCCCATTTATTCTTGTACAGACCCCAGGTGTCTGATTATCACCCTGATTAATATTGTTTTTAATATTTTTGCCAAACTTTCACGCCAAAGTACCGCGATAATTCGGTTACTTGCATTGATCTACGCTAATCTAAATTAAATTTTTGCGTTTATGTTTATTTATGTTGTGTTTTAATTGTAACAGATACTATATAAACCAATTATAGCGTTATATATTTTTCATGCCGGAGAAAAAGAATGAAAGCATTATCTTGGTTTGTGGGCGGCGCGGTATTCTTTTTAGCCGCCTGTAGCAGCAATAACCCAACCGACACTGCTTTAAATAATAACGACGCCTATGAGCCCGTGCAACAAGCTACCAGTGCCCACCATAATCTTAATATGGCCAATCCGGCAGCCGTCAACTGTGCCAATGCGGGCGGGGTATTGACCATTGCCAAACAACTTAATGGCGGTAGTGTAGGGATGTGTCAGCTACCGGATGGCAAACGTTGTGAAGAGTGGGCATTAATGCGCGGCGCTTGTCCAGCACGCTGAGACCCTTTATCTTTCAAGTTGCAGGGGTGTTGGCTACTCTCGCTTACCCGAATCACTTACTGATGTAAGCTCATCGGGACTCTCTCGTTTGCCGTCTACCTGCAATCTCGAAATCTATTGGGTATCTCATCCTGGTTGTTACTAACGTATAGATAATCAGGCGGTAATAATATTTGGGCAATGTTCGCCCTTGTCTAACTGGGCAATATTCTGCATGGTAGTAGTAGAAATACTGGTCAGTGCTTCTTCTGTCAGAAATGCCTGATGCCCGGTAAATAACACGTTATGGCAAGAGGACAGACGGCGGAAAACGTCATCCTGAATGACGTCATTGGATTTATCTTCAAAGAACAGATCACGTTCATTTTCATATACATCCATGCCGAGCGAGCCAATTTTCTGCTGTTTCAGTGCATCGATCGCTGCGGTAGAGTCAATCAAACCACCGCGACTGGTGTTGATGATCATCACGCCATTCTTCATTTGATCAAATGATGGTTTATTAAGCAAATGGTGGTTTTCTGGTGTCATAGGGCAATGTAGCGAGATAACATCAGATTCGGCATACAAGGTTTTGAGGTCAACATATTCCGCGCCCAGCTCCAGTGCGGCTTGGCTTGGGTAAGGGTCATGGGCTAACAAACGCATCCCAAAGCCTTTTAAGATGCGCATGGTGGCCACACCAATTTTACCGGTACCGATAATCCCCGCAGTACGGCCATGCATATTGAAGCCAATCAGGCCTTCTAGCGAGAAGTTGGCATCTCGGGTACGCTGATAGGCACGATGAATACGGCGGTTTAAGCTCAGCATCATACCGACGGTATGTTCAGCAACAGCTTCGGGCGAATAAGCCGGAACGCGGACCACCTGAATGCCCAATTCTTTCGCAGCGTCCAAATCCACATTATTAAAGCCGGCACAGCGTAATGCCAGAGTCTTAACCCCAACCTCTTTCAACTGTTCCAGGGTCGTGCGACAAGCATCATCATTGACGAAAATACAGACCGCATCACAACCTGCAGCCATTTTTGCTGTTTTAGGGGCTAACAGAAAGTCGAAAAACTCTAATTCAAAGCCAAAGTCTTTGTTGACCAATTCGAGGTATTTACGGTCATACTGTTTAGTACTGTAAACGGCTAATTTCATCGTGATTTCTCCGCTAAAATATTGTGATCAATCTAACAGATTTGAATAAATCATACAATTTGCCACAATAATAAGTTAAATAGATACTTGTAACGTTCTAATGCCAAAGAGGTCAGGGTTTTATTCCAGTATTCAAGGGCAATAGGTTCAATAGCAACCGTTCTGTTTGAGCTACAAGAGTAGATTTATCTATTATGGTATCTTGCAATAGATTGATTAAAGCACACTGTTAGTCTGGTGGGTGATAAAACAAGGAGAGTCATGACTAAATGCGCAAAAATAGTGGGTTGGTGGTTATTAATCAGCGCAATTTCTCTGATGACATTATGGAAAACACTGCCGCAGTGGTTACCCAAAGTGGCACATTATTGGTTACCTGCCGGTAGTCAGATAACACTTTCCCGCCCTCCGGTTTGGCGTGATGGTGCTTTACGTATCGCGCAACTGAGTTATCTCGCACAAGATTGCACTCTGGCCAATATTAAGCAATTGAGCGTGGGTTACCACGAGGGCCGCTGGCAACTGAGGGCCGATAAGGTTGCGTTAGATACGGCTTGTTTCAGCCAGTTACCCGCCAATAGTGACAGTGCACCACAAAATTTAGCTCACTGGCAACAGCAGTTATCGGCGCTGAATCTGGATATTGATCATTTGCAGATGACACCCTGGCAACAATATGCCGGTAAACTGACACTCACATCACCTGACAAGAATAAACTGACTCAAGAATTACGTTATCAGGGCCAACAACTGAGCTTTGCGGCGACCCTTGATCAGAACCAGCAACTGAGTCTGCATCAATTCTCTATTGCGGTTCCCGGGACATCACAACCTTTCGAACTGAGCGGTAAAATTAAAATTCCACTGTCGTTGGATGGCTGGCCAGAACAGGGCGAGCTAAAGGGCCTATTAACCACCGGTTATCTGTCTAAATCGCTATTGCTGAATCTGAGTTGGCAGCAGCAGCAGGGCGTATTGACACTGGCTGAGCACGGTGATGACACTCCTCTTGCTCAGTTGCCGTGGCGTATTGTTTTAAACCGACATGTTTTAAACCGACATGTTTTAACCCAAAAGCCAGCGCTAAACCAAATCCAGATTGTTAACGGTCAGTGGCAATGGCCGTACGCCCAGCAACCGTTAAGGGGCGGTATTAATCTGACGTTATATGACTGGGATCAGGGGTTGGATCAGGCTGTGGTTGAAGCGCGGATTAATGTGATTACCGCAGGAAAAAGTGGCAAGGGCAATGCAGTCTTAACCCTCGGGCCGGGTAATCTGAGCGTGGTAAACAGCGATTTAAAATTTCAGCTTAGTGGGCAGGCTAATCTGGACAGCATGGTATTAAATGCCACTATTCCCGGCCGACTCAGTGGCTCGGTACTGAACCCAACCTGGCTATTGCACCCCGGCGCTTTACTGCGTGCGCATGGTAATGTGACGCCGGAATTGCGAATAAAAGATGCACGCTGGCCCCTGGCGGGGGTAAAAGTCACTGCCAATGGTGTTACCGGGCGTCTACAGGCCATTGTTGATGCACAGGACAGTTACTGGGGTGATTTTAATCTGCATCTTGATGGTCAGGCGCAAGATTTTTGGCCAGACAAAGGTCAGTGGCAGTGGCGTTATTGGGGCAGTGGTCACCTGCCGCCATTGGCTGCGGGTTGGGATATGGCGGGCAAGGGGCGCTGGCAAGGTACGCTGATAACACTGGATAAACTCTCGACTGGTTTTGATCATCTGCAATATGGTCTGGTTTTGGTCGAGGCACCCCGGCTGACATTGGTGAAACCTCTGACCTGGCAACGGGATAATCATCATCCGGCCTTTATTGCTGGTTTTGAACTGGGTGCTAAAAAAGTGTCATTTAGCGACGGCGGCGGTTATCTGCCGCCAGCGGTATTATCGCTGCAACTTAATGGTCGCGATCCAGAAAACTTCTTGTGGCAGGGGCAGTTACAGGCTGAGGCTATCGGGCCAATCCCGCTTAGTGGCCGTTGGGATGGTGAACGGCTACGTGGTGAAGGCTGGTGGCCTAAACAATCATTAACGGTATTCCAGCCGCTGATTTCACCAGAGCGGGGCATCAAGCTGCGTGATGGGGCGTTTTATGCTCAGGCGGCCTTCTCGGCGGCCCGCGAACAAGGGTTTACCGCGGGCGGGCACTGGGTGGTGAACAACGGGAGTATGTGGCTGAACGACGGCGAACTGAGCGGACTGGATTTTGTGATGTCATATCGCTTACAGGATCACCACTGGAAGCTGGGGGCTAAAGAGCCAGTAATGCTGCGCATTGCCTCGCTAACCAACTTGTTTGAAATGAAGAATATCACCGCCGATTTGCAAGGCACTTATCCGTATTCAGAGGATGCGCCGCTGACGTTAAGCCATGTTGGCATGGATATTCTGAACGGCCACCTTAGCTTGTCTGCCTTGCGATTGCCGCAACACGACGCGGCGGTACTGAAATTAAAAGCCATTGATTTGAGTGAGTTATTTACGGTATTACAACCGAAACAGTTTGCGATGTCAGGGAAAGTGAACGGTGAATTGCCACTTTATCTCAATAACCCACAGTGGCTGGTACGCAATGGTTGGATTGCCAACGATGGCAGGGTGACACTGCGTTTGGATCAAGACCTGGCAAACTCGATCAATGACAGTAATTTTGTCGCGGGTGCCGCCATCGACTGGCTGCGCTATATGGAAATTTACCAATCTTATGCCACAGTGGACTTGGATAATCTGGGTCAATTAACGCTACGTTCGAAGATCCATGGAGTGAATACTCAGAAAAACGGAAAACGGGAGATCGTGCTGAATTATCAACATCAGGAAAATGTGTTCCAACTCTGGCGCAGCTTACGTTTCGGTGACAATTTACAAGAGTGGTTGCAGCAAACACTTTCGTTACGACCGGCTATTCCATCACAATCGACTATTAGCTCACAACCTACCATTATTTTACAACCAAAAGCATCGGCGAGGACCAAGGAATGAAGATCTTGACAGGGGAACGTATGGCGATTGTTCTGAGTATTTTATTGCTCAGTGGCTGTATACGCCTTGAGGTGGCAACACCAGAAAAACCTATCACTATCAATATGAATGTTAAGATTGAGCATGAAATCCAGATCAAGGTTGATAAAGATGTGGAAAATTTGCTTAGAAATCAGTCCAATCTATTCTAAGGAGCCAGAATGAGAAAGCAAACGTCAGGCTGGTTGGGTGGCACTCAAGGATTGATTCGGGTAATGCTGGGTATGATATTGAGTGGTAGCCTGCTGTTCAGCGGCGGGGCTTTTGCTCTGACATTGGAACAGGCCCGGCAGCAAGGTCGGGTGGGCGAGACCCTGAGTGGTTATCTGGCTCCGGTGAAAAAAGATGCCGAAACACTGGCTTTGGTGGATCAAATCAATATTGCCAGAACTGAGAAGTATCAGGAAGTGGCACAGAAAAACCATATCTCAACCGAGGATGTTGCCAAATTAGCGGGGCAGAAGTTAGTTAATCGTGCGGCGGCGGGTGAATATGTGCGCGGTATTAATGGCCAATGGATGAAGCGCTGAAACAAAGGGGAAACAGGCCGTTCGGCCAGTAGCAGCCTGAGCCAAGGGTTCAGTTGCCCCTTGGCTCAGCGAAGACGCCTAGCGCCCCACTTGCAAACTGGCAGCAGCAGGAAGGTCGCTGATACTGTTGAGCGATTCTTGGCGGTAATAGGTATCCGCATGACCGGGTTGCTCCACTTTAACAATCAGGGTCAGCACGGCAGCAATCAGATACAGCGCGGTATAAACCCACACCACGCCAACGATATCGAAGAATGGCAACACCAGTGAGGCAATCGCCGGGGCGACAAAATTACTCAGGCCAGCAGACAGGTTATAAATCGAAATTGCCGCACCTTTGTGTTCCGGTTCCAATACGGGAAAAACGGCGGTCATTGGCACAAAGGCTGCCACCGTGATCCCCAACATCACCGCCGGTATCAGTGCTGCCCAGAAATTATGGCCGAAATAAACCGGGATATAATAGAATGCCAGGCTAGAAATGGCGCAACCGATACAACCAAACCAGCGTACCTGCCGCATCCAGCCAATTTTCTCGCCCAAAATCCCCCACATAATATTGGTGAAAATGGTCACGAAGAAGAACACCGCCCAAATTTGCAGCCATTCAGACAGGGTAAAGCCAAGTCGGCCAACAAACAGCAGGGGCATGATAACCGCAAAGCCAAACAGTGACAGGGTGTTAATGATACGGATCAGGCAAGCCAGGAAGATGTTTTTATTGGTAAATAAGAGAGTGACTGCCCGTGACAGCTCTTTAATTTTTTCTTTATTGGAGAGCGAGGCTTTAGGGCTGACGGTGCCGACATTGCGCAGCAGTATCAATGCCATCATGCCACCGGTCATGACCCAGACAATGGCGAACCACAAGGTACCGGTTTCGCCAATCATCGGAATGGTAACACTGGGCAAATAACTGCCTACCACGCCGATACCGACAGAATACATCGCCCAGAACCAGCCCATCGCAGAGGAAAGCTGCTGCTTTGGCACGTTTTGCACAATAAGCATAACAAACGAATAGATAAATAATGGATATGCGAGGCCACGGATACCGTAGAACAACAACATCAGTGGATAACTTTTCATGCCTAGCCCGAACAGCATAAACAGGCAGTGCATGACCACCCACAGGATAAAACCAATTCGCATGGCGCGTTGCGGCGTAATTATCTCGGCAACCACACCAGAGCTCCAGGCGGCAATGGCTGCTGCCAGTCCATAGAGCGTAAACACAAAGGCAGATTGCGCCGGGGAAAAACCCATATCGGTAATATGTTTGGATAAGAAGGCCATTTCAAAGCCATCGCCGCTCATAAAAATGGCAATAGCAATGTAACCCCAGAACAAATTCATCGGCAAACCAAACCAATGGGTAGGTTTCTTTTGCATCGTTTAGTCCTCTGGCGCTTGAACGCCGACTGGTTGAGCTGCTGGTAGGAGCAACTGATGGTAGGGACAGAGAAAAAAGGCGATATGCTCGCCTGGGCGTGTTATTTATTTATATTGTCAGGCAGTTATCGCGGCAGTGGATGAGATGGCTATTGACGTAACTGCCGCTGCTGTTGATAGAGCCGCCGGTAGCGTTCAAGTCGGGCAAATAAGACATCCTGTCGGTTAACATCAGGGATAAAACGCTGGTCAATGTGCGGCTTGCTGCAGACAAGTTGCTCATCTCCACCCGTCGCTAACCAGCCTAAACGAGCCGCACCTAAAGCCCCTCCGGCTTCACCACCACTGTGGGTAACAATTGGCAGGTTAAGGGTGTCCGCCATTAGCTGGCCCCACCACACACTGCGAGCGCCACCGCCAATCAAGGACGATTGAGCCAGCCTGGTTCCGGCCTGTTGTAATACCGCCAGACCATCAGCGATACCAAAAGTGACACCTTCCAGTACGGCATAGCCCAGCGCCGCCCGATCAGTGGCATGGGTCATGCCGTGGAAAGCACCGGTTGCCAGCGGGTCGTTATGCGGGGTGCGTTCGCCGGAAAGGTACGGCAGAAAAATAGGTGCCAGCCGCTGTTCTGCCCGGCTGAATTGGGCTACTTCAGACAATAGCGTGGTTTCATTGGTACCCAGCAGTTGGCACAACCAGCGCAATGCACTGGCGGCGGTTAACATCACACTCATCTGATGCCAGCGCTGTGGCAGGGCATGACAAAAAGCATGGACCGCAGATTGTGGATTAGGCCGATAGCAATCATTGACGGCAAACAATACGCCGGATGTGCCCAGAGAAATAAAACCATCTCCGGGATTTATAGCACCAATTCCCACGGCACTGGCCGCGTTATCACCCCCCCCGCCGGCAATCACCACCTTATCGGACAAGCCCCACTCACGGGCAATATCCGCCTTCAGATAACCACTTGGCGCATTACCTTCAACCAGGCGTGGCATCATATCGCGCGACAACCCACAGGCCGCCAGCAGAGAGTCTGACCAATCGCGCTTTGCCACATCCAGCCACAGCGTTCCGGCAGCATCAGACATGTCGCTGACCTTATCGCCACTCATCATCCAGCGCAGATAATCTTTAGGCAGCAGCACCGTAGCCAGTTGCGCAAAGATCTCCGGCTCATGACGGGCAACCCACAGCAGTTTCGGCGCAGTAAAACCCGGCATCGCCAGATTACCGGCAACCTGATGCAACTGCGGCGCATTGCGGGTCAGTTCTTCACACTCTTCGGCACAACGCGCGTCATTCCACAAAATGGCCGGACGCAGGATACGGTCTTCGCGACTCAGCAGCACTGCGCCGTGCATTTGACCAGAAAGGCCAATCGCGAGGATCTCCCCCCAGCGTTGCGGTATTTTATGGCGTAAGCGGCCAATCACCCGTTGTGTAGCCTGCCACCAGTCAGTGGGATGTTGCTCTGACCACAATGGGTGCGGGCGTTGCACGGTTAAGGGTTCACCTTCACTGGCCAGAATTTGCCCCTGGTCGTCAATCACCATGGCTTTAATTTCTGACGTCCCTAAATCAAGTCCAAGATACATAGCCATTCCTAGTCGATGATTAACGGTTAGCGGCAACCCAGGCATTTACCTGGTCAATAGATTGGCGTAATAGCTGTTCAAACTGGCGGTCACTGGCCAACGGACCAAACAGTTTGTTGTCACGGGCGTACCGACCGGCTGGATCGGTAGACTGGAACATGGCGTGGACAACCGATGAGTCCAGTATTCCATCCTGGTATTCATACGGCAGGGTGCCTTGGTGCCAGCGTTCCATAAAGACAAAGAATAGGGCGGGCAACATGGCGGTCGCTGCTGGGGTTTCGTCTCGCTGGTAGCACTCCATCAGCGTCGGGGTAATAAATCCGGGGATTTTAGAGAAACCGTCGGCGGCAACGCGTTGGTTAGTATCACGAATGTAGGGGTTACTGAAGCGATCCAGTACCACATCGCGGTAATTGGTCAGATCCAGTGGGCTAGGTGATAGCGACGGAATGACATCCTGAGTCACATAGTCATAAGCCATTTGGCGAATAGAGTCTGTTTGGGTACTTTCATGAATGTAACTCTGCCCAATCAGGCTTCCGGCCCAGGCAATACAGCTATGACTGGCATTGAGGATGCGGATTTTGGCTTCTTCATACGGCAGTACTGATGCCACCATCTCTACGCCGACATTTTCCAGTGCCGGGCGACCGGCGATAAAATCGTCTTCAATAACCCACTGAATGAAGGATTCCCCCATCACCGGCACCGCATCAGCAAAACCGGTTTGCTCCAGCACGCGGGGGGCGATGTCGTCAGAGGGGCGAGGGGTAATACGATCAACCATGGTATTCGGGCTACGGGTTTGCTCTGTGGCCCAACTCAGCAGGCTTTGTTGATCACGTAGGGCAAGAAACTCCAACAGGCAATGGCGGAAACGCTCACCGTTATGGCGCAGGTTATCGCAGTTCAGCAAGGTCACCGGGCCACTCTGCATTTGTTGCCGCTGTAGCAAAATACGACTGATAGCGCCGTAAATCGTCCGACAATCCCCTTTAAGGTCAGCCTGAATATCCGCGTTATCCTGTTGCAGGTTAAATTGGTTATCCAGATAGTAGCCGCCCTCGGTCACGGTAAAGGAGATAACACGGGTCTCCGGCTGGCTACCTTGCTCGACTAAATGGCTCAGTTCTTTATCCCATGGGATGATTTTTCGCAGTGAAGTAATTTTTTCATATTGCCGTTCACCCGCAGGAGTGACGGTTTCTAGCACGTATTCCCCATCCTGCGCCTGCAACGCGGCCAGTAAAGGGGCGGCGTCATCGCGAATATTGGCCAATGCAATGGACCAGCGGTTATCGCCCATGACCCGTAAACGATGCAGATACCAAGCCTGATGGGCGCGGTGGAAAGAGCCTGCACCAATATGTAACCATACGGCAGGGGGGGATTTTAGCTCAGTGTTCATCATGTGCTCCGCAATCATAGAATGCTTTAAAAGTAATCATTCCGAGCAAAGGCCCTTCAATTGAGCATTTGCCCTAATGAGGCTAGATTAATTTAACTTTTGCCCTTTAGTTGGGCTTTAGCTCACATAAATGACAGTGGAGATAAAAATCTGCCCAATAGCGGCGTAAAATGATTAACATTGCTATTTCATCCATAACTCCAGCGCAGATAACTCATGCATAAGAGTGATAAGAAATTAGATCAGGCGGCCAGAGCGGCCTGGATGTATTACGTCGCCGGGCAAACCCAGCATGAAATTGCGGATGCGCTGGGGGTTTCACGTCAGGTGGCACAGCGGCTGGTAGCGTGTGCGCTTGATAACGGGCTGGTCAGTGTCAGCATCACCCACCCGGTGGGGCGCTGTATGGCGTTGGCAGCGCGGTTGCAACAGCAATATGGTTTGCATCAATGCCAGGTGGTGCCCAGTCTGGGGATGGATAGCGCAGGCATTCAACGGGCTATTGCCGTGGTGGGGGCTGAAACCATGACACAATTTCTACGCCAAGAGCAGCCAATGGTGATTGGGGTGGGTTCCGGTCGCAGCCTGAAATCTGCCATTGATGAGCTACCTGATTTCGAGCGGCCTCAACACAGTTGTGTCTCGCTTATTGGGGCTATCGCCTCTGATGGCTCTTGTACTCGCTATGACGTTCCGCTGTGGATGGCAGAGAAAACGCAAGGGCGCTATTTTATTTTGCCCGCACCGCTGTTTGCGGATAGCGCGGCTGATCGCGACCTGTGGTGTAATCACCGTATTTACCGCACGGTCACTGAGAAAGCGGCCCAGGCCGATGTCACTTTTATCGGTATTGGCTCGATTGGTTATGATTGCCCGTTGCACCAAGATGGATTTATCTCTGAGCAAGATGTTGATGCACTGATAGCCGCAAATGTAGTGGCAGAAATACTGGGGCATTTTATTGATATCGACGGGCAGCGCGTTGCCTACGAGTTAGATCAGTGCTTAACCAGTGCCAGCCTGCGTATTCAACCAGAGAAGCCGGTAATTGCTATTGCCGGCGGCAAGGAGAAACATCAGGCAATCAAAGCGGCGCTCAGTGGCCATTGGGTGAATGGTTTGGTTACGGACGAAGAAAGTGCCATGTTGTTGCTGGCGGAATAGCGGCCGGTGGAATAAACGCAAAAAAGCGCGCCCGAAGGCGCGCAATTATTCGATGACACTATTGGGTAACGCGAGGGTAATACCCGGTCATTTCAGTCGCGCATTAACGAAGACACTCGGCGGTGCGCGTAAATGACTAATTAAGCGCTAACAACCTGAGCCAGTAATGCTTTGGCGTCCGACTGGGCTTTGGTCGCCACTTCAGGACCATAGGCAATGCCTTCTGCAAATACGAACTCAACATCGGTAATGCCGATAAAGCCCAGGAACAGACGCAGGTAAGGGACAACCAGGTCAGTTGGGGTATCTTTGTGGATGCCGCCACGGCTGGTCAGGATAATGGCACGTTTGCCGGTGACCAAGCCTTCAGGGCCTTTTTCGGTATAACGGAAAGTCACGCCAGCACGGGCAATCAAGTCAAAGTAGTTTTTCAACTGTGTCGGAATATTGAAGTTGTACATCGGTGCCGCCATCACTATCACGTCATTGGCTTGCAATTCAGCAATTAGCTCATCAGACAGTGCCAGCGCTTCTTGTTGACGCGGTGTCAGCGCGGCATCTGAAGGACGCAAAGCTCCCACCAGTTCGCCATCTAATACAGGGATCGGCTGAGCGGCCAGGTCACGTACCGTGATTTCATCGCCTGCGTGGGCTGCCTGCCATTGTTCAATAAAAAAATCAGCCAATTGGTTGGACTGTGAATAGTTTGCCAGAATACTTGATTTCAGAACCAGTACTTTGCTCATCGTAATTCCTTAACAGGTAACAGAGACTTAGGCGAGACGCCCTTTCGATGAGATACACTTTATTCATATTTTCCTATCAGTGATAGCGCAATATTTTGCGTTCTTTGTTCGATTTTATTGAATGAAGAGAGTCGGATAGGGAATACCCGCTGGGTTACGGCGCAAAGCGAGGCTGTGTTACCATATCAGGTAAGAATTTATATAATAAAAGCGATGGGTCACTTATCAATTTGACGTTGATGACATAAATATTGGCAGGTAACCAATTGATACTGATTAATAAAAAATATTGGCCAATCAGATCCATAGCATAAATCATTAGGCTGGCACCTTAGGTGGTAGCCGCATCGTAACAAGGAACACTGAACGTGAAATCTTCACTCGCAGCATTATCGACCCAACTCGGGGAGTTGATGCTCCGTGACCAACAACGCATGCGGCGTCGGCTGCAAGGCGCACGAAAAGTCAATAATCCAGAGTCTGTCGCGGCTATGACTCGCGAAATCGAAGCGGAAATAGCCACGGCTATGCAGCGGGTTAAGCAGCGTCGCGCTGCCTGTCCGGTGATCACTTATCCTGAAAACTTGCCGGTCAGCCAGAAGAAGCAAGATATCTATAATGCCATCCGCGACCATCAGGTGATTATTGTCGCAGGTGAAACCGGCTCGGGTAAAACCACCCAGTTACCGAAAATTTGTCTCGAACTGGGGCGCGGGGTGAAAGGGGTGATAGGTCATACCCAGCCACGCCGTTTGGCGGCACGTACCGTGGCTAATCGTATTGCGGATGAACTGGATACCTCCCTTGGCGGTTGCGTCGGTTATAAAGTGCGTTTTCACGATCAGGTCGGTGAGAACACGCTGGTTAAATTGATGACCGACGGTATTCTGCTGGCTGAAATTCAGCAGGATCGCCTGTTGATGCAATATGACACCTTGATTATTGATGAGGCGCATGAACGCAGCCTTAATATTGATTTCATTTTGGGTTATTTACGTGAGTTATTGCCAAAACGCCCTGACCTGAAAGTCATTATTACTTCGGCAACCATAGATCCGCAGCGCTTCTCCCAGCATTTCAATAATGCGCCTATTATCGAAGTTTCTGGTCGTACCTATCCGGTGGATGTTCGCTATCGTCCAATAGTCGATGATGCCGACGATGTAGAACGGGATCAGCTACAAGCCATTTTTGATGCGGTTGATGAATTGAGCCATGAAAGCCCCGGCGATATTCTGATCTTTATGAGTGGTGAACGTGAGATCCGTGACACCGCCGATGCGCTGATGAAACAAAACCTGCCGCATACCGAAGTGCTGCCACTCTATGCCCGTTTATCTAACAGCGAGCAAAATAGGGTGTTCCAGTCTCATCACGGGCGGCGCATTGTATTAGCGACCAACGTGGCAGAGACCTCGTTAACCGTGCCCGGTATTAAGTATGTTATCGATCCCGGCACGGCACGTATCAGCCGTTATAGCTTCCGCACTAAGGTGCAGCGCTTGCCGATTGAACCGGTCTCTCAAGCCTCAGCCAATCAGCGTAAGGGCCGCTGTGGGCGGGTATCGGATGGTATCTGTATTCGTCTTTATTCGGAGCAGGATTTCCTCTCCCGCCCTGAATTTACCGATCCGGAAATTTTACGCACCAATCTGGCGTCCGTCATTCTGCAAATGACGTCACTGGGTTTGGGGGATATTGCCGCATTCCCGTTTGTGGAAGCGCCGGATAAACGCAATATTCAAGATGGTGTTCGGCTGTTAGAAGAGCTGGGTGCGATACAAACTGCTGATAATGGCCATCAACAACTGACGCCATTAGGCCGCCAACTGGCTCAATTGCCGGTTGATCCCCGCATGGCTCGCATGGTACTGGAAGCGCAAAAAAGCGGCAGCGTAAGAGAATTGATGATTATCACCTCGGCGTTATCCATTCAAGATCCGCGTGAACGTCCAATGGATAAACAGCAAGCCTCGGATGAAAAACACCGCCGTTTTGCCGATAAAGACTCAGATTTCATGGCGTTTGTTAACTTATGGGATTACCTGAAAGAACAGCAAAAAGAGCTGTCATCGGCACAGTTCCGCAAGTTATGTCGTAGCGATTTTCTGAACTATCTGCGCGTGCGTGAATGGCAGGATATCTACACTCAATTGCGTCAGGTGGTAAAAGAGCTGGGTATTCCGGTTAATAGTGTTGCTGCGGATTATCGCAGTGTACATAGCGCAATATTGAGCGGCTTGTTATCCCATATTGGGCAAAAAGATGTTGAGAAGCAGGAATATACTGGTGCTCGTAATGCGCGATTTGCCATCTTCCCTGGTTCCGGTTTATTCAAAAAACCACCGAAATGGAGCATGGTGGCTGAGTTGGTTGAAACCAGCCGCTTGTGGGGTCGCATCGCGGCACGCATTGAGCCGGAGTGGATTGAACCTTTGGCTCAGCACCTGGTAAAACACCATTATAGCGATCCGCATTGGGAGAAAGCGCAAGGGGCCGTGATGGCCAGTGAGAAAGTCACTTTATTTGGCTTACCCATTGTCGCTGAACGTAAAATCAATTATGGGCCGATTGATCCGCCACTGTGCCGCGAACTGTTTATCCGTCATGGGTTAGTGGAGGGCGATTGGCAAACCCGCCACGCCTTCTTTCGTGCCAATCTCAAATTATTGACCGAAGTTGAGGAGTTGGAACACAAATCGCGTCGGCGCGATATTCTGGTGGATGATGAGACGCTGTTTAACTTCTATGATCAGCGGATTGGTCGTGATGTTATTTCAGCTCGCCATTTTGATAGCTGGTGGAAAAAAACCAGCCAGACGCAGCCGGAATTGCTGAATTTTGAAAAAGCGATGCTGATCAAAGATGGCGCTGACAAAGTTAACCCGCTGGATTATCCAAACTTTTGGTATCAGGGTTCACTCAAATTACGGCTTTCCTATCAATTTGAACCGGGTACTGACGCTGATGGGGTTACGGTACATATACCCTTGCCGATTTTGAATCAGGTTCAGGAACAGGGCTTTGATTGGCAGATCCCCGGGGTCCGTCGTGAACGGGTCATCGCACTGATCAAATCATTACCTAAGCCTGTGCGGCGTAATTTTGTACCCGCGCCCAACTATGCCGAGGCTTTCCTGGCGCGGGCGACACCATTGGAAACGAGTTTGCTGGATGCATTGGAGCGTGAGTTAAGGCGCATGACTGGCGTGACAGTGTCACGTGAAAGTTGGCAATGGGACCAGGTTCCTGATCATCTAAAAATAACCTTCCGGGTGCTGGATGATAAAAACCGCACCCTGCGTGAAGGCAAAGATCTTGCCGCTCTGAAGTTACAGTTACAACAGAAAGTGCAAGAAACACTCTCTGCGGTTGCCGATGACGGTATTGAACAAAATGACTTACATATCTGGAGTTTTGGCGATCTGCCGGTGTGCTATGAACAGCGCCGTGGCGGATACGAAGTTAAAGCGTATCCGGCACTGGTGGATGAAAAAGACCGTGTTGCGATCCGTTTATTTGATACCGAAATCCAGCAACAACAGGCTATGTGGCAAGGTACCCGGCGTTTATTACTGTTGAACATTCCTTCACCCATTAAGTACTTACATGAAAAATTGCCGAACAAATCCAAGCTGGGGCTTTATTTCAATACTTATGGCAAAGTAATGGATCTGATTGATGATTGCATTGCCTGTGGTGTGGATAAATTGATCGCGCAACACGGTGGCCCAGTATGGCAACAGGCAGATTTTGCCCGGCTACAGGAAAAGGTTCGTGCCGAGCTGAATGACACCGTGGTTGATATTGCCAAGCAAGTCGAACAAATCCTAACCACAGTATTCAGTATTAATAAGCGACTGAAAGGCCGGATAGATATCTCAATGGCACTCGCTCTTTCGGATATCAAAGCACAATTAGCAGGTCTAATTTATCGTGGTTTCGTGACCAATAATGGCTGGAAACGGTTACCGGATACTTTGCGTTATTTGCAAGCGATTGAGCGCCGGTTGGAAAAACTGGCAATGGACCCTCACCGTGATCGCGCACAAATGCTACGAATTGAACACGTTCAACAAATGTGGCAGCAATGGCTCAATAAATTGCCGCCAAAACGTCAGCAAGATGAAGAGGTTAAAGAAGTCCGCTGGATGATTGAAGAACTGCGTGTGAGCTTATTTGCGCAACAATTAGGGACGGCATATCCTATTTCTGACAAGCGTATTTTACAAACGATCGAACAGCTTTCTGTTTGATTAATATCATTCCGCGCCCAAAGCATGGTTGATTTGGGCGCGGGATCTGTCGCAGGCTAAACTCCTCTCTGAATGAAATTAAAACATCATTATCTATATGATTTATCTATTTTTATATAAAAATTCAGCATGCAATCGATGAAACAAGCCAACCTTAGTGCGAAGCATTTCGAGAATTACTAATTAACTGTCTCATATAGCGGTGGTGTTATTGCATCGTCTCTTCAACTACAGGTATATCTGCTCTGGAAATCTGACGGATTGTTCAAAGTTTGTCTGATTGTGGGTCACCATATTTGATTACCGTTGGTGAGTTTGATAGAGTTTTTCCGGAGCAGGGATTGCTTATGTATAAGATTAGTTTGTTGAGATTAGCGCAGCGAGAGTTGTTTAAATTACCCGTAGGTATTCAGGCGGTATTAATTAAAGCTATCGATGAGCTAGAAGCTTATGGTCACGAGCTGAGGGAGCCGGAGGTTCGGGATATTGGGCGGGGATTAAAAGAGTTGCGGGTCAGCGCGAAAGAAGGAATAGGGCGTGGTTTTTTCTTCTACCATGCTGATCAGCAAGTTTATATCATTCATATTGTACAGAAGAAGACGCAAAAAACCCCAAGACGAACACTGATGTTGGCCTATCAGCGTATGAAGGAACTCAAACGGAGATTGCAGCCATGAAAAAACAAGATGATTTCGACATTATTCCTTTTTCTGAGGTTAAAGCGGCAGCCTTAAATCATCCTCAGGTAAAAGAAGCCTACTCAGACTTGCAGATTCGGCAAGCCATGATGACGGAACTCAAAGCGGCCCGTCAGCAATGTAATCTGACACAAAAAGAGGTTGCTCGGCGGGCGGGGCTGAAAAAACAAAATATTAGCCGTATGGAAAAAGGTATTATCTCGCCTAACCTCACTACCTTGAGCCGATATGCCGCTGCATTAGACGGGACTTTTGTTTTTCAATTTAATCAAAAGCCCCATTGAGCAATTAAGGAATAGTGGATATTAGTTATGCCACTCAGTGCATTATTGCCTTTACATGATCACTTGGCGGCTGTATTAGCAAGCGTTTTTAACCGGTCTTTAATGGCAGTTACCGCTAAGGCCCGGTTATCTGCAAGGTAGCGATCTTTGGCGGCAGGGGCTGAGCTTTGAATGGCAATCAAAGACCATTCCTTGCCATTCTTTAGTAGCAAGGGCGATCCACTATCACCGGGCAAGGTATCACACTGGTGTGAAAGCACACCTTGTTGCGCCCATCCTGTAATCAGACAGTCTTCATCGCGGTATAACGTTTCAAGATGATCGAGAGGATAACCCGCTTGAGTTATTTTACGATTAACCCGTTTAAGCACCTGGGTCAGTTCAGTAGCGGTTCCATCCCAAAGAGGTAAGGGTTTGATGGGAATAGACTTAGTATTAGTTAATCGAATGAGTGCAAAATCATAGGCTGCCGCAGCGGGGGGGACTATCCAACCATCACCATCTGGTTTGAGTTTCTTACCCAATTTGGCATCTACCAGTGTTTCCAGACGGGTAATCTGGTACTTCCAATGACCATCATGAGAAATAAATCGCAAGGTAACAGCACGGTCAATCTTACCCGGAGGAGCCAGTACGCAATGGCCAGCAGTTAGCGCCAGGCGAGGGGAAATCAACGTTGCGGTACAAAGATTGCCACTCGCGGTTTCAACTTGTCCGATGGCTTGCCATGGCCAGAGAGAACTATTACTTATCGCTGTGCGGTCATCTTTTCCGAAGAACAATGTGGTTTGATCCGCAATACTGCGGTCATCATCCAGCTTGTCAGTTGGCGCTAGGGCTAAAGCCGCAGAGATAGAAAGTGGCAACAGACTCAATAATAACAATGAAGATAAACGCATAAATAATTAGCCTTGCCTTTATTTACCGACTAAGAGGTTATTCATTAACACACCTGAGACCTGCTCATCTCAGGCTCTGCTATTGCTAACTATAGACATAATTAGTCATGCTGCGTGTTGTCAGTAATTGATTTTTAGATAATTTAGAGCGGCAGGTACCACTTGTTCTATAAATAAAAAAATAATGTGATCAGACCGCAAATAACGAATGTAGCCAAAGTGATTTCAAATAAATAACGGCGCAGCATTATCAGCACTCCTGATAAAAAACACCCGGTAAACCGGGTGTTGAGTGAATCCGCTGTTGCAGGTCAACCGGGAACAGCCAGAGTCTGCTTTCTCGAGTTAAATGCTGCTGCTATTTTGCGGCGGGTACCACCGCCGGAGCCGATTTACTGTGTGTTACTTTTTTATGGTGTTTTTTGGCAGCTTGCGCTTTTTGTACTGGAGCGGCTTTATCCATTTTTTTCATCGAATGAGATTTTGCCGGTTTTTTGGCTTTTTTATGATGCATGGTTTTAGCCGGAGCACTATGAGCCACTGGCGCTGTAGCCGTTGGTGCAGCAGGAGGGGCTACATTATCGGCAGCCATTGCAACAGAAGTCATACCCAAGGTTGCAGCCACAATCAGAGCTAATACTGTTTTCATAATTTATTCCTCAGAGTTCTGTTTGTCTATCGGCCCCGTTGGGTCGTTGTAATGAGAATAGAGGAAATAATTACAGGCTTCCGTGAGTCATTGGTTTCGGTTTGTAACCGATTGTACAGGGGCGATTATTTAAAAAGACAACCCAGGCCCATGGTGTTTAGTTACAACATACAATATGTTTTATACAACAATATCATTACCATGGAACAACCTAGTTGTTTGATATTATGGCATAATTTATGCTTAGCAATATAAAAAGCCCAACCACAAAATCGAAGATTGGGCCAGAGCGTTAGTCGGGTAAATTACAAATAGCGGCGCTCTAAATGCTGGCGGAAATATCGAGGATTAAGTGTTTCACCGGTAGCTTTAGTCATCAATTCTGCGGTTGGGTAGCGGCTACCATGCTGCCAGATATTCTGTTGTAACCAGTTGAAGAGGGCGCTGAGATCGCCATTGGCGATACTCTTATCTAACCCTGGTATTGCATCACGGGCAGTTTGGAATAGTTGCGCGGCATACATTGCACCTAATGTATAGGTTGGGAAATAGCCAAAAGCGCCATCAGTCCAATGGATATCTTGCATACATCCATTACGATAATTACCTTCAGTATTTATCCCGAGGTATTGCTGCATTTTCTCATTCCACAAGGCAGGTATATCATCAACTTCGATTTCGCCACCGATCAACGCTTTTTCAATTTCATAACGTAATATGACATGGGCTGGATAGCTAACTTCATCGGCATCAACCCGGATAAAGCCCGTTTTAACCCGTTGATTCAGTGCAATAAAGTTTTGTTCTGCCAGTGCAGGCTGTTCACCAAATTGCTGTACCACCAGTGGGCGAATCACTTGCAGGAATTCATTGCTACGTGCTAATTGCATTTCAAACAGCAAGCTTTGGGACTCATGAATGGCGGTTGAACGTGCATGTGATATTGGCTGGCCCAACCATTCAGGTGGCAAGTTTTGCTCATAACGCGCATGGCCTGTTTCATGCACGATCCCCATTAACGCGCTGAGAAACTCTTGCTCATTATAACGGGTGGTAATACGGACATCTTGAGGCACGCCTCCGCAGAAGGGGTGCACACTAACATCGACCCGCCCGCCATCGAAGTCAAAACCGAGGGTTTTCATCACACTTAGCCCAAGTTGACGCTGTTTTTCTAGCTCAAATGGCCCTTGTGGGATCAGGCAGGTTTCATTAGCTTGTTTGGCGGTCACTTGTTGTAATAGTGCTGGCAGCCATTGCTTTAGATCACCAAAGATACGATCCAAATCGGCACTATTGGTACCAGGTTCATATAAATTCAGCAATGCGTCATAACCAGAGGTACCGGCGGCCTTTGCGCGAATTGACGCTTCTTCACGGCTTAATTTGACCACTTCCCGCAGATTTTCTGCAAAGCCATTCCAGTCGTTAGCGATACGCTGTTGTCGCCAGGCATGTTCACACCGGGCACCTGCGAGTGATTTAGCTTCCACCAGAGCTTCCGGCAGTAAGATTGCATTATCATAATGACGACGCATTTCACGTAGGTTTGCTTGTTCAACCTCATTCAGCGTTTCTTGCTCAGCGTGTTTCAGCCATTCGCCCACGGCTTTGGCCGTTAGAATCTGATGCTGTAGCACGTTTAGCTCTGCCATCGCTTCTGAGCGGGCAAGGTTACCTTTCGGCGGCATCATGGTTTGCATATCCCAGCCAGCAATAGCCGACAGGTGCTCAAAGCGGGCAAGACGAGTAAAAGTAGTGTGCAGGTGGTGATAAGCAGTGGTCATAGAAACACTCCAGAGTAAAAGTTAGCGCTTAATCTTGGTCAGCAGACAGTGAGTACAGATTTTTTACTGGCCAGCAAAAGCGGAAGCTGACCCCCCCTAATGAACTGGCATCGACGGAGATCTCCCCCTGATAAGCCAGAGCGATGGAGTGAACAATCGCCAAACCCAGCCCACAACCGCCAGTGGCTCGATCGCGGCTTGGATCCAGACGGACGAAAGGCTCAAAAACCCGTGCGCGTTCTTCTAACGGTATTCCTGGCCCGTCATCTTCAACTTGTAAACAAGCGTTGTCACCATCAAACCACAGCCCGATGCGCAGCCGTTTAGTGGAATAGCGCAGAGCGTTATTGACCAGATTATCCAATACTCGTTCCATCAGGCGTAGATCAACCACACCAAAGTCACCACGATGAGGGATATCCAGCTCTATTTCACGTTCGTTATGAATTAAGCGCATATCCATGACTTTTGCTGTTAACCAGGCGGGTAAGTCTATCGGCTCCAGATTGAGGGAGACTTGCGGGCGGTCTAATCGGGCATAGGTCAGCAACTCATCGATCAGTGCTTCCAATTGGCCGATATCACGATTTAAAGCCTGCTGTTCACTTTCAGTCAGGTTATCGCTCATTGCTAAACGATAACGTAAACGGACCAGCGGGGTGCGTAGCTCATGTGCAATGCCATCAATTAGCAGCTTTTTGCTGACAATCAAGGTATTGATATTATCGGCCATTTGATTAAAGGCCACACCTAAGCGACTTAAACTGGAGGTGGGATCAAAATGCGTTCGCTCCTCAAGGTAACCGGCCCCCAGCCTTTGGGCCGCATTTTCCAGTTTTAGGAGATCTTTCCAGTGAGGCCGCATCCACAAGAATACCGGTAGCGCTAAAGACAGGCCAATCAGAATTAATAAGGCCAAATCAAGCAGCCGCATCTGATGCAAATAGAACAAGTAGGGGACCGGACCCACCGCGAGAACATAGTGGCTGCGTGGAATGCGTTGCAGGAAGGTATATTCATCATCTAAGGCTATAATTTCGCCTGCTCGCAGGCGTTTATTCAAACGCTCACCAAGATCCCGCTTATCGAGAGGTTCTATATGTAATTGAAAAGAAAGGTTTAAATCTAATGTAGCAATGGTTTTATTCCAATCTTTTAAGGGGATTTCCCGCAACTCACTGCGCATCAATGACAGCGAGCTTTTCATCAAGTCATCTAATGATTGCCGACCGGCACGCTCTGCGGTGACTTTATAAACCAGTCCAACCAGCATCGCCATCACCATAAAGCAGACGAACAACAATAAGAAAAACTGAATGAATAACTTCCTCATTGCTGCACCGACTCCCAGGCATTGGGTGCAAACAAATAACCTTTATTTCGCACGGTTTTGATGCGGAAAGGCTCAAGAGTATTGTCATAGAGTTTGCGGCGCAAACGCGAAATGGCAACGTCTATGCTACGATCCATGCCGTCATAGCTGACACCACGCAAATTTTTCAATAGCGCTTCACGATCCATTATTATTCCTGCATGGGTGGCCAACTCCCACAGCAAATCAAAATCAGAGGTGGATAAGGTTATCTCTTCATCACTAAGATTGACTTGTCGGTTTACCGGATCGATACACAGTAAGCCGAAGTGAATAGCATTATGGCCCGTCATCGTCGGGCTGATGATTTCTTTATTTTGCTGTTGGTTGTGCTGGCGTAGATGTAACCGTAAGCGGGCTAACAGTACGGCGGGCGGCGTGGTTTTGAGAATATAGTCATTTGCCCCCATCTCAAGGGACAGAATATGGTTCATATCACTGTCCAATGAGGTCAGTAACACAATTGGCCCCGCATAAACGGGCCGCAAGTCACGACACAGTGTCATGCCATCTTTTCCAGGCAACATGATGTCGAGCAACACCAAATCCGGTTGTTGTTGTTCAATAACCGCTTGTGCCGTGTCGCCGCGCGGTTCCACAAAGACATCAATGTCATGCTTGCCAAGATAGGCTGCAATCAGTTTCCCGACTTCCGGGTCGTCTTCCACAAAAACAATTTTTGTCATGTTTTTCAGTTTATCAAGTTCCAGAACTCAGCATAGCGCGCTGTTGCTAGCAATACTATGCACGTTAGTTATTCTATTTGTTATTAATGCTGATGACTGATAGCTAGACAACCAGCAAACCATTTCATTATATTAATAAAAGTAATTGTATCGTCATCTCTATTTAGTTACGCCTATCGTTTATATAGCAGTACCTACGATTAATGAATAGCTGTATCGATCAACTGAGGGCTGAGGGATGAGTGGCGAGCACATCGGTGCGCCTGCGCACAGTAAAAAAGTCTACTTCGATTACACCGGTTTTTTAGCAGCATCATGCAAAAAACGCTGGAGTTTCATTGATGCGATTTATGGTGTTATGCCAATTTTTGGGATGGTCGTAAAATTACAAACTGAATTGGAGAAGACGCCGCAGGAGCGACTTACCGCCCTGGCACTACAGGTTTTATCAACTCAACTTAGCGATGAAATTAACATTATTCGATTGATTCGATTAGCCGACCAACAAGGTATTACGGTGTTAGATATCCAACTGCCTTATCCTTTGGAAACCACCCAACTTGGTAAGATTAAGCAAAAATTTCCAGCTTCAGTAGGGATAAGCCAAAAGGGGGAATGTTTATCTGTGGATTTAGCGGGAACAGAAAATAGTTAGCCACTGATTGGGTTATTCCCCTCCCGTGGTAGAAGGAGAGGAGTTTATCGCAGAAAGGGGATGTATGTTATGAGGCTATAGCTGATTTAAGTCGCAGTTAACATGAACCAAAACTCGCGCTGATGGCGAGCTATTACATATGGCCAAGTGAATTTTAATAAAAACAATGAGTTGTCTTATTAAAATACATTTTCGCTCCGCTGGTCCTCGAACCCTTTACTGGACTCAATGCTCAGCTAATGCATAGCCAACCAGCTTGCTGGGATGGTGGCAATTAATACCAGGCAAATAGCCACTCGTTCCACCGTATTCAGCAGCTTAAGACCTTCATGCCCTTTGCGCGCATAAATAAATACCAGTAATCCGGGAGCATACAAAAGAACGGATAACAACAGATACACCAATCCAGCAGCATAAATCAGCCACAAGCCATACAGGCAAGCTCCACTGGCGGCAACAATCAAACGCCAGTCCTGACGTTTTAAAGCGACTTTAAATAAGAAAGCCCCCACCAAGAAGTAGGGTACCAGAATCATTTCTGATGCAATTGTAAGCAAGGTATTGTAGTTACTGCCTGTCAGCCAGATGAGGATCAACGCCACTTGTACTGCACAGTTGGTTAACCACAGTGATTGCGCAGGGGCATTATTTTTATTCTGATGTCGGAATATTTTAGGGAACGCGCCATGTTTAGCCGCAACCATGGGCACTTCAGCCGCCATAATGGTCCAGCTAAGATAAGCACCGCAAACAGAAATAATCAGCCCGGTTGCAATGATGACTTCGCCCCAAGGCCCTATCATCTCTACCATAATGCCGGCCATTGACGGGTTACGCATACCCGCCAATTCAGCGCGTGGCACTACGCCGAGAGACAATAAGGTAATCAGCAAATAAACGCAGAGGGCAGAAAGTACGGCAAGCATGGTCGCCCGACCGACATCTTTCTTATTACGCGCCCGAGCGGAAACAACTACCGCACCTTCCACACCAATAAAGACCCACAATGTAATCAGCATGGTGTCCTTTACTTGCTGCCATACTGGGGTATGCAGGGCTACACCATTAAAGTCAAAGCTGAAGGTATCCAGGCTGAATGCCAGCCCGGCCAATACAATAAAGCCGCCGATGGGTAACAGTTTTGCCAGTGTTGCGGCCAGATTAATGCTGGCGGCAGTCTGCACGCCACGCAATACCAGTGCATGAACCATCCATAGCAGGAAGGAAGCGCCCAATAGCGCCTGCCAGGTATTGCCCTCGCCAAAGATAATGCGACCCGACTTATCGGTAAAAAAGCTTAATGCGGCAAAAACAATCACTAAATACGACACGTTCGCGATGACCGCGCACAGCCAGTAACCCCATGCGGAGAAAAAGCCGATAAGATCACCAAAACCTTCTTTGGCATAGGTGAATATTCCCCCATCCAGATCCGGGCGTAAACGTGTCAGCAGTAACATGGCAAACGCCAGGAAAATGATCCCCACGCCGGTAATACTCCAGCCAATAAGCAATGCCGCTGGGCTGGCAACTTCAGCCATGTTTTGTGGCAGACTGAAGACACCCGCTCCTAGCATAGAGCTTAGCACCAGTGCGGTTAGCGCAGTCAGGCCGAGTTTTCTTTCCAATGATAGATCCTGGTTTTTAGAGTTTTAATAAAGGGTTACTGACTTATAAGCAGCATTATATGAGGCTTACTTATCGATATCTGACAGATCATAGCCCCAAAATTTGGGGGCGATTCTACGGAGTGAAAAGCGATCATGCAATGATTGGTTATGCGATTTGGGTAAAAAATTATTCAGTCCGTTTCGATCAAGAGAAGAGGGGGCAGTCGGCAAATAAAAAAGGCAGTACGTAAGCACGTAGCTGCCTTTAGTGTGACGATTTAAACAAACTTATTTGAATAAGTCAGCACTGACGCTCAGGTTGCCACCACTTTTGTTCTGCCATTGGCGAGTAACATGGTAATACTTCGCACCTTTAGCCGCAGCACGTTTGGCCACCTCATGAGAGACGTCAGTCATACTGTTAAAATGACCCGTAAAGTTGACAGAATCAAAGGGTACCATCTGTGCTGCCGTAGTGTTGTTCAATTCTTGGATTTGTGTCCCGTCGGGCAAGGTTACGGTGTAACGCTTACCAGTCGATGATTGTGTTTCAAAGAAACGGCCTACATCGGCACTTGGCGTACCGGAAGAGGCAACACCAGGGATTTCAACATTAGCCGCGGCTGCGCCACCGGCAGCCAGTGCCGCACGGCCAGCATCTGAATCCGCAGGGATCACATCTGGGCTTTGTACTGCACGTTTTGCGGCATCTGCTTTATAAACATAGGCTGTCACAAACTGGTTGCCGCCCTGGTTGGCATCAACCTGACGCACGATGAAGAAAGAATAAGCCCCTTTCTCTTTTGCCGCTTTGGAAATGGCATCGTTAATGTCAGGCTGGCTGCGGAAAAAGCCACTGACAGAAACCGTATCAAAAGGTTGCAATGCATAGGCTTCTGCTTTTGGTAATTCTTTAACATCATTAAAGACGCGATACTGGGTTTCTTTGCCCACTTCTGGTGCATCATTATGATAAACGTCGGCCGTTACACGCCAGTTGCCGCCATTATTGTTGCTGTTGATATCTTGGATGTAGAAAGAGTCTGCGCCCAATTTGTCAGCTCGGCGGGATACCGCATCAGCTGCTTCATTGATTGCATTAAATCGGCCAGTAATAGTAATGCGATCAAACGGCTTGATGGCTGCTGCTTGCTCTGGGGCGAGTTCTTTTGCCGCATGTGCAGCTGAAAGTACCGTGAGCGATAGCAATGCCGATGCGATGATCGTGTATTTCAGCTTCATAAAAAATCCTTTCACCTTGCGCATTATGTTGATACGTGCGGAACAATTGATGTGTAACAGACTAGCAGATGATTATTACATGTAATAATGGCAAGTGTCTCAGCAATTTATATGACTATGTCTCTGAACGCTGAAGTTTAACCTACAGCGGCTTTACAGTGAGAATAGGGATAAGCTTTACGAATAATGACTTTAACGTCATAAGTGCTGATTATTTACATTTTACTAACCTGATGCCGCGCCATGACTGGGCTGCCTCATTATTAATAAGCTTGTTATTCTGGCGCAAAGTTGCAGGACAAGCCGCTGGTAAATATTATTTTTATAGTGAATTATACAGGGTTCTTTCCGCCTGCTAGTTTTAGTGCAAAAACCGCACCAGAAGTGCACACAAATATGGATCATCAGTCATATTTTCAGTAGGTTATAGGGAGCGGTAGTTAAGCAGGTTTGTCAGCAACCGAATAGAACTGAAGCATACCCAAATTAATTGGTGCTGTAGGCTGCAAGCCAACGCCCCAGCAGCGTCAAGTAAGAAGGGTATGGCAATACTCATCATCAAAGACAGGTAAAAGGGAACATTATGCGTATTGGTGTACCAAGAGAGCGGTTGGCCAATGAAGCCCGTGTTGCAGCAACGCCGAAAACGGTGGAACAACTGCTGAAATTAGGCTTCACCGTGGCGATTGAAAGCGGAGCTGGTCATTTAGCCAGTTTTGACGATGCGGCGTACCAGGAAGCGGGAGCCACTATTACAGATACCACCGATGTGTGGCAATCCGTCCTTATCCTCAAAGTGAATGCCCCCCTTGAGGAAGAAATTGCCCTGATGCGTGCGGGGAGTACCTTGGTCAGCTTTATCTGGCCAGCTCAGAACCCAGAATTACTGCAAAAACTGGCCGAGCGTCAGGTCACCGTATTGGCGATGGATTCGGTGCCGCGCATATCCCGAGCACAATCCATGGATGCCCTTAGCTCCATGGCGAACATTGCCGGCTACCGCGCCATTGTTGAAGCTGCCCATGAGTTTGGCCGTTTCTTCACTGGGCAAATTACTGCTGCGGGTAAAGTTCCACCCGCTAAAGTGGTGATTATCGGGGCCGGGGTTGCGGGTTTGGCGGCAATAGGGGCTGCCGGGAGCATGGGGGCTATTGTGCGTGCTTTTGACACCCGCCCGGAAGTGAAAGAACAAGTTCAGAGTATGGGGGCTGAATTCCTTGAACTGGATTTTGAAGAAGAGGCAGGCAGTGGTGATGGTTATGCCAAAGTCATGTCCGAAGCTTTTATTAAAGCCGAGATGGAACTGTTTGCCGCTCAAGCCGCTGAAGTGGACATCATCGTTACTACCGCATTGATTCCGGGCAAACCCGCGCCACGCTTAATCACCAAAGAGATGGTGGCATCAATGAAGTCGGGCAGTGTCATTGTCGATCTGGCCGCGCAAACCGGGGGTAACTGTGAACTCACCGTCGCCGATAAAGTCACCGTGACTGAGAATGGCGTAAAAATTATCGGTTATACCGATCTACCAAGCCGTTTACCGACTCAATCATCCCAGCTTTACGGCACTAACCTTGTTAACTTACTGAAATTACTCTGTAAAGAGAAAAATGGCGAGATAAACATTGATTTCGAAGATACCGTTATTCGCGGTGTTACCGTAGTCAAAACAGGTGAAGTGACATGGCCAGCGCCACCGATTCAGGTTTCTGCGCAACCTACGGCTGCAAAAGTAGCGCCAATGGTAAAAGAAGAGGCTAAACCTTCTTCACCCTGGACCAAATACATCTTTATGGCGATTGCCATTGTGCTGTTTGGTTGGCTGGCGAATGTAGCACCGAAAGAGTTCTTATCTCATTTTACTGTTTTTGCATTGGCGTGCGTGGTCGGTTACTACGTGGTTTGGAATGTCAGCCACGCGCTGCATACTCCGCTGATGTCAGTTACCAACGCGATCTCGGGCATTATTATCGTCGGCGCACTGTTGCAAATTGGCCACGGCGGCTGGGTGAGTTTCTTATCCTTTATCGCCGTACTGATTGCCAGTATCAACATTTTTGGTGGCTTTACCGTCACCCAGCGCATGCTGAAAATGTTTCGTAAAAACTAATTTTATATATCCGTTAGGCTTATATAAAAACTGAGTTGATAAACACAATATAGGGGTAACTGATGTCTAGTGGTCTCGTTACAGCTGCGTACATAGTTGCTGCGATTTTATTTATTTTCAGTTTGGCTGGGCTGTCGCGCCACGAAACATCCAAACAAGGTAACACTTTCGGTATTACCGGTATGGCCATCGCGCTTATCGCGACCATTCTTGGGCCAGACTCAAGTAACGTTGGCTGGATTATCATTGCTATGGTCATCGGTGGTGCGATCGGTATCTATCTGGCGAAGAAAGTCGAAATGACTGAAATGCCAGAGCTGGTAGCGATTCTGCACAGCTTCGTCGGTTTGGCAGCCGTTCTGGTTGGCTTTAACAGCTATCTGGCTCATGGCACGGCGGTGATGGATGCGGTGATGGTGAATATCCACCTGACCGAAGTCTTCCTGGGTATCTTTATTGGGGCGATAACCTTTACCGGTTCTATTGTTGCTTTCGGTAAATTACGCGGGATTATCTCATCTAAGCCACTGATGCTACCGCAACGCCATAAGTTGAATCTGGTGGCGCTGGCTGTTTCATTCCTGCTAATGATTATGTTCGTCAAAACAGATAGCGTTGGCCTACAAGTGGTCGCGTTGTTATTGATGACCGTGATTGCTTTGGGTTTTGGCTGGCACCTGGTGGCCTCTATTGGTGGTGCCGACATGCCGGTTGTGGTGTCGATGCTGAACTCCTACTCCGGTTGGGCCGCAGCGGCCGCAGGTTTCATGCTAAGTAATGACCTGTTGATTGTGACGGGTGCTTTGGTCGGTTCATCCGGTGCAATTCTGTCCTATATCATGTGTAAAGCGATGAACCGTTCGTTTATCAGCGTGATTGCCGGGGGGTTCGGTACCGATGGCTCTTCCACGGGTAATGCTGAAGAAATGGGCGAATACCGTGAAACTACAGCGGAAGAAGTGGCTGATCTGCTGAAAAATGCCAGTTCAGTTATCATCACTCCCGGCTATGGTATGGCGGTAGCACAGGCACAGTATCCGGTTGCGGAAATTACGGCAAAACTGCAAGCGCGTGGGATCAAAGTTCGTTTTGGTATTCACCCGGTTGCAGGGCGTTTGCCAGGGCATATGAACGTGCTATTGGCTGAAGCTAAAGTACCTTATGACGTGGTGTTGGAAATGGACGAAATCAATGATGATTTCTCAAGCACTGACGTCGTTTTGGTCATTGGGGCCAACGATACCGTTAACCCGGCAGCACTTGAAGATCCACGTAGCCCAATTGCGGGTATGCCAGTGTTGGAAGTGTGGAAAGCGCAAAGTGTTATTGCCTTTAAGCGTTCAATGAATACCGGCTATGCTGGCGTACAGAACCCATTGTTCTTTAAAGACAATACCCAAATGTTGTTTGGCGATGCTAAAGATAGCGTGGA
Source organism: Yersinia pekkanenii (assembly GCF_001152565.1). Taxonomy (GTDB): domain Bacteria; phylum Pseudomonadota; class Gammaproteobacteria; order Enterobacterales; family Enterobacteriaceae; genus Yersinia; species Yersinia pekkanenii. Next base: position 37,461 of record NZ_CQAZ01000011.1, on the reverse strand, counting down.
AGCAATTTTACGCGCATTGTAATAATTACACTGTATATGATGAAGGGCCACCGACTCGGCGGCCCTGCTTTTTGGCTTTACTCAGCGCGATGTAAGAAGGGACGTTATTCAACACCCTCCAGGTCTTCATTACCTTCTATCGGGCAGGTAAATCCTTCTGGTTTAATCGCCAGTAAGTCACATTTAAGATGGTCTATCACATGTTCGGTGGTGTTACCGATAAAGGCGGCAGACAACCCAGTGCGCCCCAAAGTACCCAGTACCACCACCCCAGCCCGTAAATGTTCTGCCAAATCAGGAATAACCTCTTCAGGTAAACCTTTTTCCACATGGGTGAATTTTTCATCAATGCCAAACTGTTGGCGCAAGGCTTTCATCGCCACCAAATGCTGACCACGAATTGCATCGTTATAGACGCTCGGGTCAAAATCGGGCAATTCAATAGCAATATTAATCGGTGTGACCGGGTAAGCACTGATCAGATGCACCTGAGTCTGATTAACATGTTCTGCTAATTCTCTGGTTTCTTTAACTAAACGCAGGTTGAGCGGGTCATGCAATGGATCTTCACTGGAGAGGTTGACGGCCACCAATGCAGTACCGCCTTCTGGCCAGGGTTGGTTTTTAACCATCCATACCGGGCACGGACATTTACGCAATAAATGCCAGTCAGTTGGCGTGAAGATAATGGATTCGAGACGGTCATGCTGATGTGCCATTTTTAGCAGCAAATCATGTTTGGCGTTCAGAACTTCCTGGATAATGGCCTCATAAGGTCGATTATGCCAAACCACTTTGATTTCAATAGGTACGCCAGCATCAATATAAAACCGGCACTGCTCGCTTATCCAGGCCGAGCGTTGGCTGATAACCCCTTTACGCATTGCGGTACGTTCATCAGGCGACAGCAGGGTCGTCATGTCGTATGACAAATCATAAATAGCTAAAAATGCTTTGATTGTGCCGCCATTACGCTGCACAAGGTAAACCGCGCGTCTTAACGCAGGTTGATCATCCTGATTGGGGTCAATAGCAACCAGAATATTCTGATACTTTGCCATAGAATCTCCTTACAACCGTGAATTAACAGTATGTTAGTTAAAGAGTAAACCATGAAAGTGAAACAGGATAGGTGGAAGGAAGAGCCAGACCAATAAATATACGTTGCATCTTGAAATTTATTGGGTCGGTATTGATCTGGCTTTGATTAAGCTACAAGTTAGGCCGTGGATTACCGGCCAGTTGGGCCAGTGCTTCGGTATTCTCGATAGTGATGTATTTACCTTTCACACCCAGAATATTACTTTTCTGGAAACGGCCCAGTAAACGGCTGATAGTTTCCACCGTCAGACCTAAATAATTGCCAATATCACCACGCGTCATGGTGAGGCGGAACTCACGCTGAGAGAAACCACGTTGCGCGAAACGACGAGAAAGATTGTAGATAAAGGCGGCCAGACGCTCTTCTGCATTCTTTTTAGAAAGTAGCAGGATCATATCCTGATCACCTTTGATTTCGCCACTCATCAGCCGCATCATCTGCTGGCGCAGACTAGGCATTTTACCGGATAAATCATCCAGCGTATCAAATGGAATTTCACAAACCATAGAGGTTTCCAAGGCTTGTGCAAAGCTTGGGTGTTGTAGATTACTGATAGCATCAAAACCAACTAAATCACCCGCTAAATGGAACCCGGTGATTTGCTCATCACCTTCTTCGGTAATGGTGTAGCTTTTAATGGTCCCGGAACGGATGGCATACAGGGATTTTAGCTCATCACCTGCTTTAAACAGTGCCTGTCCTTTCTGAATAGGTTTTTTCCTTTCAATGATATTGTCGAGCTGATCCAGCTCATTTTCATTTAAGGTAAACGGAATACAGAGCTGGCTGATACTGCAATCCTGACAGTGAATTGCACAACCACCAGACTGGATACGTCGGATTACACGTTTTTCCGGGAGCATAGGGTATTCCCATTAATATTGATATGTGTCAATTTTAACATCTTTTCTTACGTCTGATAAGAGCAACAATAGTTAGCATGCTAAAAGATAGCCCTCATGCATTAATAACCAGCGTTTCCGCTCCACGCCACCGGCATAACCGGTCAATGCACCTTGCTGCCCGATCACTCGGTGACAAGGGACAACAATAGAGATTGGATTCAGTCCATTCGCCATTCCTACCGCCCGCGAAGCAGTAGGGCGGTTGATTCGTTTTGCCAACTCACCATAGCTAATGGTTTCGCCACAGGGAATTTTTCGCAGTTCCTGCCAAACCTGACGCTGAAAATCAGTACCTGCGGTTTTAACCGGTAAACTGTTAATAATATGCAGTTCACCGGCAAAATAGCGTTGCATGCTGTCGCTCAAGCCACCGGGATTATGTTTTTCAACTAAGGTAAAGGTATCTACACCGTAATGGTTACATAGCAACTTCATTAAACGCGTGTAATGATCGGTCCAATCGATGGCACGCAGCCGGTTTTCTTGGTCTGCAATCAGCAACAACTCACCCTGAGGGGTCGCGATCCTGTCAATAAAAAACGTTTCCATAAGTCTCCGCCAGTAGCTGCCATTGGATTGGCTGATGAACATGTTGCCAACATTAACGTGTTGCCACTAATTAAAGTTTCGCGGGTAATTATTGCATGAAAATTATGTCCTCGGTGCCAATTATCTGACCAGACTTATGACCTGTAGCCTTTAATTCGTTATTATCAACTTTAGATCTCATTTTTTATTTGTCGCATAACTTTAAGGTTGATAATCACGTGGAATCGAAGCCTGCGCGCGTTCTGATAAGTGCCTGTTTAATGGGGAAACCTGTCCGTTATAATGGCAGTGCCTTGTCTGTCAGTGATGAAATCATTCAACGCTGGCAGAATGAAGGGCGATTGGTCCTTGTTTGCCCCGAATTGTCCGCAGGAATGCCGGTACCCCGTCCGCCAGCCGAAATTCAGCAAGGTAATGGCGAGGCGGTACTACAAGGGCAGGCACGAGTGATTGAGCAATGGGGCAATGATGTTAGTCGCGAGTTTCTGCAAGGGGCTTATCAAACATTAGAATTGGCGCAACAGCACCATTGCACATTGGCAATTCTTACCGAAGGTAGCCCATCTTGTGGTAGCAGTCGTATCTATGATGGTAATTTTAGTGGGACTCCACGCGCAGGTCAGGGCGTCACCACGGCGTTATTGCGCCGTCATGGGATCACGGTTTTCAGCCAACATCAGCTTGAACTGGCAGATGATTTTTTGCGGAGTTCTTCGCAAAACAAGGTTTAAAATTAATCAAATGTCATAAAATACCGCCATACTGTATATGTGTACAGTATGGCGTGCCAGTGGTGGCCTGATCTAGCGCTTGTCGGCAGAATAATAATTAATCGCGACTGTCATAAAAGCGTCATTCATCTGTTCTAGTATTTGTTGTAACCCATTAATACAAATTGTATTACTGTTTTACAACAAGGAATTATACCCATGCAGAACCGTGTATCCACTATGTCCGGCATAGCGTTATCCACCCTGATGTTAACCAGTACGTTGTTTACACCCAATGCCGTTGCTGCCGCCACCGGCCTATACGACCGCAGCGCCCATGGCGATGTCACTCAATTTGGCGGGGCACGCCGTCTGACGGAAGATCAGACACAGGCGCTGCGTGATTCGTTGTCCAATAAAACGGTGAAAAATGTCATTTTATTGATTGGCGATGGTATGGGTGACTCAGAAATTACCTCGGCGCGTAACTATGCTTTGGGGGCGGGTGGTTTCTTTAAAGGAATTGATGCGTTACCGCTGACCGGGCAATACACGCACTATTCATTAGATAAGAAAACACAGAAACCTGATTACGTGACTGACTCAGCCGCGTCTGCTACTGCATGGTCTTCCGGCGTGAAAACCTATAATGGCGCACTGGGTGTCGATGTATTCGGCAAAGATCACGCCACATTATTGGAACTGGCCAAAAAAGCAGGTAAAGCGACCGGTAACGTCTCTACCGCTGAATTGCAGGATGCCACGCCTGCGGCACAGTTTGCCCACGTCACCGGGCGAAAATGCTACGGCCCGGAAGAAACCAGTGAGAAGTGTGGTACTAACGCGTTGGAAAATGGGGGGCGCGGTTCCATTACCGAACAGATGATTGCCGGGCGTGCTGATGTCACTTTAGGCGGTGGTTCTAAATCATTCAGCCAAGTCGCTAAAGCCGGTGAATGGAAAGATCAATCGCTACGCGATCAAGCTCTGGCCCGAGGTTACATCATTGTTGAAAATCTTGATGATTTGAATGCAATAAAGCAGGCCGATCAACAAAAACCGCTGTTGGGGTTATTTAGTCCAGGTAATATGCCGGTACGCTGGCAGGGGCCGAAAGCCTCTTATCACGGCAACCTGGATAAACCGCCGGTAACCTGTGAAAACAATAGCGAACGCACCAACGATATTCCAACATTGGCCGTGATGACCGAAAAAGCGATTGATCTGTTGAAAACCAATGAGCAAGGTTTCTTCCTGCAAGTGGAAGGGGCATCAATTGACAAACAAGACCACGCAGCAAACCCTTGTGGCCAGTTCGGTGAAACCGTCGATTTGGATGAAGCAGTACAAAAAGCACTGGAGTTTGCCCGTACCGATGGCAATACACTGGTCATCGTAACCGCAGATCATGCTCATTCTAGCCAAATTATTGAGGCTGATGCTAAAGCACCTGGTCTGACGCAAGCGTTAACCACCAAAGACGGCGCAATTATGGCTATAAGCTACGGTAATTCTGAAGATGACTCTCAAGGGCATACCGGTACGCAATTACGGATAGCGGCTTACGGCCCACATGCCGCGAACGTTGTTGGCCTGACCGATCAGACCGATCTGTTCTTTACCATGCGCGATGCTATGGCAATTAAATAAGAGACCATTTATTTGTAGCATAGCCATTTTGTTACATAGACCCTCTGCCTGGACCATCCCGGTGCCGTTTTGACCGGGATTTTCTGTTGCTGTGACCCCGTGATTGGCCGCAAAACAAATCTCTATTTTTAGCTGAAAGCCAAGATTGAATGACGGCTAAATACGGCCATAAAAAGTCATTCTGGCCGTTTCGGATAAGGTAATGTCAGGTTGTGCATTATATGCCAGTACCACTAGCATCCGTGTGATATCCCCTTGTGTCGGCGTGACACGGTGAATTGCATTTCTTCCACGGAATAACACTAATTCCCCCGGTTCAATCTGTAATACTTTAGGGGTGATTTTCTGGTTTAGCAGCTGTTCCACACCGGAATAATTCATCTCTGCTTTATCTGCATCCCGCATTTCTTCGATATATTCGAAAACACCACCCGCCTGTGGTTTTTGTACCAATAAGGTAATGGCAAACGAAGAGTTATCAAAATGCCAACCTAACTCTTGACCTTGACTGGCGTAGTGTAAATTAATTGAAGAAAGTGAATCAGCGTAGGGGTAGAGCTGCTTTTCATCTAAGACGGCACACAGAAAATTCTGAAAATCCTTTGCGGTATACAGTGTTCGAAGCGCGGAGTCTGCGGGGATTTCCTCATCGGTAATACACCCTTTTGATGATGTAACCAACCGATTGCGCGGATGGTCAGCAGAATAGGCGGGATCTGAATTGGTCAGATAAACGTTATGTTGATTAGCTGCATAGTACGCGTGATGTTTTTGATTGATGCCTTCCTGCTTAATACTGTCCAGCGCGCGAGGCAATAAAAAGTCCGACAATACCAGAACACCACAAGCTTCCAGAGTACCCTTGCATTGTTTAATGAACGCCATGTCGCCAATTGGATTGGCGACCATATTAATTATTTTGGTTAATTTTTGCATATATCCCCACAATAATGCTAAAGGTTGCTTCTCTTCTTAAGAGTATAGGATTATTTGTAACCAGAATAATAATAAAACGTTAACTATAAACTAAAGCACAAGTTACCCGTGACAAATCCCTATTATTTAATTTACCCCAAGCAGATGTTGGATAAGCCGAAAGCTAAGGAATTTATCCAATGGCTACAGAGTCTTTGCTAGCTGAATGTATAATCAACTGGCATAATTGATTTATTGAACGCGTTGGCACGCCGTTATGCCAAACAACAAACATTAAAAATAAAATACTGGATTATTATTAACCTATAAATTGCACTTAAGTCTAATTAGTGTTTTTGTCATGATTTTTATGTGAAAAGAACGTAAAAAAAACGTTATTTATTAAATATTGCCATTAAAGGCAGAATAAAAATTACTATTTTAAGATAGGGGCAGATAAACCATCGTGGCAAAGAGAAAATCTACCGGTACCGGCGGGGTTATCCTACTCATCGTCGTTTTAGGGCTGATGACAGGTATCCCAAGAGAAGTGTGGATTGCACTGAGTGCGGCTATCTTATGCCTGTACTTTGTTTGGCAAAATCTCAAAGGGGCTAAGTCACTCGTCGGGCCATCTATCAATACCGATATGCAGAAAACCGTGACGGTACCCGATCTGGGCAGTTATCCGATGGCTCCGTCGCAGTTAGAGCCAGAATACCCCACTGAAAATGATCAGCCTGAACAGCGTCAATCAGTCGACGGATCCAAGAAAGCAGCACCTAAACCAACAGAAACATCTCGAGGTTCTTTAGCCCGTGCATCGTGGCTCCGTCCCGGTGAGCTAGCCGTTGTCGCCGGAATAAATTTACCGGATGGTATGGTTTATATTGGTAATAAATACAAAAGTAACCGTACCGGGGCAGAGCCTGCGTTTATTAACCCGTCAATGGATGTCGCGGCAAACGAAATAGATAGCTCATTACCTCTGATTGATAATGCACCCGATTACTCAACATGTTCACCTGAGGCGAGAAGAGCATATTTACAGTGGCTATCCGAAGGGCGTAAATCGCCCAATGCAGATATCGGCTATGTATTCTTATTTTTCTACGGATTGGAACATCGAATACTGATTGATGCAGCTATAGATCCAGTGGCAAAAAAAGAGTTCCCTATCCTTGAAACAGAAATTAATCGTCTACTAAAGATTTATGGGAAAAATAACGCATTTAATCATTATGCGCAGAATTTATTAGTTTATCTCTCTCGGGTGAATATAGAGGAGAAACTCTATCTGTCTTCACCGCCTTCAACCCGCAATGCCTCAACCGAACTTCCACTGGCGTTGCTGGTCGGTTTAGGGCAATTGGCGGTTGATCAGAAACCACTGTCAGCCGAATGGGCTCTCGCCTGGGGGGAAGCCGACCCGGTAATAAATCAGAATATATCAATGGTACATTGTGCCAATGTTTTCTCTTCGCTATTTCAGCAGCGTTACCGAGCACAATATGGTGATGGATTTTTATTGCCGGTTAATAAAACCAAATTACTGATATTTTATCGTCCTGCTTCTGCGGGATTAATGGGCCAGGAATTCTTCCAGCAAATGGGTGACCTGCCGAATGTCGCAGTATGTAAAGCGCATCGGGATAAGCTTCGGCCAATATTTGAAGCATGTCAGCAGGATCTTGATATTTATAACCGTTTTGCCAGTGGTAATCCAAAGAAAAAAATGTCGCTGGAAGGGCAGCTATTGATGCCAATGCCATTGTGGTCTGAGGCATTAAAAAGCGAATTAGAGAATATTAAAGCAAAGGTCGGTTATGGTTTGCTGATGATCACATTGGATGAACTTTTTCTCCGGCTAAGTACTGCCTGTGATACCAAACCATTAGAGTGTTTATCCCGCAGTCAGGTGATGGCATTAACCTATGCACTGGCGTCGTTACACGTTGGCATTGAACCTGATGTTAGAGCGGATAATCATACCCCCGTTTTGCAAGATATCGTGGCACTGTTTCCTATTGAGTCGATGGTCGCTGAATCAGCAACCATTGCCACCTATCGTGTCACTATGCTGGCAGTAGAGCTGGCTTGTGCCGCAGTGATGGTTGATGGGTGTATCGGTGAGCCAGAATCAAAGATATTGACTCAGCACATTGATGCTTGGGGTTATATTAGCCCCGGTCAACGTATGCGTCTAAAAGCTTATCTCCAGCCGGGTATCAGAAAAAGTAATACGTTACTGGCGCTGAAAAATAACCTGGAGCCGCTTTCGCTGGATAATCGTCGGGCCATAGCACGTTTTCTGGCACATCTAATTCAGGTTGAGGGAACCATTACACCCCAAGACGTGAAGTTCCTTGAACGGGTGTATAAGCGTTTCGCCCTCGACAGTAAGCTGGTCTATCGCGATCTTGATAGCCGTGCAACACCAATGACATTGAGCCTGCCGTCCCCGGCCGCTGAAATTATTAATGATACCGACCGCATTAATCTACTGAAAAATGAAAGTCAGGAATTAGTCAAACTGTTAGAAAACCTGTTCATCACTGAGACGGTCACTGCCCCCGCGCCAACCGAGATTAACCCGAAATCAATGGCGGCAATCACGGCTAATTTGGCTAATAGCACCGTGATATTCCTAAAACTGCTGATGTCCCGTGACACTTGGGAAAAAGATAAGTTGATGGATATTGCGTTAGATATGGAAATTAAACTTGATGATGTACTGGTTGAGATTAACCGTAAAACATTGGCAGCATTTGATGCCCCACTGATCACCGGTGATGCCATTATTGCGATAAATCGTGATATATCGGCAGCACTACTGATGTAATAATATCCTGCATGCAAGGATATAAGCGTGCTTGAGCTAAGCCCTAATAATCGCTACCATAACGCGCCTAATGATGCCAGAGAGATAAGAGTAATGAGATACCAATGGATACTGTTCGATGCGGATGAAACACTATTTCACTTTGATGCATATCAAGGCTTAAAGCTGATGTTCTCCCGCTTTAATGTGGAGTTTTCCGCGCAGGATTTTGATCATTATCAGTTGGTTAATAAACCGCTTTGGGTCGATTATCAGGATGGCAAGATATCTGCCACCGAGTTACAAAATAGCCGTTTTGAAATGTGGGCAGAAAAACTGGGTGTCGCGGCAACCCGTCTGAATAGTGAGTTTTTGGTCGCTATGGCAGATATTTGTTCGCTGTTACCCGGTGCGCGTGAGTTAGTTGATGCCTTGAGCGGTAAAGTCAATATGGGGATTATTACCAATGGTTTTACCGAGTTGCAGACTCTCCGTTTAGAGCGTACCGGTTTAAAAAATGTCTTTTCCCCACTGATTATTTCTGAGCAAGTAGGGGTGGCTAAGCCAGATGTGGCTATATTTGAACATGCTTTCAATTTAATGAATAATCCGGCAAAAGAAAATATTTTAATGGTTGGCGATAATCTTCATTCTGATATTCAGGGTGGTATTAATGCGGGTATTGATACCTGCTGGCTTAATATGCATGGTGCCGCTGTAGATGATAATATTGCGCCTCGCTATCAAGTTAGCTCACTGGCGGAATTACAAAAACTATTACTGGCTTAATATATCTGCGTTCGAATCAAAAAGGCCGTTAACGATATATTATCGCTAGCGGCCTGCTGCTTTCGTAACATTGTCTTTATTCTCACACCTCAATGATATTTCTAGTATTACGCTCAGTGATATTATCCCTGATGGGGCATTAATGAAGGGGTGCCAGCAAAGGCAGGTGTGGTGCTCTTTAATGCCTGTTCATCCTGGCTGATACTGCCACTATTAGCGGCCCACACGCCTTCTTGTGTTTTGGTCACGGCCTGATGTTGGTTATTCAAGTCTTGGCCAACAGCGGCGATATGGGTGCTTTCAGTGCCACCACTGTTATCCGCCCATGGGATGTGTGGATCAGCCGCGCGCGCAATGTTGGCGCTGGCTAAGGCAATGATGGCAACGGCGAGTGCATACTTGATTTGAGCGTTCATATTATACCTGCTTATTTAGTAGCAAATTTGCTAGGGTAAATACGTATTCTGCGATGTAGCAGTACCATCTCACTCTGGCGAATAATTGTCGGGGAGATATACATTAAGCTTATGCCGATACAACGCGCCGGGTTTAGCAACCGGTGCGATATGTTGCATCATTATTTATTAAAATGTAATTAATGTTAACATTACCGTAAAAATAAAGGGAATTAATGATGAAAATAGTCAGCCGCCCCCTGTTGGCAGGGGCTTTTTTACTTGCGTTAAGCAGCCAATTAGCCCTCGCTGGTACCATCGAAGCCGTTAACCACACCAAATGGGCCATCAACCAGTTCAGCGTCAACGGACAGTCCGGCATCGATGCCATCGGCCCGTTCCAGGGCGGCGGCGGCGGCTGCTGTTACAGCGCGCCCACACAATGGCAACCGGGAATGACGGTCAGGATAGACTGGGAAACAGGCGTAGGAACTGCCGATGATTTTCCTGGGTATGAGAACAGTGAAAAAGCTTTGGATTGGGCGAGAAAAATAAAAGCACAACATCGACAGCACTATAAAATAGTCCCGGTTCCAGCTTATACCTCCGGTGGAAAAACATGTGGGATCACCGTTCACTTTATGCCCTGCGACCAAATTAAAGTCACCACCAGTTGCTACGAGTATGGCCATCCTAACTACCCCATTAAAGAGCCTTTACGGATGAAGGAGCCTAAAGTATGTCCGAAATAAGCACCGATCTGGTCTGGTATCCCCCCCAATTTCCGGAGCAGGGGCGACTTCCTGTTCACGCGGCTCACCGCTGATTGGCGATCAAATCCTCTACCTGATTGAAAATAGGTATTTCAGAACCAAAGCGGCGAACCTGGAGCACATCCTCTAGTTTTTCTAGCTGACTTATCATTTGCAGTAGTCGCTGGTCATCCAACACTTGTAACCAAATGCGGCTTTCTTCGCCACCGGCCAGCGGCATACACAGAATGCCTTCTACGTTAAACGCACGTCGGGCAAATAAGCCACAAATATGGGACATCACTCCGGGGTGGTTGCGCACGGTCAGTAATAAAGCTACTCGTGCCGTGGTTTGTAAACCCAATGTGGGTTGATCTGCCATTGGTAGACTTGTCATCTTACTCACCTCCAATCATATCGATATTCGCAGCACCAGGTGGCACCATGGGATACACTTTTTCATCCACATCAATCAACGCGTGGATTAATACGGGGCCAGGGCGATTTAGCGCATCATGCAAAGCGGCATAAGGGTCGCTGGCACTATTAAGGTCACAAGTAGAAAAACCAAAGCCTTCAGCAATATGAATAAAATTAGTGCGATAAGGGTAGTCGGCGGCAAAAATACGTTTACCGAAGAACAGATCCTGCTGCTGATGGACTAAACCTAGTGACTGGTTATTCATCAAAATAATCTTAACGTTCAGCCGCTCTTCAACTGCGGTCGCCATTTCTTGAATGTTCATCATCAGGCTGCCATCACCGGAAAAGCACACCACTTTAGCCTCTGGCTTCGCCAGTGCTGCGCCAATGGCGGCAGGCAGACCAAAACCCATGGTGCCCAGTCCTCCGGAAGTTAACCACTGTCGTGGTCGGTGCAATGGATAGACCTGTGCCACCCACATTTGATGCTGGCCGACATCAGTAGTAATGATGGTGTCGTCATCCAGAGCCTCGGCCGCCGCACGAATCAAGCCATAGTGGCACAACGGGTTGCCACTGTTTGGCTGATTGAACGGAAACTCACGCTGCATATTGCTGACAATGGCACGCCAATCACTGCGCGTTTGTGTGTCGACTAATGGCAATAAATGGGTTAATACCTGCTTAATATCAGCATTCATCGCCAGATGGGGGCGGCGAATTTTGCCAAGCTCAGCGGGGTCAATATCAATATGAATAATGCTGGCGTTAGGGCAAAACTGTTCAGCCTTGCCAATAGCCCGATCATCAAATCGGGCACCGAGCACAATCAATAAATCCGCCTGTTGCATGACAAGATTGGTCGAACGTGCGGCATGCATCCCCAACATTCCTAAGGATAATGGATGGTCAACCGGCATGGTGCCTAATGCCATTAATGTCATGGTGGTAGGCAGACCGGCCTGTTCGGCCAGTTGTATTGCTTCATGATGGGCCTCGGAGCTGACTATCCCGCCCCCCAGATAGAGTACTGGCCGTGCAGCACGGTTGATCATCTGAGCCGCTTGAGCAATAGCCTGCAGATCGACTGGGCAGGGTTCATCTGCAACCCCCGGTTCTGGCAAGCTTTCAAGCTCAATCTCAGCGGTTTGTACATCTTTGGGAATATCAATCCATACCGGGCCGGGACGCCCGGACTGAGCAATACGAAATGCCGCCGGAATGACCCGAACCAATTCGCTGATATCGCGAACCAAATAGTTATGTTTGGTGATGGGGATCGACAAACCGTAGGTATCAACTTCTTGAAAAGCATCGGTGCCAATCATTGAGGAGGAAACCTGCCCTGTAATACAAACCAGTGGAATAGAGTCGAGCTTAGCATCGGCAATGGCCGTGACCAGATTGGTTGCTCCAGGGCCGCTGGATGCCAAGCAGACGGCGGTTTGTCCGGTGGCCCGCGCCATACCCTGCGCCATAAAACCCGCACCTTGCTCATGTCGCGCCAACACATGGCGGATAATGCGACTTTGCCCCAGAGCATCATACAACGGTAACGCCGCACCACCAGGAATACCTGCCACAGTGGTAATGCCTTGTTGTTCCAGTAAACGAACTATTAATTGGGCGCCGGTATAACGCATGGTTATGTCCTTCATCGGGGCCGGCGCTAACAGAGTGGGGCAAAAAGAAACCCCGCTCGGCTGGCGCC
>NZ_CQAZ01000011.1:0-24717 GCF_001152565.1 Yersinia pekkanenii | reverse complement strand
GGCGGGGTTTGGGAATCTTGCTGGATTCGTTACCCGTTACGGCGCGTTGCCGACCACCACCACACGCACGACTACAACTGCGTCAATATGCGCAGCGTTTTGTAGATCGATGTTTAGTAGACCAAAATGGGCAGTGGAATGGTTCACGGGGTATCTCATCATTAAGTGTAATAAGCCCTAAAAGATAAACACGATCCACAAAAAGACACAAGAGAGCAGAACAATAAGAATGCAAAAACCCGAGGCTGATCACAACGCTATGTGGGTGAAATTCGGTTATAACAAAATGACATCTAATGTAATAACATGAAAAATAAGATAATTAACGGTGAATTGAAAATTTTTTTAGCAAGCATGGTTTTTATTCAATAAGAGGCAATCTCATCGTTTTTATCATGCATTAGCGCCATTTAATGGGGGATTGTTGATGCAATGTTTAAAATTAAAACATTAAGGTAACAACTCTTGATACCTATGGAATAGCTGCGCTTGTTAAAGCATAGAAGGAACTTATGTATAAATTATTGTCTTTAATTTTAATCGTGGTTTTGGCGGGATGCGGTGCGAAACCTGGTCCGCATGAAATCGTCGCTATCGATAATTACACTGCAAATCGCATCACCAGCATCATAGACATGCAGACAAAAGCAGCACATCACCACAGTACCGGTGGCGCTATTACCAAGATATCAGCCGAATTTTTAGGTACTCCTTATGAGGCCAATGTTCTCGTCGGTTCAGTAACCGAACCTGAACAGTTAGTCATTGATTTCCGTGGGTTGGATTGCTTTACTTACCTTGATTATGTCGAATCCTTCCGTAAGTCAAAAAATAAGTCTGACTTTATTCAGCAAGTCATCAATACCAGATATATTGATGGTGATGTCAGCTACTTAAACCGAAAACATTTCTTTACTGACTGGTCACACCGGGAACCATTAAACGCGCAAGATGTCACAGCACAAATAACGCCTCATTCACGTACTGTAATCAAATATCTGAACCAAAAAAAGGAGGGCGGCGAGTTTATTCCTTCGCTAAACGTTATTGAGCGCAATATCGTTTATATTCCGGCCGAGTTTATTAATGACGCCGCAGTGAGTCATTTGAAGAATGGCGATTACATCGGTATTTATACTCATATTCAAGGGCTGGATGTAACTCACACCGGAATATTTGTCAGAACGGCAAAAGGCCCCATGTTACGCAACGCGTCGTCGCTAAAAGGGAATAATAAAGTTGTGGATTCACCGTTCGTGGAATATGTGAAGAAAACACCCGGCATTGTGGTGCTTAGGGCAATGCCAATAAGTGATAGCAACTAAAAATCAACACGTTAAGTTGTTATGTGAATGATAAAATAACCTCGTTATTTCCCCCGCCGCAGGAAGGAAATAACAGGGTTATTATCAAATTATTATAATTCAAATGGCGGGTTAATCAGTGAAAATATGACCGCCAGTTGTTCATGATGCTGTATATTGATTTCGCTGCTAGCGGAATGTCCCTGGTTGTGAATAATCATTTCGCCTAGACCCACCAACCAATCATAAATATAACATGCTGTAGTATTGGTTGGCGTTAGCGTTAATTGAGTCAATCGTTGTGATGCACCCAACGACGATGATAATTTTGGCTGTTGGGCAAAAATTTTATAGCCTCGATTAATGCGGCTATCCGGACGCCGGGCTTCGTTAATTTGCAAGAAACCGAGCCAGGCAATGAAATTGCCCAGTATTGACAGGGCGCGGGACACCTGACGATCCACTTTGATTTCACGATGCAGGCCAACGTGCTCGCTGTCGGTCAGTATATTGATTAATTGCCCACGGATATTCAATCGGATGCTGGCCGTAATTAGCTCTGCAACCAGCAACTCGAACGTGGGTTTAGTGATACCTAAAAGTTCAATCAGTGGGGCGTTATCCGGCAGTTGTCGCAGGTGATTTACCCAGTAACGCTGCACATTTGTGGCGTATTCTGTTTCATAGTCATTAGCGGGCGGGGTGGCCGTCGCCGTCTGTAATTCAGGCGAAACTGGCTGGTCGCTGAGTAAGTCGATATCGATACCAATACTGAAGGGCTCGTTATTGGTCGTTGGAACTCTCAGTTCCGCCGTTCGGTTTGGCTGTTGTAGATACAGGCAACGCAACTCATCGCGTGAAGGTAATAATCGTTCCAGTAATTCACCATGTAGGCCAGTACGGGTTTGTAATGCTTTGAGTAACGTCTCAGCAATACGTTGTTTTTGTTGTGATTCATGGCTGGCTGGCTGATGCCAATCCGCCAGTAGATTTTCTGTCAATTCTCGGCGTAATTCATGGAGTTGCTCGGTGATACGTTCAGTTTTGATATCACGGCGGATCTCCTGAGTCAGATACGTGACCATCCTTTCGACACCGCGAGCATCCAGTGCCAGCATGGTGCCCCAGCTATCTCCGGGGTTACCGACATAACGTTGCACTGCTTCATCATGACTTTTCACCTCTGCCAGTGGTGAATCCAAAGTTACACGTTGATCAAAAGGCGTGAGCGCCCAGATTAACCCAGGTTTTCGTCGGGAACGTATCTGAGCGTTTTCACCCTGAGTCTGTTTAACCCAATAATCCAACGCCTTACCAACGGACTTCACCTCTGAGCGTTTCGCCGCCGGATTACAAACCAATAACAGATTGATTTGCTGCTTATCAGTATAACGCTCAAGTAAATAGGCGTTTTTGGCCCGTGACAGCAGGGGGGCTAGTGAATAAAGGGACTGTTTAATATGTGCTGATGTATCGAGTGGCTGACTAAAATCAGGGAAATCCAGTAAGTCGACGGATTCAAATGCATTTTGACCGGCCAATGAACTTAGTGGGATGCACAGCTCAATAGTTAAAAAGGTTAGCTCCGAAAGTGACAATGTCACTGGATCGGCGGGGCCATGATCAACCCATGGCAGGACTTGAATATAGCTATCGGCCGAGGTGTGCAGATAATCGAGGGTGGCGACATTCATGATGCCATTGACCGGCAGCAGAGTATCATCCACTAATACGCTAAGTGGTGCCAGTAATTGCGTCGCGCTAGCCAAATGTTGCAACGTGTAGGCAAAATGACGATAAGCATCCGTCAATGGGGGGTATTCCGCCCACAGTAATGAAAACAGGTGGGCGCGATCATCAATGCTCAGATAAGGAGCTAATTCAATGGCAACCGGCCAGAAATGGGTTTCCAGTTTCTTTTGACGCCATGCGTCATCGTGGGTCAGGTGATCCCAAAGCCCAATGACATCATCACTGCTGATGCCGACGATGGCGACTGGCTGCCGGCGCATGACCAATTGCTGTAGATGATCGACAATATACTGTTCATCCAGCGAATACTCCTGACCATGCTGATGATTTTCCAGCAGGAACGCACTGGCCACTATCTTGGCAATATCCACTTCGCTCAGTAAGCAGAGCCGCACTGGATGGCTTTCATGGCTAATACTCGGCTGATGACTGAATCGCGTAACCAAGCCACTGGCCTGATATCCTGGTTTGATTTGCTGCCAAAAATCGAGTTTTTTCCCACCCAGAGTGGTTTCCAATCGGCCATATTCAGCAGCAACCAGTGCTGACATCAAATGCTGTTTCCCTGCGGATGACTGACCAAAAAAACCAATACTCATGGCGGTTAAGGAGATATCTGACAGTTGACGCGCTTTATTACGATTGCGGCGCAGTTTGATTGTCAGTTGATCAGCTTCTATATCCAGGCGAGTGGCATGTTGGCGCGTATTGTTAATCCAATCAATAGCTTGATCTATGCCTTGCGTGACGTGCTGAAGCTGGTTATTGAGCTGTTTGATGGTTAAAGATTTCATTTTCTAAATACACTCCCACTATCAATCCAATAATGGGTTGATCTTGAGCCATTACTGGCTAATGTGTTTAGCTTGAGGCAGAGATGATGCAATGGAATATGGCTACCGTCTTGCAGCACCGCATCGGCTATCTCAAAACGCTCCGGGCGATGGTCATCACCTTTTACCAGTTTCAACCGCACATGTAACATGCTGTCACCCGCGATTTTACGCGCCAGTGCCTGATCGACGATGGACAAGGTATAAAGTGGTGAGGCGGGCCAGCGGTCATTCTCAAGCTGACGGAATCCAAGGCACAATGAGCCACGAACCTGAAAACGAACATCAGATGATAAAGTAAAGTCAGTGCTATCCAGATCAATATCGCGGTAATAAACATTGTCTTTGCTCAGAGCATCACTACTGTCTAACATCCCGAGATAGCGGATGGTCGAATAAGGTTGGAAATCGCCCGCTTTAAAATAAAAACCGGACAGCCGTAAATCGAGCGCCAGCAAACACAGCATCGCGCCCACAGCCGCCGTAGACTTAGGGTTATCAATACGGCCGTGCTGGTTAAATGGATACCAATCGCGGGTGTGATATCCGTCCAGTGAAAGAATACGATTGTTCGGTAGCGGTTGCAGATGGCGGAATAACGCCTGAATACCAGGGAAGCGCGCAGGGCGACCGGTCAATAACAGTACGTCGCAGGCATAAAGCGAAACCACTTCAGACAGTGAGCGCAGGTTTTGCGTGATACTCATTCGGTTCGATAAAAACTCACCGTGTAATTTGCTGAGTTTTAATACCAGCGGAACCTGCAAAATATCAAATATTCCAGTGTCTGCCGGCAGTTCACGCTGAACTTCACTGTTAATGTAATCCAATACTTTTTGCGTCGGCAATGGTGATAATAACTCACCGAAGGCGGCTTCGATTTCAGCATTAGCGTCCAGTGGATCAAAATTCTCATAGGCTGCCAGAATTGCTCTGCCTATTGGTATGAATATCTGTAATGTAGCTTGTTGACGCAATACTGATTGGCCATCCATCCGACCATCATTACCGAATAATTTATCCATCAATGCATCAGTATTGGCCATAGCAGATTTCTTAAGTCGCGCCTGAAGAGCCGGTAAAATATAGAGCTGTATAACATCCAGTAAAATATCATCACCGGCCACTTTAAACCCTTCACGGAATAATAGACGCGGGCTGATTTTGACATTATTACCAATACCATCATCCAGCCAATATTGCGTAATCGCCAGGTCGGTAGTCCCCCCGCCAATATCAATTGAGGCAATACGTAAGGTCTTTCCTGCCACCTCACCGGCTTCAAGTTGCTTATCGGGTCGCGCCATACTGGCAAAAAAGGCGGCGGTACGGCCACCAAAATTAACCTGTGTTTCGTTATATAAATAAACCATCTGCCCACAGGTGGCTTCATCCCATTCCATTTGTACCTCCGGTACTGGGACTTGGCTTTTAGCACGGTCTTGCTCTGACATAAAGTTGTCATCAGCCGGATGCCAGCCCATGGATTTCCAGACTAAAGCAATAGCTTCATTCATCCGGCGGCGGAAAATCTCTCGCTCCGGTTTTGGCATAGCGGAGGGCAGCGTCAGAATAATCGACCGTAATTGCCGTGGAGCATTAGCATGGGTCATTTTCAGGCGTTGTGCCGCGCTGTTGATTTGCACCAACGCTTGTGTCAGCAGCTCTGACAACATAAATGTCATCACCGAACTGCGGCTGTAATGGGGCGAGAATACCGGAAGCCTTTCATCGACGGGGACGCTATACAGCGGCTGACCATCATCATTGACAAGATGGGCCAAGGGTAGTGCGGTGGCCAGCGGTTCATGAGCCAACGAGGCTTGTGTTTCATTGAAGCGCCAACCCGCAGCATAGGCTTCTTCATCCCACAGGTAGCGGCGTGGGCTGGAAATACCGGTTGAGCCCTCCGTTCCCAGACGTTGCAGCGCCATACGGCTGGCTTCGTAGCCAACACGAATAATCGCCGGCCAGATAAAAGCATCATCACGGCCACTCTCTACTGAAAAGTTTTGTTTGCCGAATTTGGCTTGCGCAAATTCAACCCGGCTTTCAAACAATTCATTATAAAGATAGTGAGGCTCACTCAAATCGCGTATTTGCAATTCGTAAGTTTGTTTCAGCCCATGACGTTCATCAGCACTGTCTTCTACCAAAATACCGCAGGTATGTGAGTTACCCACATCAAGGATCAGATCGACGTTGACCACCGGTTCTTGCAGTGTGCTGGTATTGATTTTGATTTCTGGCACCTTAATTTGCTGACCGAGTAACTCCAGCAAATTAAGGTAGTGCGCTTGATATTCGAATTCACGTAAAGACGCAGTGATATGTCTTACAGTACGCTCTTCCTGAACGGAGGCTTGCTGAACAAACACTTCCCGTAACCAACCGTCAACCCACGTTAAATCAAGGAATTCTGCCAGTTCTTCATTGTGGTAGGCCAGCGCAAAGCTTAGCCCAGTTTTGATATCGTTTTCATTGGGTGCCCGATATTCATTGGCGTGGCCTTCGGGATAGACTTTGGTATCAAAGGCCATCGTCACCCGTAGAGTATTACCCTCTTGATCCGGGGTATCTAAGACTAAAATTTGAACTCTGGCCCAGTTATCTGGCCCATTAACCAAGGTACGTGGCGGATTAAAGCGCAAGAAAGGCAAGGGTAACCAAATTTTGTTCAGCAGCTTCAGCGATTGTTCCAGCGGGATACTAAATTCCGGTTTAACAATTTCAGGGGCAGCACCCGGCACCATAAGCGAATATTTACCATTATGTTGATGGTAATTCAGGCGCAACAGTGGGCCATTGGCACTTTTGCGGACAAATTTATTTGGCAGTTCAGTATCTGACTCGGGCTTTAAGGCAAAGTCTAGAAACTGGATGCCACTATTCTGGATGAGCGTAATTTTCTGTTTATAATCAGTGATCGTTGCCAGCATTATTATTTAGTCTCACGCTTCATCGTCATTGGAAGGGTCGTATTGGGGTCATAACGGCCTTTGCAATCTGCCATCCCGCTAGCGCCTTGTTTACAAACGATCTCAGGCATTTGATATTTAGAACCGTCACTACATTGCGCTCTATAGCGACTATTAATCACCAAATTGCCTGACTTCATTAATCCGGCGGTGATATTGGCGCGACAAGTGACATTATCGCCATGAGTGATTTTAACCGTACCTTGGCCATTTTTAATCTGATACTTCAGGCTGGGGGCTTTACCGGTATACGCGGCTTTAATGTCCGGGCTCACGCGCCAGTTACCATTAAGGAAGGCCGTGGAGCCGATTTTGACGGCATCAAAGGGCAATCTCAGCACGTTTTTACTCTCCGCTGTTGTTGCGATCGGTATCACCGCAGGCTCGGTGACGGCGGGTGCCGGGGTAATGGTGGCATTATCTAGCGGAAGTTGGGGTTCAATAGTCGATTGAAGAATCTGAGTGGTGACTACGGTGGCAGCGTCTTGAGCTGGCCGTGCTTTGTTTTCGGCGGCTATTATTTTATCTTTAATAATAAAAGACTTAATTTCAGGGGCGGCGGCAGAATTTTCTGACATACCCCCACTGAATTGCACCACCAATGCGGTGATTAAAGCCAGCACCGGTAAAATCCAGCTAACTCGCCGCCAGCGGGCAGGTTTTTTTATCGGTTCTGTTGACGTGATGGGTTCTACTACTGGAATAGGCGGTATGGCTGGAGCAATATCAGACGATGGTGGCAATTCAACGGCAGCGGTAACGGGTGGCGTAACTATTGCAGGCGGAGCGGAGATAACAGGCTCGATGACTGCGGCAGTTTGATGCAGGCAATCAAGTGGGTCGGTGCGCGTTTTTTTATCCTGACTGACAAAGCCCCAAAACGTCAGTACGGGTTTGCCTGCCACCCAATAAACGTAGCTCTGATCTGGGAATTGCATTGTTTTAGCGAGCAGTACGCCGAAGAGTCGTTGGGCTGCTTTTTCTGATTTTTGCGCGCGCTGACATAAATCATTCACACTTGCCAGGCACGCTGATAGCTGTTTAATAGCAGCCTTACGTTCAGCATTGCTGGCCGCCAGCCATGGGGTCACATTTCCTTCAATCGGGGCATACCAGTCAATACGGTCACCCCGTTCATTAAGTTGAGGAATGGCCAGGCAATCTGCAATATGCGGCTGCTTTTTAAGGCGTAATGCCTCTCTTATCTGCAGTGCAGAGGCATAAACCGGTTGCCCATTTTCGCCTAATGCCAGAATATCGTCCAAACTACCACTGCGTAAAAATGATTTTGCCACGCAAAAGAGACCTTTGTAATGATGCCCAAGGCAGAAAATAATGTGTTATACCCGTCATTTTTCAAACTGCAGGTGTGTTGGCTGCGCGCAATACAGGTGTAAGCTCATCGGGATGCTCTTGCTTGCCGCCGTCCTACAACGTGAAACCTATTGGGTATATCTACGACTATTTTAGTGCTGACGGAAGGGAATCAAACGCCGGAATAAGTGGCAAAATGGCCCGTTGTTTGCGGGGAAACCACGGTCTTTACTCGTATTGAAAGGAGATATCTTGAATCAATCACAAAATTCAATCCACTTGTCAGCCACCGAAGCGATTGACAAGCTGGAGACGTTATACGAGTCGGCGCTGGCGGCATTACGTGATGCTATCAGCGCATTTATTAATGACGGTTCTCTACCCGATGCTGGGGAGAGGGCTAAGGGGCTATTTTCGTACCCACAGCTCAGTGTGAATTGGGAGGGTAAATTTCGTGACCGCCAGCGTACCCGTGCTTATGGGCGTTTCTCTCGAACCGGCCAATACAGTACCACCGTCACCCGGCCGGCGCTATTCCGCGAATATCTGACAGAGCAACTGACATTACTTGAAAGTGAGTACGGCGCTGTTTTTAACGTTATGCCATCACAACAAGAAATGCCATATCCCTTTGTTATTGATGGTTCGGACCTGGTTCTGGATCGCTCGATGACCGCGAGTCTTGCACAGCATTTTCCGACCACCGATCTGGCAAAAATTGGGGATGGCATCACCGATGGCCTTGATCCAATAACGGCCGATTTTCCGTTGTCGCATTTTGATGCCTTACGTACCGATTTTTCACTGGCGCGCTTGAAACACTACACCGGTACGCCAGCGGAACATATCCAGCCCTATATCCTGTTTACTAATTACAGCCGCTACGTCGATGAGTTTGTCAGTTGGGCCTGTGAACAAATTCTGGATCCAACCAGCCCTTATCGGGCGCTTTCCTGCGCCGGTAGCAGCTACATTACGGCTGAAAATGCTGATCCAGAAAAAACCACCTCCGATCTGGCGTGGAAAAAGCATCAGATGCCCGCTTATCATTTAATAGCAGAAGGCGGGCATGGCATTACGCTGGTAAATATTGGCGTTGGTCCATCCAATGCCAAGACTATTTGTGATCACCTTGCGGTGCTGCGCCCCCATGCGTGGTTGATGATAGGGCATTGTGGCGGTCTACGCGAAAGCCAGGCGATTGGCGATTATGTCCTGGCCCATGCTTATTTGCGTGATGACCATGTGCTGGATGCGGTGCTGCCACCGGATATCCCGATCCCAAGTATCGCCGAGGTACAACGGGCATTATACGATGCCACCAAAGCGGTGAGTGGCATGCCAGGTGTTGAGGTAAAACAGCGGTTGCGTACCGGCACCGTTGTCACCTCAGATGATCGAAACTGGGAACTGCGTTTTTCTGCTTCAGCGCTGCGTTTTAACTTAAGTCGTGCTGTTGCGGTCGATATGGAGAGTGCCACTATCGCAGCACAAGGATATCGGTTCAGGGTGCCTTATGGCACATTGCTCTGTGTTTCAGACAAACCATTACACGGCGAAATCAAGCTACCTGGGCAGGCGAATCATTTCTATGAAGGGGCTATTTCTGAGCATTTGCAAATTGGTATCCGGGCCATAGATCTGCTGCGCGCCGAAGGTGACCAATTACATTCACGTAAATTACGCACCTTTAATGAGCCACCGTTCCGTTAGCCGTCATTGGTGTTGCTTTAACCTATTTTCGATAACGCATATCGCTGAAATAAGACCTCGGTTTATCAACCAACCGCCGGTCCTGCAACCAAACCGGCCAGGCAGGGTGCTGAAAACACCTGTCTACCGGCTAATTCCGGTACCCACACTGATACCGGAGATGCCCCTCGAACCGCCACTCACCCCGACATGGCCGGTATTTGCACAGGCTACCAGCAATAGTGTGAGCATCACTAAGGTTAACTTTTTCATTTGACGCCCTTGGTTAGAACAATATTTGAATTTTATATTATAACATTCAGTATATAACGGAAACCTATAGAGGCAGACGGTTCTGTTGTGGCGGGCAGCGGAATAGGTCGCGCAGGGAGCCATATATAGCGCAAATGTATAGCCGCACCAGGCTTATTCAACCTGATTGGTGACAGTATCTGTTTAATAATCAAATCAATACTTTCGCTCCTATCAATTAAGAGAATCGCCTATGCACTTTACACAAGCCATTGCCAGACTTCCGGCAGATACCTGCGCTAGCGGTCAGACGACTTCCCAACTGGGCGCACCGGATATAGCAGCTACAGGTCGTCAGTTTCTGGCCTATGTCGATACGTTGCTTCGTCTGGGTTTGAAAGTGACTATTTTACCTGCTGCGCCCGCGTTTCCAGATGCACACTTTGTGGAAGATACTGCGGTAGTGATGCCTGAACTGGCGGTGATAACCCATCCCGGCGCGCCCAGCCGCCAGGGTGAAGTAGAGACCATTGCGCCATTATTTGAGGGGCGTCGCCCAGTGACGCGCATGAGCCACCAAGGTCATCTTGATGGGGGTGATGTGTTGCTGGTTGGCAAACAGTTTTTTGTCGGGCTGACTGCGCGCACCGATGAAGTGGGGATCCGCGAGTTTACCGCC
The DNA here is from genome assembly GCF_001152565.1 of Yersinia pekkanenii. Lineage (GTDB taxonomy): Bacteria > Pseudomonadota > Gammaproteobacteria > Enterobacterales > Enterobacteriaceae > Yersinia > Yersinia pekkanenii. The sequence continues at coordinate 13,913 of NZ_CQAZ01000011.1, read as the reverse complement.
GCAGTGGCGCGCTATGGCTATCGGGTGACAGCGATTGAAGTGAACGCGGGGTTACACCTGAAATCTATTGTTAATTACGTTGGCCGCAATACGTTATTGCTAACCGAAGATTACCAACAGCATCCGGCGTTTGCGGGTTTTAATTCAATCGTTATTCCTGAAGATGAATCTTATGCCGGTAATACCTTATGGATCAATGATACGCTAATTACGCCACAAGGTTATCCTTACACCTTGGCCCAAATTGAAAAACTTGGGATGCCCATCATCCAACTTGATACCAGTGAATTTAAAAAAATGGATGGCGGCCTAACCTGCCTCTCGTTACGTTTCTAACTAGTTACAGTTTCTATTGCTCGCCGTTTCTATTACTTGCCAACATCGGGATCTGAATCATGAAAAAGACATGCGCTGCTCTGTTTACCGGCCTGATACTGGCTACCAGCCTGATCCACTCCGCACCAGTTGCGGCTCAGGCTTTTGACACTATCAGCTTTGGGGTGGACGGCGGTTATCCACCTTTTGACGTTCTTGCGCCTAATGGTGAGATCACCGGTTTTGATATCGATATCGCCAATGCATTGTGTGAAAATCTGCATGCCAAGTGCGTATTCGTCAAACAACCCTTTGAAAGTATGATTGCCGCCCTTAATGCCAAAAAGTTCGATGCCATCATTGCATCGCTCACCATTACTGATGAGCGCAAAAAAGAAGTGGATTTTACTGACCGCTATTATCGCAGCGCCGCACAATTAGTCGCCCGTAAAGGCAGCCCGTTGTTGCCGGACACCGCTAGTCTAAAAGGTAAAACTGTTGGGGTACAGACCGGTTCCATCCATGAGACTTATGCGAAAAAACATTGGGGTGGGCAGGGGGTTAAAATCGTCTCTTACGCTAATCAGGACAATGTATATCTGGATCTGATGTCCGGGCGCATCAACGCGTCGTTGCAAGACAACATTCAAGCGGCCAGCAGCTTTATCGACACGCCGCGCGGGCAGAAATTTGCCTTTGCCGGCCCGGTTATTCAAGACGAAACCATTTCATCGGATGTGGGGCTCGCCATCGGTAAAGATAACCCCGCATTACGCGATGCACTGAATGGCGCGATTAAAGCTATCCGTGCTGATGGCACCTATGATGCCATTCAGAAGAAATATTTCAGCTTCGATATTTATGGCAACTGAGTCTTTGTTCATTTGATTCTATTGATCAATTCAAACCTGCCGGGACGCTAGCTGAAGCGCCCGGTACCCGTTAGTCAGCGACAGGAGACCGATGATGGTAATAGAGTATTTGCCGTTGCTGGCTCAGGGGGCGGGGTTGTCGCTGTGTGTGATGCTGTTGTCACTTGCGGTCGCGCTGGTACTCGGGCTTATCAATGCGATCATTAAGCTTTTTGGCCCGCGTTGGTTACGCTGGATATCGACGGGGTACACCACACTGGTTCGGGGCATTCCTGAACTGGTGATTATGCTGTTGCTGTTTTTTGGTGGTGAAATGCTGGTGAATTCGTTCCTCGGCTTGTTGGGCGTGGGGCCGGTTCGCTTTAACACTTTTATTTCAGGTGTACTGGCCATTGGCATTGTATTTGGTGCTTATTACACCGAAACCTTCCGTGGGGCGTTTCAAACGGTGGATCGCGGCCAGTTGGAGGCGGCGGTGGCTTACGGAATGCGCCCAACGCAGGTGTTCCGACGTATCATGTTGCCGCAGATGCTCAGCTTTGCCATTCCGGGGATCAACAATAACTGGCTTGGATTAATGAAGGCTTCAGCATTGATATCAATCTTGGGGTTGGAGGACATGGTGTGGTTGGCGGAACAGGCTGGGCGAGCGACACAAAAACCCTTCTTGTTTTACTTCCTGGTGGCAATGATTTACATGGTCATTACCGCGATTTCAACATGGGGCTTCAGCCTCCTTTCACGGCGCTATGCGCTATCGACCTCAACCGCTGCGAGGGCGCGTGAATGAACCTGCAAACCATGCTGGAGGCTGCCCCCACATTTTTGTATAGCGACGGTTCTGATGTTACCGGGCTGGCCATGACCGCCAAATTATTTTTGCTGTCAGTGGTTCCCGGTTTGTTGCTGGCACTGCTGATGGCAGTTGGTCAGGCATTTGGCCCGCGTTGGTTATCCTGGTCAATTCGTAGCGTGACTTATTTTTTCCGCAGCACGCCGCTCTATCTGCAATTAATGCTGATTTACTACGGTTTGTCGCAATTTGACATGGTGCAATTGGGCTGGCAGGACGACCAACCGTTCTGGCTGCTGTTTCGGGATGCCACCTTCTGTGCCACGCTGGCGCTGGTACTCAATACCAGTGCTTATGTCTCGGAACTATTGGCCGGAATGATGGTGACCTTCCCGCGCTAGGAGTGGGTGGCAGGGGAAGCCTTTGGTATGAGCCAGTGGCAGATCATTCGTCGGCTGGTACTGCCCGCAACGTTGCGGCGCGGTATTCCGGCGTTAAATAACGAGATGGTCTTCCTGCTGCATGCCACCTCCCTTGCCAGCACCGTAACGCTGCTGGATATCACCGGCGTGGCGCGCTCTTTCTATGCCGCTACCTATTCGCCATTTATCCCGTTTCTCATGGCCGCGGCGCTTTATCTGCTGTGTACCTTTATGTTGATTTTCCTGTTTTCACGGGCAGAGCGGCGCTGGTTAGCATTTGCCCGTCATGACTAAAAAATCCCTTACGGATCAAGTTACTTCAGGAACGTTTGATGACTTGCAATTCAGTCAGTGTAACAATTTTGTCTACCCGGAATTTTTTACTGGTCAGCCAGGTATCTGCCAGCAACCGGTAATGTTCCATGTTACGACAACCAATACGCAGCAGAAAATCGAAGCTGCCGCCGACTAACCAACAGTCCAACACCTCCGGTGTTTTGCGCACTTCTTGTTCGAAGGCCGCCTGAGAATGACCGTGGTCGGCTAGCGCAATTTGCGCTTGTATCACAAAGGCATGTTCTGGCTCCGGCAGTTCAATGATGGCGCTGTAACCACGGATAATACCGGCTCGTTCCAATAGCCGCACTCGCTCCAAACAAGGGCGGGCGGTGAGGTTAACTTGCTCTGACAGCTTCTGATAAGAGATGCGGCCATCCTGACTCAGTATTTCAAGGATCTTGTTATCGATTCGGTCAAGCCGGGCTTTCTTTTCCACAGATAGGGCGTCCAATGAAAATCAATAATCATAAGTTACCTGAACATGCCCTGGGTGGGCAGCGTCAATTAACCAGTTTTCATTTCGGCCAGCAGGGCTTGGGCGAGAAAATTTATCTACAGGCCGGTTTGCATGCCGATGAACTGCCCGGAATGCTGGTATTACATTATCTTAAAAGATTACTCAGTCAGGCGGAACGCCGTGGCAAAATTCAGAGTGAAATAATTATTGTGCCCATCGCTAACCCGCCGGGAATAGCGCAGGTGCTGCTTAACAGCGGCATCGGCCGTTTCGATTTGGTTACCGGCCGCAACTTTAACCGCGATTTTCCCGATTTGGCTCAGTTAGTGCAAATCCAGTTAGCGCAACAGCCGCTGGCATCCCACGCAGCCACTGATGGCGGTAGTATTCAGCAACAAGTACGTTCTGCCATGGTGGCGGCATTACTTGATTTACCCGTCAGTAGTGAAGTCGCCGCGCTGCGCCAGCATTTGCTACTACTGGCCTGTGATGCTGATTTGGTATTGGATCTACATTGTGACGATCATGCTATTTTACATATGTACGCTGACCCCGCGTGGCGTGAGCCAGTGGACATTCTCGCCCGTTTTTTGAATATTGACACCATACTGCTTTCACAAGACAGCGGCGGGGGGTCTTTTGATGAAGCCTGTGGTTTGCCGTGGCACCGTCTGGCGGCGCAGCATCCCGACCTAAGCCAGCTTTCGCCTGCTTGCATGGCCGTGACGGTAGAACTGCGTGGTCAGCAGGATGTCAGCCACGCACTGGCCAGTGCCGATGCTGAGCGTCTCTATCATTATTTGCAGTATCGTGGTGCGATCAAGGGTGAACATCAAGCTATTCCGCAGCGGGAAGTAGTGATGTTGCCGTTTACTGCCGGTGAAATTATTAATGCGCCTGCCAGTGGTATCCTGCTGTTATTACGCCAACCGGGCGAATGGGTAGGGAAAGACGAAGTGGTTGCTGAAATAATTGATCCCGTCACTGATACAGTAAAAGCGGTTCGCGCCCAAGCCGGAGGTATTATTTATGCCAGCCGACGAGCACCATTTGTTACCTTGGGAGCGGAAGTGATGAAAATCGCCGGGAAAACCCCCTACGCAGGTGGCGGGGGGTTGGCGATGTAAGATTACAATGCATTAGAGTAAGTGAGATGGTCAAAATCTGACGCGTCATGGCGTTCAGCTAACTGTTCGTTGGGTTCTCCCCAGGTGCGGTTGACGATGCGGCCGCGTTGAACGGCAGGGCGTTTGGCTATTTTCTCTGTCCAACGTAGCAGATGGGTATAAGATTTCACATCCAGGAATTCCCCTGCTTCATATTGCAGGCCCAAAACTAAATTGCCATACCAAGGCCAGATAGCAATATCTGCAATCGTGTACTCATCACCGGCAATATATTGGTGCGTTTTGAGCCGAGTATTGAGCAAATCGAGCTGGCGCTTCGTTTCCATGGTGAAGCGATCAATTGCATATTCAATTTTCACCGGAGCATAATGATAAAAATGACCGAATCCACCGCCCAAATAAGGTGCTGCACCCTGTAGCCAGAACAACCAATTCAGCGCTTCGGTTCTGTCTGCGAGTGCTTTTGGTAGGAAATGACCAAATTTATCTGCCAGATAAAGCAGAATGGCACCGGACTCAAACACCCTTATCGGTGTGGGTGTTGAATTATCCATCAGCGCGGGAATTTTTGAATTGGGGTTTACGGCAACAAAACCACTGGAGAACTGATCGCCTTCACTTATCCGTATCAAGTGAGCATCATATTCTGCACCTTTCTCACCCAGTGCCAGCAACTCTTCAAGCAGAATAGTCACCTTTTGGCCGTTTGGGGTGCCCATGGAGTAAAGTTGTAACGGATGTTTGCCAACGGGCAGGGCAGCTTCATATCGGGCGCCCGCCGTCGGGCGATTGATCTTTGACCATACACCGCCGCTTTCATTATTTTCCGTCCAGACCTTCGGAGGCTGGTATTCGTTATCTTTCATCATTGATTACCTTATTTGAGAATGAATACGAACTTAATAATACTCATAGTGAGTATGCACCAATAGCCGAGGATAACAGGGATAATAATGAGATAATTATTTTATTGTGTACGGATTCAAAGACACGCAAGACAGCGACTTAGACAAGGCGCAAAGTTACCGCGCTGATTATTTAAAAAGAAGGGGTTAATTATGCCAGCAACAGACAGTAATAAAATGTGGGCTGACTTGCTCCATGATGATCCGGCAGCAAGTCAGGATATGTTTGGCAAAATATGGCGGGCAATCATGCCGCCAGTGCTACAGATTTCACGTAGTGTCACCGGTCAAGAATGAGGCGAGGGGTAAAGCCAGCAACGCAGGCGCGGGCCAACTGGGCGATAAAATCCGCCTCACCGGTTCTTTCTTTGGGAGTTCGGGCTGCAAGTCACGTCGATTACTGGCGCCGCCATGCGGATAAATCCCTACAAGATGGAAAGGCAGCAACAACAGTACGAACGGAGCTAAACGAAGTTGCCGCGCTTTTGCGATGGATACTTGACGCAGACATTACAGTAGTAGCAATGAAACCCTCGTCAGTGCAGGCCATTCATGATGCGGCAAGATTGGCGGCTCGTCACGTTGGGTTGCAGGTGAAACGCTTTAAGCCGATGCAGCGTCCGGGGCGAGTAAGTATTGATGAGTTGGAAGAAATCATTACAGATATAGAAAAGTTAAAAAGCCCATATAAAGAAGCGGCTAAGATGATGCTATTATTTGCATTAAGGGCAACAGAGACAACAACATTAACGAGAAGATCAATAATAGGCAGTATGTTATTTATCCCAAACAGGGCAACAAAAACATGTGCAGATTTATCAATTCCAATACCAATTAAATATATAGACATTGTTAGCGGTTGGCTTGCGGTAATAGAGGAATCAAAAATAAATTACTCAGCAATGGAAATGTTTATTTATCGTGCTGGTGTGAAATGGCGTTGTCATGATTTAAGAAAAATATTCAGGACATCAGCGGCAGTAAGGGGAGAGGATTATTTAGCAGTAGAACTAATACTTAATCATTCTATAAAAGATGTGCCAGCCACATATATTCAAAATGCGCCACACAAACAAATGCGTAAAGCCATAGAAAATGCAATTGATGAATATATGACATTTGTTTAACCCTCCTTTAGCATCACCAGCCGCCTATATGGCGGTTTTTTTTTTCGCCTGTATTCTTGGTTATAAATGTTGTGAAATTGTTAAATAACACATGTAAATAAATTGTTAAATGTAGTTGTTTTAATGTTGCTTTTTGCGGGTGTGGATAACTACCTGTTAGATAGAAAAACGCGTAAAGATTCAAGTGATTAGCCGTGTGAGAATGGCTATTTCATGAAAAATATATATAACCTTTAAAATCAGTGTGTTAATAGAAAATACCTTTTTACGGTATTAAAAATGACCGTTTATGGTTGTTACATTCTACAAAATCACAAAAGTGAGAAACTAAAAGTTAATGCATATAAATTAAATATATATTTCAATTGGTTGCGGATATGTTATATGTGGACTGAAAACACATAACATCAGCAATAGCATGGATGGATAGGGAAGAAAGAGGCATAAATACCCACAAGTGAAACAAAATATTTCAAGAATACACAAAGCCGGGCGAGAATGGGGAAAGTAAGGGAATTGGCGGCTAGTTCTAATCAGAGGAAATTTAAATTATTTTAATTTCAACTAGTTAAATCAAATCTTGATGATGGTTTCATGTTTTAAATACACTTAAATTGATTTTCACCATGAAATTAAACGCTTATAAATCAATGCAATAGATGATACCTTTTTAGCGGAAATAGAGCGTATTCTCGCCTTTGTTTCAGTCATCTGGTATGACCACCCGAAACGACTATTGATACTTGTCGCTTTCATTAAATCAGGCACTAAAACGGTAGGTCACTCTATTGCTCGCCCTTGGGGGCTACGTTGATTTTTATCGTCACAGCTTTGTTTCAGACCGCATGAGCACTGATATTAATCAGGGTTTGAATAGTTATTCATTGGCAGTCTCGCCAATAATAATTACTGTTTTTGACTTGTTACATTTACAAATGGCGTCAACTTGGTGCGCATCAGGGCGGAAAGTAATATTAATAAAGTTGGCATGATAAATGATATACACATAGCGATTGAGGCGCGGCGGGGTTTTGATAGGGTATTGACAAAAAATCATTTCGTGCAGGTGGGTAAAAAGTCGGTATTTATCCACAGGACATAGTGTATAGCCTGCGGGCCACTTGTCAGGCGTGACTACAATCCGCTTAACTTGCGTGCTTTGCTTAACGCCATAACCACGAATAAAGGGTTTTACATGGCATACGGGCGCATCTATCAAATTACAGTCATTACACCAACAGGCTTCACATTAACCATAGATAATGGTGATGTTGACTTCTCATGTACCCGCGATAATGAAGAAGAGCCCAACGAAGCCACATTAACTATTTACGGCCTAACAGCCGACACACAAAATCAAATAGCAGTGGCGGGGAGTTTGGTAACTGTCGCCGCTGGTTATAAAGATGAGGGGATGCCTACTCTTTTCCAAGGAGAGTTAAGCTCCGCCGTCACAATAAAGAATGATGAGGTTTACGCTTTAGAGATTCGTTTGCATGAATCATTAATACCTTACCGGGCCTCGACTACATCCCGCACTTTTGCCGCTGGATCTTCTTTAAATGCAGCGGTTCAACAAGTCGCAAAAGACATGGGGCTAGGGGCGCAATTATCACCCGCTGCCAAAACCCTTAACCTGTCAAAAAATCTATCAATTGCCGCCTTATCTCGCGAAGTGCTCGCCAGCTTATGTGCTCAATGTGATGCAGCTTGGTCTATTCAATATCAGTCAGTCATTGTCACCGCTGGGGATGCGATAACAGCGGGAGCAGCGTCTATTAGTCCAGAGTCAGGGCTTTTAGGTACACCACGATTAAAGATACACACGCCAAAGCGCCGGAAAAAATCGTCAAAAACAGGGAAGACATCAAAATCTAAAAAGACCGTATACCCATTTCCTCCACCCGGCGCTCAGACTGATTACAGCAGAGGTGCACGACGTCAAATCGGCGTGATTGAGGGAATTGTGTTCCGTTCAGTATTAAGGGGTGGAATCGAGGTAGGCGACACTGTGGAGCTGATTTCGCCATCGCTTGGCACATGGTGGGTAGTAATCACAAGCATCAAACATCGATTTGGCACGCGTGACCACTCAACATGGGAAACGGAATTTACCGGGGTGATTAAATGAGGAGCGTGTCACAAGTAAGGTCAATGATTCGTCAAGAATTTGGCTCAATGATTCTGACGCTTGAGGCAAAAATAGTTTCAATTGCTGGTGGTAGAGCAACAGTGAAACCTACAGCCCGTCGCACATTTGAAGATAATGAGGATTCGGTCGAATATCCGCCAATCCCTGATGTAAGGGTAATCTCTCTTGTTTGGAATGGGGGTAAATCTGGTATTTCAGGCCAGATAAAAGAGGGCGACGATTGTTTACTTATCGCCATTTCTCATACTGATAACGATACGCCAGACCACAAAGTATTATCAGCTTGCGCGGCTATATGTGGTTTCTCTGATGTATCCTCACAACCATTCCCCGGCGCCGCTGGCGTGTCTATCTATAGCGACTCAGCACAAATACTGCTTAATGATAAATCTATAACCCTGACTAATGGCGGAGGCGCTGAAATTATGATGACCGGAGACAAAATAATCATAAATGCGGGCGGCGGGCTGACAATCAAAGCGAATACAAACGTTGAAGGCAATCTGTCATGGTCTGGTACTGGTGAGGGCTTGGGCGGGAAATTAAAAGTTCAGTCGGCTGAAATTGGCGGGTCAGAGTATTCCGGTCATCAGCATGACGAGACAGGCGGAAGAACATCAGTACCTATTAATTAAGGCGGTGATAGTGAATGTATTAAGTGAATACGGCGCACATCTGGCAACCAAGAATGGTGAGTTTCTACTCGCTGGCGATATGACGCACGACATCAAGAAAGGTGCTGTCATTCGTGTTACGGAGCGATGTGGATTGCTTATTAAGCGCGTTGGTGTGGCTAAGTTATTAGATGTGCCTCAGAAAATAGTCCTACAAATGTGCGTTCGTGTAGACATTCCGGGGAAGGGGCCGGGAATTAAGCGAGGCTATAGGCCGCATTACTCAACGATAATTTATGAAACCGCTCATCAGGCCGCATTAGCTCAGGCCATGCATGATGCTGGGGAAGGTTTTGCAATGGATGACATTCTAGACCTTGAGTGTCTTGACGCTGAAATGACAGTTGTTCGAGTGGTTATGGTGACTAACTATGTACATCAATATAGAGCAGTACAAACAAGCGCGTAATACGGGAGCTTTTGAATCCCCCAGCCCGCCGCAACAGATGGAAAGGATAACGTTAAAAATGCTCACAGGACAGGGGAGGCGTGAGTTAGATGTGGGTTATGTGGTTGAAATAAAATTAATGGGCGGTTGCGGTCGCTGTATGGTTACTACCGCCAAGTTAGTTGCTGTCAAGGGAATTTATGTTTGATGTAATGCAAGATGATGAAGGTGTCATCATGCGTAACGGCGATTTAGTGCTTGATGGTGGCATTGATGGCATAGCCCAACAATGTGAAATCCGTATTGGCATGAGTCGCGCTGAATGGTGGCTTGATGAATCAATCGGCTTGCCGTGGTTCTTTGGCATTATGGGAACAAAACTACCCGCTAGCACGGTTGCAAAAATGGTGGTGGCTGAAGGTTCTAAAACTGCTGGTGTGAGCGGCATTATCACAACTAGCACTGCTTTCGTCGGCGGAAGACTATCTGTTTTCTATAACGTAAAAGTTGGTGCGGATACTAAAGAGGCCTCATTGTGAAATTAGTTGATGAATCCGGCTGGAGAGGGGCGAGACTACCGGAGTTGCGTGGCGAGATTTACGCACGGCTAAGGGAAAAACTCGGAACCATATCAAGTGAAGGCGATGCTGTTATCGGTCAGATAATCGGTGTTAATGCTGAAGATGATTTGCAGGTTGTGGAGTCGCTAGGCTGGCTCTATACGGGCTTCTTTATTTCTCAAGGGGAGGGGCCGCAGCTTGACGGCAAAGGGGAGATTTTAGGCGTCAGGCGTAGAGGGTTGACTCACTCATCTGTTGTGGTCGTCTATTTGTTGGAAGATGGTGGAAGCGTTGCCTCAGGTGACGCATTTACAGTTAGCGGCATTAATGGTAAGTGGGGAGTTTCCGCTCCGATTATTGCCGATAAAAAACGAGCCGTTGGGCTGGTCTTAGCAATTAATGAAATCGCATTAGTTTCCGGTAATGTCTTTGTTATATCTGTTAATGCCGTTGATTACACCACAATTTATGAAACCGGTGATTCATCAGTATCAGTGATATCTCGTCTTTTCGGTATTGCAGCCGAAGCTAACACCAGCTTATCAACCATGTCTACTGAGTTCGGTCTAATGCTGTATGTAGATGATGGGGAGACGCTGGCTACATTTGCTTACAGTGATGAAGTATTTAGCGTTATTCGTGTTGCCGTACCGGTCATGGCCTTCTATCAGTCTGATGACGAATTCCCGCTAGTTGAGTACGGCGATATAGTGACTGATAAAATATTAGTCTTGTCGCAAGGGCTCAGGGGCTTTGAGATTGAACTTGATGAAGTGTATAGGCCACGACTTCAGGCAGCAGCTAATAAGCGCTCAATAGGTGTCGCAGCGTCAAGGCCGGGCATCAGAGCAGCAGTGGCGGCGGTTTCCGGTGTTACTTATTGCTCGGTAAATTCAAATAGAGCAATTGAAACAAATTTGGACGGCCTGCCGGGTAAATCTGTGCGCGTGTTTGTATCTGGTGGCAATGATGATGATATCGCGCAAGCTATTTGGGATTCAGCAGCGGGAGAGGTAAATACTTACGGTGCCAGTTATGGGACAGCATCAGACGGTGAAGTTACTGAAACCATGTACTTTGACCGACAGGCGTATCAACTAGTTTACGTATCAGTGTCTGGTGCCGTTTGGGACACTGAAATAGGCACGCAACCTAGCGATTATTTCACAGTTGTTAGAACGGTTATAGAAGACTACTTCAGCGCATTACCCGTTAGCCGTGATGTGTTCGCGGGGCAAATATACGCCCGGTTATTAATCGCGCTCCCTCCCCTTACTGATATTATTATATATGTGGGAGTTAACTCCCCGCCTACAGAGAGAGCGGTGGGCATTCCTGATGGTGCCATCGGTGTAACTAAAGATTCAGCAATCACAATTGAGGGTGAATCATGAAACCAATTATCACCCCAATAGAAGAATTAGCCCGGAAACGATTCACCTCAAAAGTTAGGAAAATAAGGAATATAAAACTAATGGGGGGCATTAGAGCCAACACATCCGCCATTAAAAGTGCTATTGATTACCTCGAAACTGGCTTTTCTATCTCTGACGCATCAGGGACGCTACTAGATGCCTGCGGTGAATTGCTTGGCACCAAGCGTGATAACGCGAGTGATGAAGAGTACCGTGATAGATTGCGTTCATTTTCTGTCATTACCAGTTCCCAGCAGAGCAGGCCAACATTAGGCGCATATTTACACGCAACGTATAACCTTAATTTCCTTCCTATAGACCGCGTAAGTCTAATTTCCGGCGCGATTGGTGCGGTGTTTAATCGGGCGCCATTAGGGAGAATGATATTTTCATCCCTAGGTAGCATGGCGCCAAACATGCAAATTAATGAGGCTATGGCATCGGCTACGCTGTCAGTTGATGTTTATAGCGCCGCAACACCTCCAAATGCAACGATGGTCGATAACGCAGCGATGATGCCCGGTAACATATTTCCGGCTGTATGGGGCGGAATTGAATACGAAAGAACACAAAGAGCCATCAGAGTCAGTGACGGGGCAACAATCAGGGTTAAAACTGGATTCTCTGTATTAACTCGCACTCTTGGTAATTCTCAAGCAAGTGGTGAACCCATGTCACCCAAAAACACATTATTAACCGTAAAACATATGGTGATATCAAATGGATAGTTGGGCTGAAGATGATGTGACTTACCCGTCAAATAATGCGGATGTTCCAAATAAGACGGAGCCAAAACAAGAGCTTCAGGCGACGGGGTTTGCTCCCACTTATATTGATTCGGGCGGCAATTTAGTCATTGGCGACGGAGTGACCGCTCAACACATGAATTACATCATTTGTGATTTATACCGAAAATATAGAGAGTTACGTGACCGGATTCAGGTATTAGAAGGAGGGGCTGGTGGATAAATTCGCCCACGTTCACAGAAGCTACCCCATGAGTAATGGCAAGTACCCAAGCAAAGAGCAACCCAATAACAAAAAGATAGCGGAAGGGTTTAGGCCTACTTTATTTGCGCCTGATGGGTCTATTGCTTTAGGTGATGCTGTTGAATTCAAAGAACTTAATTATATTTTTTCTGACATGTATGAAAAGAACAATGATTTAGACAGTAAAATTAGAATATTAGAGGCTAAATAATGGCAATAACAGAAGATGAGCTAATCGCTATTAGTGAATTACCATCCGGCGCGGTCGCAAATTCAGCGATACAACCGGATTTGATAACACTTCATGAGCTCCGGGGAAGCATTGAGCAAGTTGTGTCACTGCCGTATCAACACACGCTTGTTGATGTGTTCGGTGGTAACGATAGTGGATTATGGTCGCAATCCTTCCAAAATCCGTTACAGCGCGTTGTATTAGATTTAGAGATATTCTTCGATACAGCCGTAGAGAATGTTCCGCCGAACTTATCAGCACTTACATTAACGTTATCGGGCTTCTCTGCGGGCTCAATATTTACCCCGGCAACTACTGCCAGCGCAGCGGCGCCAGTAAATTTCTTTGGCCTTAACATTGCAGGGATTAGCCCAAAAATTAAGCTAGGCGGTCGCCGCCGTCGTTTGGAGCAATCAGGGCAGGTAATAATTCCTCTAACCGCAATCTTGCTTTCAACAACACCCTTGACCTCGCAAGAGCAAAATAGAGTGTTATCAGTAAAATTGGAGCGAACAGATAAATCACAACAGACGATTATCCCGATAATTAGCGGCATGGTGTATGCAAATCCACTACCTTCCCAGCGTGATATTACGCTTGTCGGATAACATTACTAACGCCTGATGCAATATGTGAAAATTGCAAATCATAGGTTTGTTGATAACAAAGCTGAGGTTTGTGTGAGAGCGACGGCAAGAACAAAGGTAAGTTTTCAGGATTTTTATCAAATGAAGCTGTTTGCGCGGGTTGTGGCCATACGCACAAATACGGGTAAGTGGCGATTATTTGGCTTGTGCCGAAACACAGAAACAGCGGTTTATGTTGAGGCTGCGCGGGGTGGTGTGCGTGAATGGTCAGGGCTTAATTATCTTGCGGATTTTTGCAATAGCATCGGTGTAGAGCTATGGGAAGTGCACAACAAAAAGCCCGCATAATGCGGGCTTGTTCAGATTTAAGGTTTGCTGATTATTCAGGCGCTACTGGCCATTCGACATCAGGTGCTTTTGATATATCAACTTTAGTTAGCTCATAACGATATTTTTGCCACGCAGCTAAGCGCGGAATATCTTCATCATCAATGTAATCGCCGTCTTTTGCGTCACGTATCGGGGCAATGACTTCTGCTGCATGTGCAATGAGTTCTG
>NZ_CQAZ01000010.1:32250-124851 GCF_001152565.1 Yersinia pekkanenii | reverse complement strand
CCCGCACATAGTAACCGCCTGCGCGGTTGTGCGCTTTGTTTTGTCTCGGGCTGCTAAACCCAGCAACGGATTTTGCCGCTGCGGGGGCACTATATCCGGCCATTCTCTACTGTTCAATTAACCAGTGGTAAATTAGGACAAACATTTTTGTAGATGCGAGAGGGGCCGCATTTGTGGATGAAATATGTATGTAATGCATCGATATCACTTATTATTTGGATTCAAAAATCAGTTTTTAATAAGATTAAAATTAGTAAATAATTAGATTTTTGTGTTGACCCTACTTACATATAGCTCTACTATTTGACCATAACAGCGGATGTGATCACTTATAAAAGTGAGGAAACGATGGTCAAGGTTGACTGGTCGAGGAAAGCGGTTAAGCAGTTACTTTCAATAGATGTCAGATATCGAAAATCCATCAGTGAAAAAGTGAATAAACTGACAAATTTCCCTGCTGTTGATTTGGATATCAAAAAGTTACAGACCGGTGATAGCCAATATCGGATGCGAGTGGGGAATTACAGGATTATTTTTCAGATTATAGAGGGAACCCCTGTGATATGTACGATCCAGGAAGTTAAACGCAGAACCACAACGACCTATTAGTAGGCTGGCTCAGTAGATTTCCTCTCAAAGGCATGGTGTTATTTTTCTAAACTAAGGTGAATAAGATGGCAAAACTACAATACATTCATGATGAAGCAGGAGAGCCTCAGTTTGTGGTCTTACCCATTGCCGAATACCAGCAACTTATCTCTAATGCGAAGTACGATGATATTCCCTATGTTGCTGATCACGATGATGATCAGACCATCCCGAATGAAGTTGTTCAAATCATGGTAAACGATGGTGTCAGTTTGCTGGCTGCATGGCGTATCTACCGTGGCTTTTCGCAATATGAAATAGCAGAACTGCTTGGCACCACCCAATCTGCTGTATCCCAATGGGAAGCCGTAGATTCTCGCCCACAGAAGAAAACCAGAGAGAAATTAGCAGAAATTTATAAATGCCGGGCAGCACAGATGATTTTGTAAATGCTGTAATAAAAATGACTGGCTTCGTCACCTCAATAACCATAACTCATTGATATTTGTTAAATTATATGTAAAACAAACCTACTAGGTTATATTTGTTGAGTAAAACTTGCTCAAGGATGGCAATGAAATGGAGAAACGGACTCCGCATACTCGTTTACTAAAAGTAAAAGTAAAAGTAAAAGTAAAAGTAAAAGAATTGATATTGAAAGGGAATGTTAAATCGACTCGAACTGCCAGAGATGGCGCTGAAGAGCTGGGGCTGAGTTTTAGGGATATGTGTGATGTAGTTTGCGAACTGACTAGCCCCGATTTTTATAAAAGTATGACGACACATCAAGATGATACGATTTGGCAGGATGTTTACCGCCCCATGCTTTCGTGCGGTAGAGTTTATTTGAAAATCACGGTTATCGATGATGTTTTGATTGTCTCGTTTAAGGAGCTTTAATGATGAAATGTCCAGTTTGTGGTGGTGCAGAATTAATCCACGAAGCGCGTGACGTCCCCTTTACCTATAAAGGGCGTAAGTTCATCGTCGAAGGCGTGATAGGACAGCATTGCCCGGCATGTGGTGAAACAATCATGACTGAAGCTGAGTCCGATACCTATGCAGCAAAAACAATGCTTTTGCGAAAAATGGTTAATACAGAATCGATTGCACCCGCACCCCTTGCCCGCTCTGGCCTCAGCCTCTCTGAACACTCCCCCTCAGACTCTTCAGCAACTGTTCAGGTGTTCAGTTTTTAATACCTACCATCCACGAATTAATGAATACCTCTGAATACTGACTGAACAGTTATTGGTAAACTAATCAGTCTGTTTTTATCTTTGTATTTCAATTAATTAAATCTATTCCTGAACACTCTGAATAAGCCAGAGGTGAGAAATAATTAGTAGGGTGGCTCTTCCGGTTGCGGATGGTGGGGCAGTGCCAGGGCCGGGAGCCAGTCATTGGCGGTATCGGATAAATCCATGTTGTAGCGGAAGCCTTTGTCGGTCCTGGCTTTTTTGTATTCTGCGCCGAACTCTTTCATTACTTTGGGAAAGTCTTTGCCGAATTTGGTTAACGATAATGAACGCTGATGGCCGTAAGCCTCCATATAAGCCAGATAAGCGTGATACAGATAAATACGCGGAGCGCGCGGGGAAATTGCCAGCGTTCCCATATACATACCGACCGCTTCGCCCAGCTCGACAATGTGGGCGCAGAAGCCATAAAGCGGATCGGCATCCCGCTTAACCCCCATAGCCTCCCGTGAATCTCGCTGCTCAAGTAGCAACTTTCGCGCATTGTCCTGATCGGCGAATTCGGCCAGCAGGCAGCGGATCACCACCGGCAGTTCTGCCGCGATTTTCTCGCCGATCAGCGGATCTTTATCCGCCTCTTTCACTGGATGGTTGAACGCGAAAATCACCCGCCGTCGGGCAATACCGCCTTGCCGCTCAGTGAAACTCATCGGTTCGTTATTGGTCGCCAGCACCACGGCGGTTATTAAAGTGCTGAATTGTTTCTCATATTTGCCGTCGATTTCCACTAAATCTCCGCCAGTGATGGCCTTGATACCCGCCCCCTCACCGACATATTTCACCTGATCGGGCAGCGTAATCAGGCTGTTGCCGACAAACTGCGCGCGCCCTCTGGCCTGATCAAGCGCCGCCATATTGCCGGAGGCGGTGTTCTGGCGGCCAGCCAGCAAGGTGGCGATGTGGGTGAATACCGATTTCCCGCTGCCGCCCTCGCCGGTGACCTCGAGGAATAATTGCCAGTCGAAGCGGTTAGACAGGATCATGAACAGCGCGGCTCTGATGCGGGCCATTTTGGGTAATTCGTCATTGGCCGCATGGGCCAGCCACTTGGTGAAATGGGGGGCGTGGCGTGCCAGATTTTCGTCTGGTCGCGGTTCGGTGAATATGATGTCGTTATGATGCTGTAACCAATCATTGGCGCTATGCGGCCGGAACTGTCTGGCTT
This sequence comes from Yersinia pekkanenii, assembly GCF_001152565.1. Lineage (GTDB taxonomy): Bacteria > Pseudomonadota > Gammaproteobacteria > Enterobacterales > Enterobacteriaceae > Yersinia > Yersinia pekkanenii. The sequence goes on along the minus strand of NZ_CQAZ01000010.1, from coordinate 121,839 downwards.
TCAGGTCATAAACCCCATTCTGAAAGCCGGTCAGGTGACGCGGCGGCTCGGCCATGATCGGGATTTGCAGCTTCATCGCTTCAATGGCATTGCGGATACCAGCCGGTGAATAAGGCGTGTCGTTGGCGTTGAAAATCATCACCAGTTCGCGCCGCAACACACCATCGGGCAGCTTATCCCAGCGCTCGCCATCATAGTGATAAACCGTTTCACTCTCGGTATGCACCGCAATCTGCCCGTAATGTTCGGCCAATAACTGCCCGCGCTGGCTGGCGGCCATTTGCGATAATGTCGGATATAACCCTTTATTTTTAGATGCTTGACTCTCCGACGGCGGCTGATACAAACCATGATAGAAGCTGTTACGCGCCTGCCCGGTACCGGCTTGCTGGCGGTAATCATCCCAATCGGCTTTATACGGGGTCGGCGGCAGTGTCACCCAACCATCGACCACGCTGGCCACTTTTTCTGCGGCCAGTTGGCCGGTATTAGCAGCACCTTGCGGGTTCACATCATTATCAGCCGCAATGATGATTTTCGCGCCAGGCCAACGGGTGCGGCATGCCTGTGCCACCGGCAACAGATTACCGGCATTGATGGCGGCGATAATCACGGCGGCCAGTAGCAACAACGCCAGATTTTGTGCCGTGGCGTAACCCTCGGCCAGCACCAGGGTTTCAGCCTGTGCTGGCAGCGATTTGAGTGGGATAAACGCGCCTTTTTTGCGGCTACCGGCGATCAGCTTTTTTGTGCCATCAGGCCGGATAATCTGTACGCCGGTGCTGTCGCCCGCCATATTCTGTAATGTCAGCAATAACGAGCCATCCGGCAGAATAGGTAATTTATGGCCGCTCAGACCTTTATTAATTAAATAGCGAGATTCCCCTGGTGTGGTTTTCGCCATCAAAGAGGCCAGATCCGGCGCTTTAGGTTTGGGTAAGATACCGAGAATATCGGCCACCAGCTGCGCGGCTTCAGTTAGCGAGCATTGTCGGACATTTTTCACCAAATCTAAACCGTTACCGGATCGCGGTTCGCACTGATTACAAAACCACGTTCCCGCACCCTGACGGTCATCAAAACGAAAGCGGTCTTTACCGCCACAAGCCGGGCAGGCGGAGTGCTGTTTGCTGCGGCTGATCGCCAGCGCATCCAGAATAAAGCTCCATTTCCCGCACGCCTGAGCTGCGACCTCGGCAATAAATCGATTCATGACTTTTCCTTTTTATGCTCTGTTATCCGGCGGATAAAATCCATTTTTCGGTTGTTGTAGTACGCATATCAATACAATAATAGGTATATATATAAGTTATATATCAATGAGATGCAGATAATCTGATTTTGCTGTTCAGTGGTTGAACCCGGTGGGAATATTCGTAGACTCTCTGCATCCACCACGTCAACCTTGCTCCGTGGTGGATAAACGCCCCGATGGCATTGAGGCTTGTCGGGGCGTTCCTTTCGATATATCCGCAGCCGGAGGAAAATAACGTTGCTGTTATTTTTTAGCCTATGAACTACACCATTGAATATTACGATGATGACGTTATCACCCAGCTTCTTGCCCAACCCATCAGCTTGCAGGCCAATTTTATTAGCCTGGCTAACCGCATGAAGCGCTACGGTATCAAGATGATTGATGCCGTCCGAGGCATTACGACGAAGATGTGTTTGAGCTGTGTTTTTATGAGCCGAAAGACTGGAACCGCGTCATTTTTATGGCACAAATAGACTGGCAGATTGTTGTTTTGCACATTGTGGTGCAAAAAACGGCTTATATGCCGTGGAAAGAGAAAGGCAAAGCTGCCAAACGAATGAAGGAGTTGCGATTTGGATAATAAACGCCAACCCCCCAGCCTGTCCCATGAGCAAGTGGTCGCCCGGATGCTAAAGAAACCGGCCGTGAGGGCAGAATACGAGCGGCTGGAGCGCCAGGATTTCGCCATCATTGATGAAACGCTAAAAGAAATACATTCCGAATAATTCCCCAGCGTGTTCATTGCTTATTTTTCCGTGAATGTGCAATTTGCTGTTCAATCCAGTCATTCACCTCACTTTCAACAAAAGCGATGTCCCGCCCTCCTATTTTTATCGGTGGTGGGAATCGTTTTTGTTTTAAGAGTTTATAAATCCAAGGTCGGCTAAAACCGGTACGTTTTAATACTTCTGGCAATCGGATTAATGATGAATAGGTCATTCCATGACTCCTGTTATCTCTCGGTGGTTACTGAATTAATTGAAACAAAATCAGGCCGTAATAGGGGGAAGTGACCAATAAATAAGAAGAACCTTTATTCCGCTGATTTTAGGTCAATCCGTAACACGAATACGTTAGTTGGAAGCGAATAGCGCCGAGTTGGAAATGAATTTCCGCTTATCTATGGATTATCGGCCTCGGGCAGCGAAGTGAGCAGCGCCTCGCTGATCAAGTTACTCATTTGCTTTTCGGTCACCATTTCCCCGCTGAAACCCGCGTTGAGCATAGCCTGAGTTGCCACCCGTACAGCGCCTGGCGGCAGCGGCCAGTGAAAACCATTCGCCTTAAGCCAGCCCTCCACTTCTGATCTTAATAAATAACCGTCATGACGAATATCTTTATTCGCATTGGTGTAACTAATATCTCGACAACTTAATAGGTTGCAATCCACTGCATCCCATAATGATTTTTCATAATTAATTATTACCATTCCTATATCATCAGTTTGAATAGAATAAGGTATCACCCCGACAATTAATGCCGCAGTTTCTTTTATTGTAATATTGATTCTGGATATAAATGGCGTTAACCATTTTGGCAATTTATCTTTGAGAATATTTTGATATTCTTCGTCACTGTCGCGCAGGTTAATCTGCAAAAGTTGTTCTATTTCAGTGCGGTTAAACCCGATGTAATCATAACAATTCATGCGGTTAATACCTCAGAAGGGAAGTTCGTGATCATCCTCCTCATCGGGCCGGTGATTAAATTCGCAGGGTTTATAACTTTCAGGTATCCATCCATCACAAGGCGCTCCATCCATTTTAGGGTTGGCCATCGCTGCCGAGAGCAGATCAAAATAGCAAAGTTTGGGGTCATCAAAGCTGGGGGCGCGGATCACGCCGAGCGCGTCCTGAATCAATAACGGCGCTGTAACTGGCCTGGCATCCGTCAATTCTATTAGCAGCCAGTTAGCTATCTGTGCCTGACTCATCGCGGGGTGGAGACGCGAAATGCGCTCAATCAACTCCCTGATACTGATAAATTCCTGCTGCTTTGCCTTGAGCTTTTCCGCTGGGTTTATCATGAGATTACTCCTGTTATCTCTGGTTGGCCCTGCTTTGAATGATACCGAACATAATGGTTCAAAGTGAAAGTAGTAGGGGGATGGTGTTGATTTCAGTTCGGTATACAGTGATATTCAATAGGATGTATCGCCACGGATTTTTGAGATAATCATAAAGTTACTTTTGAGATAATCTACAAATGATTATCTGTTAACATAATGGCTATAAAGTGTTTTTTAATCTATTTTTAAGATAATAATATTTACACATTTGAGATAATCTAACTTTATGCCTAAATTTAATCACTATGATTTAGCACTGTTAAACCCCAGTTTCGACTCGCCACTGGTTGATGCGTTGACTGAGCTTGAGTTACTGAGACACCTGCGCCTTGAAACCGCCGTGCATCCTCTGCTGTTTGCCCAGCTAAAAAGTATTTTTCATATGCTGGAAAGCTTGGGTTCAGCAAGAATCGAAGGTAACCATACAACGTTAGCCGATTACGTTGAAAGTAAAGTTGAAGGGGCTGAGGACTCCACGGATCAATTGAAAGAGATTGGCAACATCGAACATGCCATGAACTTTATTGATGAGCATCTACATGCTGGTGAAGATATCACGGAGTATTTTGTCCGAGAACTGCACGCCATGACGGTAAATGGGCTTGAACGGGAAGGGGATAAAACGCCGGGTGCTTATCGCAGTCACGGAGTGAGTATTGCTCAATCAACTCATTTGCCGCCTGAATTCATCCATGTTCCGGCTTATATGCAGGAATTGGTCGAGTTTATGAACCGTGCAGACGCGCCAAAATATGATCTGATGAAAGTGGCTCTCGCGCATCACCGTTTTGGTTGGATTCATCCATTTGGTAATGGCAATGGCAGAACGGTGCGCCTGCTGACTTATTCTTTGCTGATAAAGTACGGCTTTAATGTGAAAACCAGTGGGCGGGTGTTAAACCCAACAGCGGTTTTTTGTAATGATCGTGAGCGCTATTACTCGATGCTGGCCGAAGCGGATACGGGGGCTGTTGAGGGGCTAGAGCAATGGTGCCTATATGTTCTTACCGGTATATCGGCGGAGTTAAAGAAAGTCGATAAGCTCTCTAATCTTCACTTTTTAAACTCAAAAATTCTTTATCCAGCGCTCGAGTATTCTAAGGGGCGAGGAGTAATCAATGAAACGGAATCTACAATTCTTAAGCGAACCATTAGCCAGGGAACGGTAAAAGCCAATGATTTAAAAGAGGTTTTACCGGGATTTAAGTCGGCTCAAATTACCTATCAGATTGGTAAGTTAGTTGATCGTGGCCTTTTGCAACCGGTTGAAGTGGGATCTCGAATTTATACCGCCGGTTTTTCGAAATCAGATCTGATGCGTGGTGTCATTCATGCTTTGCGAAAAGAGGGGTTTATTCCAGATTTTTGATTTGAAGTTTGAGCTAAATAAGTTGGCGATGTTGAATCGCCAACTTAAATATCAATGTTTTATTTTACCAACTTGAGGAAAGTATCTTTAGGTTTAAGGGTTACATTGTTCCCTGAACCCTCAATAGCTTCCATAAAGAAATTATTATTGAAAGTTAGTGTACTTATCTCATCTAACGGCAAAGAAAGTTGATCGAGAATCTCTCCTCTTTTTATCCCTTTCGCGCGCATTGTGCTAAAAATCTTATCCAAAATTAAAGATTTTTCACGTTCTACTAATCCTTGCAGTTCAGATGTACGAAATCCCCTTCGATTCAACTCAATACTCAATTGCCTATAATGCCACTCAGTTGAGAGTTTGTAATGGCACACTAAATTTGGCCACCTGAATACGCTGGGCTTATTTGGCCGTTGTGCTTGATCTGTTTTCCCGTAAACCGGTTGGCTGGGCGATGTCATTTTTCCCGGACTCTGCATTGACAGGTAAAGCGCTGTCTATGGCCTGGGAAGCGCGAGGAAAACCCGCTAATTTGCTGTATCATTCGGATCAAGGTAGCCACTATACCAGCAGGAATTTCAGACAGTGACTGTGGCGATATCAGATAAAGCAAAGCCTGAGTCGCCGGGGGAATTGCTGGGATAACAGCCCAATGGAACGTTTTTTTAGAAGCCTGAAAACGGAGTGGGTGCCGGATAATGGATACGTGAATTTTAGCGAGGCCAGCATAACGATAACGCATTACATCACGGGATATTACAGCCAGCTCAGACCTCATCAATATAATGGTGGTTTGACGCCGAATGAATCAGAACGATTGTTCTGGAAAAACGCTAAATCCGCAGCCAAATTTTGTTGACCCTATATGGACGCCCCGGGTGTTACAAGTACTGGTTCGATACGGTTTGCGACCATATATCCGGCGTCATAGTCGGTGAATTTACCTGCGCCATGATGTAATCCGAACCCTGTCTCCTTATCACTACACCGGTATTTGATTACCCAGGTCAACTTCAGGCTGTTACAGGGACGGTAGCCGTTTTCTCATCAGTGCTTGCAAACTCAGAGAGATATATTTTCTTCAACGCAGCATTAAATCAACTCGCTGCAAAAGCCTTATTCATATTAAAATCAACGCAATCGGTTAATATTCGCCAGATAACCCGTGTCAACTTATTGGCCAGCGCCACTGTGGTTTTCAGGAACCCTCGCCGGGCCTCAAGCTTTTTCAGCCACAGACCCACACCGTCATCACGTTTTTTCATACATCGCATCACTGACCGTGCGCCATGGATGATTAATGTTCTCAGGCTACGATTGCCGTTTTTTGTCACAGAGGACAATCGTTGTTTTCCTCCCGAACCTTAGGAAGGGGCGTCCCTCACATCACTACAGTTTTTACCAATGTGCAGCGTACGCTCACTGACCGGGGCGTTAAGACTAGCGGCGCTAGTCAGGCAGGGTTATAAATGGAAAAGAAACAGGTTCTGACATGGAACCCGTTTCTTATTGACTATCAGTTGGTTAAATTAACTGACTTAATTGTAATAGGTTACCGGCGACACCGTTAATATATAACTCGCGATGTTCATTAGTTGGCAGGTTAATCGTTAATTCATGCCATGCCGGTCGATAGCTGCCAGTGCGCTCAAAAGTGATATCAATGCGGTGATTATCGGTCGTCACCTGCCAACTCAACCACAATGCATGGCCTTGCTGCCAGCGGTGGCTTTCACCATCATCGTCAAACAGTATCCCACTGGATTGGCCGCCCCCTTTGGTCGGATAAAGTGCCAGTTCGCGTTGAGAGTCCAGGCTGGCATTAACAAAGGCAATACGTCGTGACAACGGCAGCGCGGCACCGGCCCGTACCAATAATGGCAAGCGCTCCAGTGGTGCCTCTAAAATGATAGTTTGCCCACCGCTGTACCATTGCCCGGTATGAAAACAATACCAACCAATATTATTATCCGGTAAATAAACTTCACGCTGCCGTTGGCCTGATTCCACCACGCTCGCGACCAGTAAATCACGGCCCAGCATAAAGTCGTCATTTTCTTTAAACGTGTGGCTATCCTGTTCATGATCGAGGAAAGTAGGGCGTAACATCGGCTCATCATCGTGAGTGGCTTGCCATTGCAGCGTGTAAAAATACGGCAATAATCGGTAACGTAGCGCCATGGCATCACGAATCATCGGGGTCGCAGCAGGGTACATCCAAGGCTCATTTACCGTGTTGTCTTCATTCCATGAATGAATAGTAAATCGTGGATGCATCACACCGTTTTGTACCCAGCGGATAAACAGCTCCGCTTCTGGTTTATCGCCAGAAAAACCGCCGACATCGTGACCCAGGTTGTATAACCCGGACAGGCTCATGCCTAGCCCCATGCGGATGTTGTAACGCAGTGTTTGCCAACTGGTACGGTTGTCGCCACTCCAGGTTTGGGCGTAGCGTTGCATACCGGCGCAACCGGAGCGCGATATCAGATATGGGCGTAGATCTGGAGCAAATACTTGTTGAGCTTCCATTGAGGCACGCATCATCAGTAAGGGCATTACTGGCCTGATATGTTTGATCGCGATAGATTCGCCGAATCCATAGCAGCGTGCTTCACCATCCCACACTTCGTATTCATTATTATCATTCCAGGTCGAACCTATCCCCAGTTCCAGCAGTTGTTTAGTGACGTTCTCTTGCCACCAATCCACGGTTGCAGGATTAGTGAAATCAAGATGAGAGCCTTCGTCGTCCCAGAATGAAGATCGTTCTGGCAACCCAGTTTCACCATCACGGATAAATAACCCATTTTCTGCAACATTCTGATATTGAGGATGATCCTGTAACAAACAAGGTTTAATATTGGCCGCCAACCTGATCCCCGCCTGTAGGAATGAATGGCTCATGACCTTGGGTTGCGGCACTTTGTCGTAATTCCAGTTAAAAACATAACGCTTGTTCTTGATGGAGGTATAACCAGATGAGAGCTGGAAAGAATCACAGGGAATATCATGCTGCTGACACAAAGTAATAAACTTTTGCAATTGCAGCTGTGCATCAGGGGCATCGGTGTAATGCATGGTTGAACCGCTGTAGCCAAGGCTCCATTTTGGGCCAAATTGGGTCTTGCCGGTCAGGCGGACAAAGGCTTTAGTGACATCCAACACTTTTGGGCCGAGGAATATATAGTAATCAAGGTCACCTGCTTCAGCCTGATAGCGTCGATAGGCCAGATGGTAGTTATCTATCTCGTTACCCAAATCCAACCAGCAACTGCTTAGGTTGTCATAAAACAGACCAAAACTGACATCATCACGACGGGTGATGGTAAACGGAATATGCTTGTAGAGCGGGTCAGTACTGGCGGCGTTGTAGCCCATGGCATCTAAATTGCGCATTTCAAAGCGGCGGCCTGCACGGTTAAGATCACCGGCTTTTTCGCCCAGCCCATAATATTGCTCATTGGGATAACGTCGCTGATAGTGAGCAATCGCTTCTCCTTGTGGGCTGAGTAAATAAGCGCTGGTCGGCCGGTCCGCTGCCAATGGTTGCCATTCGCCCTGTTGATTTTTATATTCCCATTCCAGATATAGAGGTTGGTGAATGGTTACTCGTAGGCATTCAGTGGTGACTCTCAACTGTTGCTCCTGCCGCTCCAATTGATACCCCGGAATGGAAAAACCGGTCAGGCTTAAGCGATCGCGCCCCGACCACGGAACATCCCCCTGTGGGGCAATACTCCAGGTGCGGTTTAATGCCAGCTCGCCATTGCGTTTAATCAGCACCCGACATAGGTTAGGCTCTAATACATACAGACAAAATATATGACGGTCATCAACCAGTAATTCCAGATGGTCGGGAAATTCATTTATTAACTGCCAGTTTTTTAATGTTTTCATCACAGCTTATCTCTTAAAAGGAATAGCATCAGGCGGCCGGTTGGGTTTTGTTGCGGCGCTCAGCAAACAGTGCAATCAGGAACACAGCACCAATTAGATCGAAAAAACCCATGGCAATAAACAGCGGGTTAAAGCCGATGGTGTCGGAAACCGCGCCAATTAATAAGGTAAACATAAAACTGGCAATCCAGGCGGAAGAACCACGTAGACCATTGACGGTAGCCACTTGGTTTTTATCAAAAGAGTCGACCACTAATGCACTAAGCATGCAGGAAATAACCTGATGCCCGAAGCCGCCGATGGAGATTAAAGCAATTGCCAGATAAGGGTCTTTGGTGATGGCAACAAATGCCAGTGAAATCATCATAAATGCGCCGGTTACCGAACTGGCAACTACGGAATTGACACGGCTGCAACCGAACCACTTCTGATAGAGCTTGGTCAAATAGCCACTAGCGACGCTACCGATATCTGCGGCGAGGAAAGGGAGCCAGGCGAACATGGCGATCTGCTTCAGATCCATGCCCCGCTCGGTTGCCAGATAAAGTGGTACCCAGAAACTGAATACTGCCCATGCCGGTTCTGCCAGAAAAGCGGGGATAGCGATACCGTAAAATTTCTTATTCTTGCTTAAAATAGCTAACGATTTAAGGAAAGGCAGACGAGGGAGTACAGGTTCATTGTCTTGATGAATCAGTTCAAACTCTTCTTTGCTCAGATTTGGATGCGTATCCGGTGAATGGTAAAAACGCCACCATAACAGAACCCAAATCATGGCCAATGCACCGGAGAATAAAAATGCGCCTTGCCAGCCCAGAGCCACATGTGCCAGTACGATAATCGGTGGCGCTAACATCGCACCAATAGAGAAACCGACTCCTGCCCAACCCGCCGCAATGGGACGTTCTTTTTTCGGGAACCAATCAGAAATCGCTTTGGCATTTGCCGGTGTTGCCGCAGCCTCGGCACTGCCCATAAAGAAGCGCAACACTGCCAGTTGGAACCAGGTACCAGCCCCAGCGTGCATCATGCATACCACCGCCCAGACACTGGCGCAGACCAGGAATCCCATCTTTAAACCGATGACATCGATCAACCAACCACAGAGTGGCTGAAAAACGGTGTAGGCCAATTGAAAAGATGCCACTATCCATGAATATTGTTCCGTGGTCATATTCAGGCTGGTCTTTAGCTCGGGGGCGAGGATACCCAGAGAGTTACGGGTAATATAGTTAACTGTGACCCCAAGTAGAAATAGTGCCAGCATCCACCAGCGCAGTGACTTTACTTTTCGCCGCCCGATAACCTTAGCGGATTGATTAATCTCAACACTCATCCCTGCCTCCTGATGTTAGTCGGTAACAAATTAGCCGAACCAACTTATTGTTTTGGTATGATCCATTTTTGATGATTAAGATTATGCTGAGTTTTAATGTGACGCCCATCACAATGAAATCAACAAATAAAATCCATTCAATTGATATATCTGGTTTTTTATATTTTACCCTAAGATAATCGGACTGATATATTTTTAAAATTGGTTTACCAAAATAAGGTAACTAGCTTAAATTGGCTTTAATACGCGTTTTTTTGAAAGGATTTTCATGGGCTGAGTGATATTTCAGCCTTTATATTAGGTAATAGCCTAAATAAGCCATTTGCCCACCATGAAAATTTTTTCATCTGCTAATTTGAGAGAGATCACAAAATGAATGGAAAGCTAAAAATACAAGAAATAGCCAATCAAACCGGTCTTTCAATTAGCACGGTATCGAGAGTATTAGCGGGTAAAGCCAATACCAGTGTGAAAGCGAAACAGCAGGTAATGGCATATGCACAATCGCAGGGAATTTTGCAGAATTTGTCCAGTGGGCGGCTGATGCTAAATAACATTATGGTATTTGCCCCACATCGGGCCTTTGATGTTCGTACCGATATTTTTTACTACAAAGTCATTCAGGGTATTACCGAAGCGGTTAGCCAACATGAAGTCATGATCCGTTACTGTGGGTTATCTGAAACCCACAGTGATATTTCGTTGTTCCTGGAGAAAATGACCAATCCCCAAACCGAGGCGGCAATCATTATTGGTATCGATGATCCGCGTATTCATGCATTAGCGGCTGGAGTGAATAAGCCATCGGTTTTAATCAATTGCCGTGATAAAGAAATGTCACTGGATAGCGTATCACCTGACCATCAATTGATTGGTGAGTTTTCTACTAACTACCTGATCCAACAGGGGCATCGGCGTATTCTGACCCTACAATGTCTACGCCGTAACACCATGGAGCTACGGTTGGTGGGGATTAAAGAGGCCTTCGCCAGCAATAATATGAGTTTTGATGATAACCAACATCTGGTAATCACTCATGGCTTTGGTGCGAAAGAAGCCGAGCAGGCGATAACCGCAGTTTTCATCGTCTGTGAGGATAAGAGCCAACTGCCGACGGCGATTTTGGCAGGCGGCGATTATATGGCAGCTGGTGCGGTTAATGCGCTGAATAAATTGAGAATAAGTGTACCTGATAGAGTATCCGTAATGAGTATGGACGGTTTTAATCTGGCCGATATTCATGACGTTCCGCTGACTGCGGTGCATGTGCCTCGTGACGAGTTAGGGGCAGAGGCTATTCAGTTATTACAACGGCGCTTATTACGCCCAGATGCTCCCTTCAGTAATACCTTATTACAGGGGAAGCTAGTGATCCGTTCCTCGGTGAAACAAATTAATCAGAAAAGAGCGATGCCTACAGCGAATAAGCCCGCGGATCAATTATATGATTTGTAACGCTTATACGATGTCAGAATAGTTTTACGAAAATAGAGACCGATCACCCACAAGTAGGCAGTTACCGCTATAGTTTACAGTTAAGGTTACCCGCTGGATGGGGTTGAAAAAAATCGGGAATAGACATAAATAGGTTTTATCTAAGTCTGATGGGGATATACCTAATCAAATATTGAATGTAAGGATATTACCACATGGAATTTAAAGACTATTATGCGGTGATGGGAGTAGAACCAACAGCCTCCCTAAAAGAGATTAAAACAGCTTATCGTAAGTTGGCGCGCAAATACCACCCTGATGTCAGCTCTGAACCCGATGCTGAACGTCAGTTTAAGGAGGTAGCCGAGGCTTACGAAGTATTAAAAGATCCTGAACGTCGCGCCGAATACGACGAGTTAAGGCTGCATCGCAATGACCCCCGTTTTGCGCAGCAACAGGCCGCCTATAATTCAGGTGGTCAACAATGGCACAACAGTGCGGGTGGTGGCTCTCAGGACTTCTCGGATTTCTTCGAATCCTTCTTTGCTAACCGTGGCTCTTCGACTCATCATTCAACTCATCGGGAGTCTCGGGGTGTACGTGGCCAGGATCTTGAGATGGAGTTACCCGTCTTTTTAGACGAAACCTTAGCAGAACAGTCACGCTCAATTTCTTACAAGATACCGACCATTGATGCTTCGGGGTATCCGGGGGCTGAGACATCAAAAACGCTGAAGGTAAAAATTCCTGCGGGGGTGAGGGACGGTGAACGTATTCGTCTTAAAGGGCAGGGAGCCCCTGGTTTTGCTGGTGGTGCCAACGGCGATTTATTCCTGATTATTCGTCTTGCGCCGCATCCGTTGTTTGATGTTGATGGTCAGAACTTACAAATAGTGGTGCCGTTAGCCCCATGGGAAGCGGCATTGGGTGCCAGTGTTGAGATACCGACACTGACGGGAAAAATTGCCTTAACGATCCCGGCGGGTAGCCAAAGTGGTCAGCGATTGCGTATCAAAGGTAAGGGTCTGGTCAGCAAGAAAGGGACTGGCGATCTGTACGCAATTCTCAAAGTGGTTATGCCGCCGAAACCGGATGAGAAAATGCGGGCACTTTGGCAACAACTGTCAGAGCAGGCGTCATTTAATCCTCGGACCGGGTGGGAGTAACAGATTATGGCTGAAATAGAAATTACCTACACGGTGACTGAATTATGTCAGTCAACGGGCATTATGCAGGATGAACTTGTCGAGGTCGTCGGGCTGGGTGTGATTGTGCCGTTAGACCCCTCAGATACCGTCTGGATTTTTGACGCCGATGCCTTGAGCTGCCTTAAACGCGCTCAGCGCCTGCAAAATGAGTTGGATCTGGACTGGTCTGGGGTCGCGATGACCTTGACGCTGCTTGAAAGAATTGAGCAGCTAAAAAAAGAAAACGATCTACTGCGCAGGCAGCTCGATCGTTTTTTGCAAACATCTTAATATTATCGCGACGGGTTGGTGCTTATGCAGGCCAACCCGACTCAGAGACTGTCTATGACAGACTCTGTTTATTAAAAATATTAACTGATTGATAATAAAGAGTATATATCACTGTTTCACCGTTCAACTGCACCGGCTCAGGAAATTGCCCTAAAACAGGTGTTTCTCCCCATGCTCTGGCTATAACAACCTTAAAGGGTCACCGAGGCGGGATCATCACCAGGATCTCGATAGCAGTTTGTCGCATTAATCATAATAAAATCGAGAATAGGCTGATTATTTAATAATTAATCTCTTGGTAGTCGCGTAACACGAGTGGTATGTACTACATTTAGTAGGCTGCTGACTAATAATGCAGTATCAAAGATGGCAACAATAGTTTCAAGGAGATAGTATGAGTAAAATAACTGGTTGTTGTTCAGAAGATAATCACCCGAATAGCCGACGGAACGTGCTAAAAGCCGCATTGGGTATCACCGCTGCGAGTGTCATCGGGGGGATTGGGCTAGGCTTACCTCAAATATCGTATGCCGCCGCTCTGACCAAAGAAGAACGAAATAATTTAACGCCAGCTCAAATAGTTGAAAGTTTACAACAGGGTAATAAACGGTTTGTTTCCGGTAACATGCAACAGCACGATTATCTTGCACAAAAACGTGGCAGTGCAGAAGGGCAGTTCCCCGCAGCTGTCATTTTGAGTTGTATTGATTCCCGCGCCCCAGCAGAAATTATTTTGGATACAGGCATCGGTGAAACATTCAATGCCAGAATTGCAGGTAACATCGCTAATGATGATTTATTAGGTAGCCTGGAGTTTGCTTGTGCGGCTGCGGGCGCTAAAGTTATCTTAGTGATGGGGCATACAGCTTGTGGTGCAATTCAAGGTGCGATCGATAACGTTGAACTTGGAAATCTAACTGGCCTTCTCAATAAAATTAAGCCAGCAATCGAGTCGACCCAATTTGATGGTGAAAAAAGCAGTAAAAATGAAAAATATGTCGATGCAGTAGCGAAAAATAATGTGAAGCACACTATTGATGAGATACGTAAAAATAGTGAAATAATCAGAAATCTAGAACAAGAAGGGAAAGTAAAAATAGTGGGTAGTATGTACAATCTAAATGATGGTGTAGTCGAGTTCTTTATGTAACACCTACAGTTTTATCCTATTCCCCTCCCCTTGAGTAATACCGAGGGGAATATCCACGATGACTTCCTCCGATACTGTTAAATTAACCTGCCTTTTATTTTTTTTATTGCTCGCCGATCCTTGGCGGAAGATGATATTTGTGGTTATATGAGTAAAGGCAGCGTTGTAATATGTTTGTCACAAATAGAGTCTATATGTCTATGATGATTAAAATTTAGCGGTGTACTATATGGTTTATATAAACTAATAAAATTAAGCTATGGATAACTGTAAAGATAGTACATATATATGTTATTATTTTGTTTCTTTAGTGAATAACTTGAGTCGATATTATTAAATAATATTTATCCCTTGAATTTTTTCATCATTATTGTATTTTAACCTCAGTGATTACATATGACTTTCTAAATTAATGAAATAAGCCTTAAACATTCAAAATAAGAATGTTAATGATATGGATTTATAGTTATTATTGTATGTTATGTATTTAAATAAAACATTACGCGTTGCTATTATCTTGACTAATTATGATCGGGTCATTTTATTTATTAATGATAGTGTTTTATGCATAAATTAGTTGTTAAATATAATTAAAATATATAATTTAATTTGTTTATTCATCAAATGAAATCAATAATAATCACTTATTCTCTTATCACATTAATAGTGTGATTGGTTGTTATTAACTGAGTGAATGTATTTAAGGGGTTTTTTATGTATGTTGATACAGTCTCTGTTGTTTCCGGTAGCAAGTTTATTGATATTAATGGAAAAGGGGTGATTGATTATGAAAAAGAGATATCACTGGATTGCTGTATGAATAAGATTCATTTTCATACTAAAAAACTGACTATTGATATTAATGAAAAGCAAAAGAGATTGGTCATGTGTTTATTTAATGATGTAAACCGTAAGCAAGATATTATCAAGGTTGTATGGTATGAAAACCATAAAAGTATCTCTGATAATAACTATCACCAGTTGGTACATAAATTTAGAGCGCATTTAAAAAGTGCAGGCATACCCGATGGCATTGTTAAAACTATAAACAGATATGGTCTTAGGCTTGATTCTGGAATATTGAACTCCATGGTGTCAAATACGATGGGTGATAGATTTGTTGGTTATTAAGAATAGGCAATAATTTTTCATTATGAATGAGAGGTAAGGGTGTTATCATTGTTTAATAGGATAATAATAACACCCTGCCGAAAATTGATGAATAGTAAAAAAGATTTACTATTATTATTTATAACTTCATTGATTCTATATCAACTCTATATTGCATTTTATTCAATGGTAAATAAGTCGGAAGCGCCTATTCCAATATTATATGAAGGTTACAGCGGAGATGATGACAGTTTAAATGATAGAATTAAAATGATAGAGGAAATAAAACAGTTTATTATTTTTAGAGAAAAAACCAGCGATAACCAAATAAATAAAAAAATTAAAACTATTAACGATGTTATTAATGCGCCGATTTATACCGGGAAATTGAAACTGGTTGGAGTGCTTAAACATGCGGGAGAATCTAAATCTATCGTAATACTGGAATTTGATGGGATGCAGAAAACATATTTTATTAACGATAGAGTAGCGGTAAATAAGAGTGCTGTTACTATAATTAAAATACTTATAGATAGGATCATAATCAATGAAAACGAGTCTTATTACTCATTGAATATATAATGATAAACACACCCTGAATTATGACGGAAGGGGAGTATCTATGTACTGCAATATTTATACATGGGGTTTTTATCTCAGGCTGACTAAGTTTATTTTAAAATGCACCATTGTAAGGTTAATAAAAGTAAAAATAATAACATTAATTATATTTTTTTCCATAGAGGTAAATAGTGCTACTTTCTCAGTCTCCTTCATCGATGCAGATATAAAAGAGTTTATCAATACAGTCAGTAAGAATATAAATAAAACTATAATAATAGATCCTAAAGTTAAGGGTTTAGTCAGTGTCCGGAGTTATGAGTTATTGGATGAAGATAAATACTATCAGTTTTTCCTTAATGTCCTGGATGTTTATGGATATACAGTGGTAGAAATGCCCAACAATATCTTAAAGGTAATACCATCGAAGCGTGCTAAAGGTTCAGTTATTCCTATATTAAAGAATTCTGAAGAAACTAATGGTGATGAGTTTATCAATAGAATATTTACTCTTAAATATATTTCAGCTAAGAACCTGGCTCCATTACTACGGCAGTTAAATGATAATTCTGAATTCGGAAGTATTATCCATTATGAACCGTCAAATATTATATTAATTACGGGGCGTGCTGCTGTGGTTAATCGCTTATATTCAATTGTAAATATATTAGACCAAGCCGGAGATACAGATATTGAACGCTATAAACTGAGCCATGCAGTTGCAAGTAATGTGACGAAACTGGTAAGTGAAGTGATAAATCCAATAAATTCTGGCAAACAAGAGTCATTTAATACAGGGAAAATTATTGCTGATGATAGAACCAACTCAGTATTAATAAGCGGTGATAGCCACATTAGAGAAAAAGCCATAAAAATGATAAAGAATCTTGACTATCAAGAAAATAGCGATGGCACAACGAAAGTTATTTATATGAAATATGCCCAAGCATCAAAGCTATTGGATGTGCTAAATGGAGTAAGTCAGGGGAAATCTAGTGACAAAAAGATAAATCTATCGAGTAAAAATCAGAATAGAAATGTTGCTATTAAAGCATATGACCAGACTAATGCTTTAGTTATTACAGCAGATCCAAAGATGATGAAAGAACTCGGACAGGTTATTGAAAAATTGGATGTTAGACGTGCCCAGGTATTAGTTGAGGCCATCATTGTTGAAACTCAAAATGGTGAAGGGCTGAATCTTGGTATTCAATGGGCTAATAGCACCTATGGCGGAGTCAATTTTCTCCAGAATTCAGGCAGTGCAAGAGACAGTAGTGGGCAGTCTTTGCCCATGGTTATCGCGGGATTAACCACTGGTTTTTATAAAGGGAATTGGAGTGGCCTATTTACTGCACTGGCTACCAATTCAAATAATAATATTCTTGCCACACCAAGTATTGTCACCTTGGATAATATGGAAGCTGAATTCAATGTGGGTCAGGAGGTTCCAGTACTGACATCGACGCAAACAACGGCTACAGATAAGGTATATAACGCTATATCAAGGCAAAATATTGGTGTCATGCTGAAAGTAAAACCACAGATAAATCAAGGGGATTCAGTTCTGCTTGAAATAAGGCAGGAGGTATCAAGTGTTGCGGAGGCTTCTGATGTTAATGCCAATAGCTTAGGTTCAGTTTTTAACAAAAGAGTTGTTAATAATGCAGTATTGGTAAAAAGTGGTGAAACCGTTGTTGTTGGTGGATTATTAGATAAGAAAGTGAATAAAACAATAAATAAAGTTCCGATATTAGGAAGTATACCATTTATAGGTGGTTTATTCAGGCAAAGTAAGGAGAAAATTGAAAGAAGTAATCTGATTTTATTTATTAAGCCAACAATACTCAGGGATACCGATGAATATAGCTTAGCAACAGCAGAGAAGTACACTGAGTATAATAAAAGCAATATAAGTAAAGAGGTCATCGGTGGATTTAATGAATTCTCACATGAAGTGATGGTGAACACAATTAATTATGATGAATTTAATAATATTAAAAAAGATGTGATGAGTTTTTATAATGCAGTAGGGATAAAATTATGATTCAAGATGGAAATGAGTCACTACCCTTAACTTTTAGCTGGTCAAGAGATAATGGTGTTATTTTATTACCAGCAGATTCTGGCTATCGAATTATTTGCCGTTATTCAGCTTCTCTTGAAGCAATACTTGAAGGCAATAGAATAGCTAATCAACCAGTGGGAATTGATTTTGTTACTGATGATGAGTTTGATAATAACCTATCTACTGTATACCAGAATAGTTCAACACAATCATATAAAATAATGAATGCCATAAGTAATGAAATGGCTGTTTATCAATTTACAGGTGAATTACCGAGTGATGAGGACTTATTAGACACTGATAATGAGGCCCCAGTAATTAGATTGATTAATACAGTTTTAGCTGAAGCAATTAAAGAGTTGGCTTCAGATATTCATATAGAATCGTTTGATAAAAAACTGATTATAAGATTTCGTATTGATGGTGTATTACGGAATATACTAGAGTTGCAACGCAGTGTGGCGTTATTATTGATTTCACGCATTAAGGTTATGGCTAAACTAGATATTGCAGAAAAACGTATTCCACAGGATGGTCGAATTACGTTGAATTTAGCAGGGCGGGCTTTAGATGTACGGGTTTCGGTTCTACCGTCAAATCATGGTGAGCGTGTAGTTATGCGTCTGCTGGATAAGAGTAGCATTAAATTAGATCTACAATCTTTAGGAATGTCACAAACAAATTGTAGCTCAATGAAAACACTCGTGCTTAAGCCACACGGCATCGTCTTGATTGTCGGCCCTACCGGAGCAGGAAAAAGCACAACGCTCTACGCGGCCTTAATGGGAATCGACTCGCATAAACGTAATATTATGACGGTAGAGGATCCTATTGAATTTGATATAGATGGGATTTCTCAGACACAGGTAAATTCAAAGATTGGGATGACTTTCGCCCGTAGCTTAAGAGCAATACTGAGACAAGATCCAGATGTCATTCTTATTGGTGAAATACGGGATGTGGAAACAGCCCAAATAGCAGTGCAAGCCTCGTTAACTGGCCACTTAGTTTTATCAACATTACATGCTAACAGTGCTGTAGGTGCAGTCACCAGGCTCAAAGATATGGGGGTTGAACCATTTATGTTATCAAGTTCATTATTGGCTGTTTTGTCTCAGCGCTTGGTTAGAAAATTATGCATTGAGTGCCGACAGACCTATTTATTGACACCTGAGGCACTACAAAATCTAGGTGCTCATTATCAGATGGTGGCGAAAAAATATGGATACTCCGCTATGGGGTGTAGTCAATGCAATGCCACAGGTTACCGCGGTAGAATAGCATTACATGAGCTCCTGATAGTAGATAATCAACTGCGAGAAGGGATTTATAAAGGAGATAGCGAATTCTATTTAGGCAAGTTGGCTCAAGGGAAGATACGTAGCATTGAACAAGATGGTATAGATAAAGTTATCGCTGGTTTAACAACGATCGAGGAAGTCATCACGATAAGCTTAGAGGATCAGCATGAGTGTATTTAAATATGTAGCTATTAATGATCATGGGATTAAAGTAACAGGAAATGTTAATGCTGAAAATATTGTAGCGGCCAGACATATTCTTTACCAAAGGAAAATGAAGATATTAAAAATAAAAACTCATAAAGTAAATAATATCATAAAAATAATAAGGAGTTTTAAAATAGTTAATAGCAACGATTTGGTATTAGTTACCAGGCAAATGTCTACATTAGTCAATGCGGCAATACCTTTAGATGAGTCTCTAGAGATAATTGAGAGACAAAACAAGAAAAGCAATATCAATCGTGTGATTCATGATGTTAGGAAGAAAATAACTGAAGGCTATTCTTTCTCAGATTCGCTATCATATTTTTCGACGATTTTTAATTCATTATATAGGTCGATGATCGCTGCGGGTGAGTTATCAGGTCATTTAGGAATGGTGCTGTCTCGGCTTGCTGATCATATTGAACAAACACAGCGTTTGCAAAAGAAAGTAGTACAGGCGCTCATATACCCTACCGTTTTAATTTTTATATCTATAGGTGTCATAGTTATACTATTATCTATAGTGATTCCAAACATAATAGAACAATTTTCTTTCGATATTAATGCACTCCCAGTATCAACCAGAATTTTAATGAATATAAGTCATTGTATGAATAATAACACCTTCCTGATAATTTCGATAATTATTATAGGTTGGGTCGGGTTGACTAAATTTTTAAAGATAAAAAGTGTAAAGGAGTTTTTGGATTGTCATTATTTGAAATTACCAATGTTAGGAAAAGCAATTTTTAGATTAAACATATCGCGCTATTTAAGAACTCTGACTATTTTAACGTCTAATGGTATTAGCTTAATACAGGCAATGAAAATAAGTAATGCTGTATTAACTAACTTATATATTAAAAAACAGCTGATAAATTCAAGCAAATTAGTTAGTGAAGGTGGTGATCTAACCTCTTCATTGGCCCTTAGCCGAGTGTTCCCTCCTATCATATTACATATAATTTCATCAGGTGAGCGTAGTGGGAAACTGGAAATCATGTTGGAAAAGGCTACTGTTATTCAAGAGGATGAGCTAATTATTCAGATAAATATATTTATAACCTTATTGGAACCAATAATCATGGTTTTCATGGCTACATTTATCCTTTTTATTGTTTTGGCTACATTCCAACCAATATTGCAAGTTAATAGTTTAATTATGTGATGCTTTATAAGGATATTTATGAGTAATATTAAAACAGGTGGATTTACTTTATTAGAAATTATGGTGGTGATCGTTATATTAGGCCTTCTGGCAAGTTTAACCGTACCCAGTTTGATGTCCAATAAAAATAGAGCGGATAAACAAAAGACATTAAGCGATATTGCCTCTCTGGAAAATGCATTAGAGATGTATAAACTGGATAATGGCGCTTATCCCACAGAGTTACAAGGAATTAACGCATTGATTATTAAACCAATATTGTTACCTATCCCCAAAATCTATCCCCAATATGGATATATTCGTAGATTACCACAAGATCCATGGGGAAGTTCTTATCAGATGAATAATCCGGGAAGGTATGGAGAAATAGATATATTTTCGGCCGGGCCAGATAGAGTTCTGGAAACTGAGGATGATATTGGTAATTGGTTAAATTAATGATAAGTAAAAACATAGTGTGATATTTTGCAGCCATATTAAATTACACACCGAAAAATAGGCGATAACTTGCGTAATTATATGGGTTTTTCATTATTGGAAGTTATGGTTTCATTAGCGATTTTTTCTATTGTTGGCATTGGGATTATGAAGGTAATTAATGAGAAGTTAATATGGAGCAAGGTTTTGGAAAATAAAATAGTCTCATCCTGGGTTGCTGATAACGTTTTAGCTGAAATGAAATTAGTAAAAATTAAACAAACAGATAATTGGCTAAAAGGGCAGGAAATCATGATGAATAAAGTATGGTATTGGCAATATAAAGAGATAAAGCTTCAGAATGAAAACGTAAATAAAATTATTGTAGAGGTTCGCAGCCAAGAAAGTAATACCACTCCCGATTTTATGCTTGAAGGATATCGTGCTATCAATGAGTAATCGCAGATTCAATGGTTTTACTTTGTTGGAAATGTTACTTGCTGTTATTATTTTTACTGTGATGAGCTTGGCTATTTATCAAACTCTGATGCTTGTTGCTAAAGGGAGTGCTACAGTTAATAATAAATTCAACATAATTAATTCATTACAAAAAGCGATTAGTATACTAGAATACGATATTTCTAATGTATTAACATACCCAGAGTCATTATTAACCAATGCCTCTAAGGTTTGTTTTAATATGGGTCCAAAACTATTGGAAAGTGATGGTGTTGGTTTTTATTTATTATGTAATGAAAGTATTAGTGACGATTTCCCTTTTTACTATCAATCAAAAAATGTTGGTTATAGGTTGAAAAATAAAAGCTTAGAAAGATTGTCTTATGTAGTATCTGAAAATAGCGATAAACAACAATTGAATATTTCAAAAATTCTTAATGGTGTTATAGCATTCCGTATGCGTATATATCACCAGGGTACGTGGCTAACTATATGGAATGAAAATGTTTTTCCACCGCAAGGGATTGAGATGATTATTGAATTGGAAGACATTGGCATAGTGCGGCGAGTGATTATTTTTAAATAATGGCACTCTAAAATTGAGATAAAGTTAATGAGGCAGAGAGGGATCGCTTTATTATTAGTACTCTGTATTCTACTGTTAATGAGTGGAATGGTTACTACATCGCATTACCATTGGTCTAAAATGTATTCTCTTTCAGAAAGTAATAAAAAAATAAAATTAGAAAAATGGCTGTTATTAGGCAGTGAAACAGTACTGTTAGCTGAGATGTTTGAAATACCACCGAGTAATACCTATTCGGAAAGTATAGCTACAGGGATGCGAGAATACTCACAATTAGTTAATGTAAATAACAGAGGTTTTTATTATAAGTTAATTGATAAAACGAACTGTTTTAATATTAATACTCTTAAAGAGTATCTAATTAGTGATGAGGGGGGAAATGTATATTCATGGGAGGTTTTTAAAAATTTACTGAGTGAAAGTAGTATTGTGACCCCGGAATTTAATGATGTCATAGAAAAAATAAGATATTATTTTAAACTAAAATTAAGTGAGGGTGTTAATGACCAAGAAAATAGTAATCCAATGTTTATTTTAAAAAAAGACCATTTGTTTGAGGTGTTAATCGATACGATATCTGATATCGACAAGGATTTTTTTTTACAAATAGCGCCATTACTTTGTATTAGAAATGACAACTCATTATTAATAAACATAAACATGTTAGAAACTGGTCATAGTAAGCTAGTTCAGGCGATGTTCATGAATATAATTAATGAAAAAGATATTATCAAAACTATTCGATCTAAACCTGATAATGGCTGGGACAGTGTACCCACTTTCCTTGATTGCATGTTAAATAATGCGGTTATAGAAATAAGTGATGTGCGCAAAGTAAAAGAAATAGTTATGTCAAGGTTTTCGCTAGATGAATATTTTATTTCATCAGTACTTTGGTTGAAAAATAAAGATGCGTATTATCAATTGACGACTTATTTTCATATTAAACAGAAAAAAGTTACTGTACTACGACGGAGGTATGAAATTAATGATAAATATAATGAATAGGGATGTCTCTCAAGGAATGCTTCTCATTCGACTGGGAAGTTATGTAAGTGACCCTATTTACTGGTATATGATAATGCATGATGGTAATAATAGTAAATATGGTAAGCTAGAAAATCATACGGAACTAAAAAATATTTCAATATACTTTAATTACAAGGTTAAAGTATTGGTATCAGCAAACCATATTATTTTTCGTAGACTTGATGTCAAAAATATAAAGATAAAAAAGAATATTAAAACCATTGAATTCTTAATTGAGAAGACAATTTTTGGTAATATTGATAATTTCCACATCATTAATTTGAAATGCGATGGTGATTTTTGCTACATAGCCGCTGTTGAATGCGAGTTGATGAACCTTTGGCTAGGGTGGTTAACGAGGGCTAATATTTACGCGGAAGTTATGATGCCCGATGTATTAACACTACCTTTTAGCGATGGAAAATGGTCTGCATTCAAACTTAATAACGAATGGTTAATCAGAAAAAATGAAATGTCTGGCTTTTCTGTTAGTGAGAATATATTAGAAAAAATATATTCATCAGGTTTTTTTTCATCTTCTATGAATACATTTATTTCTTCTAATAATAAAAAGATAAGTTGGCCATGGCCAACCACAAAATATTGCGAAGTACTTCGAATTATGGCTAAAAACATTGAAGGTAGTGATGTCAATTTTCTTAGTGGTAAGTATAATCACCATAAGGTCATTCTAGTTGATAACAATTATATTTTCAGAGTCATCTGTCTTTGTCTGATATTATCTACTGTAATATGTTTGAATTATTTGTTTGATAAATATAAAATAGAAAAGGATATTGATGTGTTAAATCATGTGTCGCAAGGATTCTATAATAACTTTGCCCCCGAAAATAAAGATCATTTAAATAAAGAAAGTGATTTTATTGAATATGTTTCTAATTATAATGTAAAATCACTTGAGCCTGATTTTTTTAGTTTGTTGTATTCATCAGGCCATATTTTTAGTGATATGGATATGGATATGGATATGGATATGGATATTGATGTAAATAATATCTATTTTGAGCGAGATCAGCAGACCATTTCCTTTAATACAGTAACTATAGGCAGCGGAGTTAAAGATAAAGTGTTAGAGGGGGGAGATGAGAAACTTAAGCGTTTTAATATATCTATATCCTCTAATGATGATGGGACACACGATATTGTTTTTAAATTTATACCATGAGTTGGAAACTTATCCCTGGTGTCTACTTTGTTAGAATACCTAAACTTACCCTTCCTTTTTTCATATTAATAATTATTATTTTCTATATTGTTATCTTGTCATGGGAAAGTAAAAATTTATCAAAAAAATATCACTCATTAAAGAGTGATATTGTGTATTATTCTTCTGTGGCTAAGGATCTTAAAATGAAAAAAAATAACATTTCACAGTATGTTAATTATTCTAGTAATATGTTTTATACACATATAGTTGATATTCTCGATAAGGAAGGTATTACATATCAGGTTTCCTTATTGGAACATAATTCCCTGTCAATAAATATTGATAATGCACAACTGTCTGATGTGTTGAATTTATTACTAATTCTTTATTACTATGAAAAAGTTGAGGTTAGTCATGTAAAAATACATAAAAAAGTCAATGAAAATGGTGATTATATTATTGGGGCTATTATTTCACTCAATAAACTGGCTAAGAGGATAGAGTAAAATAATGATGTATCTATCTGTTTTTATTTATATTGTTATCGGTGTTTGTGTGGGGAGTTTTTTGAATGTTATTATTTACCGCCTGCCTATTATGCTTTCCAGGTCAGTATTGAAAAACACTGTCAGTAGTCCTTGTGCTGTAAATGATATATTTAAAAATAAATTTAATTTATGTTTACCCAAGTCATTTTGTCCAGGTTGTTATAGTCCTTTACCGGTAAAATACAATATACCCATTTTTGGTTGGTTATTTTTACGAGGCATAACAAAATGTTGTAATAAAAAGATTAACCCTCGCTATTTAATTGTAGAGCTATTGACTGCTTTTTTAACTCTGATAGTTGTGCTTTGTTCTAAAAGTGATTATTTAGCAGTTATTAGTCTTTTTTTAATTTGGTCGCTAATTACATTATCTTTTATTGATCTTGATTGCTATCTTCTCCCTGATTGCATTACATTACCATTGTTATGGCTAGGTCTGATCATTAATATAAACCATACCTTTTGTTCTTTATCTTTTGCTGTGCTAGGTGCTACCGTCGGTTATATTTTTCTTTGGCTACCTTCTTGGTTGTTTAAATTCATCAAGGGTATTGAGGGAATGGGGCAGGGTGATTTTAAGTTAATGGCAGCCCTGGGCGCTTGGTTTGGTGTATCTGCAATACCGATATTGATATTGCTATCTTCTAGTTTGGGTATCATTATCTCCATCGCTATTTCTCGTTTATCTAAAAAGGAGATAAGATACATTGCCTTTGGCCCGTACATTGCTTTGGCTGGAGGGGGTTATCTGTTTATGGGCGAGTATATTACTAATCTACTTTCACTATAAATATATTTAAAATCTGACTCAGTTCCTTGCATTTATAATTATTATCTATACCGTCAGATCTCAGTTTTTTATATCTTATTTCAGTCAGTTCCGAAAGTGACGCATTTTTATGCTGTGACTTATCTATTTCATTACTTCCCATTATTTCTATTGCCTTTTTAATTATTTTATTTTCATCTGGTAAGTTTTCCATACCACATATTTCATTTAGATAACGTATTCCAGAGGTCAATGCAGTTATTTGTTTTACTTTATTTTTTTGAGATTGTTCATCATTGTTATGTGATTGGCATCCGAAAATTATTGGTGTAAGAAATATTGCCAGCTTGATATTTACCTTTCCCATATTCCCTCTTGGCTATTTTAAATACAATGACTCATGTTTTGTATAGTGTTTTTTAATGATATTATAAATTTCATTACATACTGTTTTTTGTGGTTTTATTATATTACTATAGGTCAAAACTCCTCTTTAAAATTAAACCCCACTTTTTGTTTCACGCGTGCTGATGGATGTGAAATAACTTCAGCAATGAGAGCTCTGGCTCCTTTTTGTTTTAAATAATTGGCTAAATATCGGGTTGCGACAGTCCCACCTTCTCTGACTGTATTATCTGCATCAGGTGTCAGCACATACCGCGGATTGGTAGCGGTAGCCACAAGTTCAATATCATGCCCACTGAGAAAGCTATCAGCGAGTGCTATTGTAATTACTTCACCGAGTAATTTTACAACAACAAAGATCTCTCCTCCACGACGAATCTGTAATCGTCGTTGAATTATCCCGGTAACAACCCGTCCAGCATGCACAAGCTTATTGTATTTATCTATTGTTTCAGTACTTGACTCAGCAGGAATTTGACTGGATTCATATTGTTCTGTCCATTGGCTGGCAACACGCATGATGTTTTGACGCAGACCTTCATTTTGCCGTGGAACTGTTGTTGACTCTGTTCCTGAGTGCTCTTCAGTTGTGATCGGTATTTCAAAAATCTCTACTTCAAATGTTAATTCAGGATGCAGAACCCAGTGACCTTGTTCATAAATTCGAGGTATTGTTTCCTGGTGTATATAATTTATAAGATCTAATTCATAGATACCCAGTTGCAGTTGCTCTACAGCCTGTGGAGCTAGCGTAGCTGATTCACTATCATTGCGGGTTATATAATTGGTATAGCTTAGTTGGGCATAATCAAATGCTGATTTTAAATGTTCATTAACTGCTGACGGCTCTTGGTGAAATAATTGAATCTTAACACTATTAATGAAACGTTTTTCAACTTCCATGTCTGTTATGTCACTGCCCGTATTGCCATTTTTAATTATAGATTCAATAACTTGCCCAAAGTAATCACTATTCCATCTGTCAAGATTATGGCCAAAAAGTAATGTAAAATCAGTTAGTACATCCAATGTCCATGTAACACAAGATGGACGTATCTGCCTAATTTGTCGTACTGATAGCAGTGGATACAGAGAAACTCGACATGCTTTGGCTGTAGCGGGTAAAGAGATAGAGTGTTTATTGAGACTACTATTAATATAGGTAAGTGTGAGTTTGGAATCAGTATCTTGCTGTACCTCAGAAATATCTACTGGGGAAAGGGGGGACGCTTCACCTGCAATATGTAATGATTTGCCAGTATAATTTTCCTGTAAGTATTTAGTAATATTATAGACTATATTATCTAACTGGTTGCAGCGGCCTTGTATAATATAATTATACACATTAAACAGCGGGTTTGACCAACAAAATAGTTGGCCTAATCCATCTCGTTTAGACCAGCGCTGACCATTGTCGGCGATGGCAACGGCTTTTTTCATAATTAATGGCTGTTGATTCTTTAGGTTTTTAATTTTTAATAAATTATTTTCTTCAAAATCAAATTCATATGAAATTAGTGGAGATGATTTAATGAGTTTATTTTTCAGTGTTTCTAGATACATGATTTGAAGTTGATAGTCTTTTATTTGCAGTAATAAAGAAAATGTATCTGCTATGTAACTTGAATAAAATAGGAAAGCACTGTTTGTATCTGTATTGTTGATGATTATTACATTTTTTTCTTTCGATACTCTTATGTTTTTTGATATGTTAATATCAAAATTTTCCCTATGGCCATTTTTATTAAAACTGAGAAGTAGCTGTTTGTTTGGAAGATGGCTATCATGCCAGCTTTCAGAAAAAATCTCTGCCAGGTCGAGATTGTGTTTATCTAAGATAACACAGTCTAAATTACAGCTCAGGCCAGCCCACTCGCGTGTTCTTATACTACTGATCCTTTCATTCATTCCTATACTGAGAAGATCATCATAATTTATACTCTCAATGAGTTCGTAAGACTCATTTTTAAAGCTATCATTCGAGTATATTTTTACCTGTGTTTTTTCAGGAATTTCTATAGAATCTATATTGTCATTTAATACGGGAAGTACCGGTCTCCTTTGCAAAATTCTATTTTTATTTTCATTATAAATATCTAAGCTTTTCCCCGTCGATAAGCAAATAGACTCACCGCTAAAATCAGACAGTGAATAAAAACAACTTGCAGGCGTAACCTTGAAAGAACTAATTTCATCATGAAGGTTTAGCTTGGTTAACTCTTCTTTGTCTATATTATCAGTTAGCTTGGTTTCAGTTCCTGAGAAATTATTATCTTTATATACGATGACCTCCATGCCAAAGGGTACCTTTATTGATGATATTTTATCATTCATGCTTGGAGATATATTTATTTCACTTTTGCCCGCTATGACACAAAAATAGTTACCGTGGTATCTATCATCTTCAAAGAAGCAGACTTGTGCTTTATCAGCTAAAACAGTTGATACGTACAATTCCATGAGTAATATTGTGAATTTTATAGTTTTGTTTTCCATTTAAACTCCGCTAATAAATTCTTGGGTAATATATTGCAGTGATTTATTTTACGGTTTTTAGAGCTGTTAAAGCATACCTCAATACTAATGATGTGATAATGGATATTTTTTGTTAGTGATTGATATTTATTGATAGACTTTTATATGTAACTATTTTTTCTATATATAATTTCATTTTTTCATGAAATCTGTAGTTTTTGAATTTATTGATACTTGCGAGTGAATGTGAGTCAGTGTTATTTCTGTTTATCTTTGTGGAATTATTTTAAGGATGAGCAGGCAAATGGATGAAATACTGATTGGGGATATTATATTCACTCCGAAAAAAAGAATGATTAATAAAGGTGGCAGTATGGTTAAAATAAGAAATAAAGAATCAGAACTGTTGTTTTTACTGTGTCACCACTATCCATCATCTCTTTCTCGTGAGGACCTTGAAAAGGCAGTCTGGGAGGGGAGTTATGTTACAGATAATACACTCACACAAACTATTAGTAATTTGCGTAATGCATTAGATGATAAGAAGCATGAGCTAGTCACGACAATTCCCAAAAAAGGGTATTGTATTGGTGTTAAACCCGACTTTATTTCAAATAATTTACTACAAGAACTGTTAGTTACTGAGGGTGATTTAATTGATGATATTAAATTTAAAATAATATCATCATGTTTGGGGTTTGTTAAGTCCCCTCATAAAGTCGCTATACTGGTTATTTCTTTTATTTGTTTTTTCACTTCATTTCAAATTACCTCGAGTCGTTATCAAATTAAAATAATAGACATTAAAAATTCGCCAATATTAATAGGCTTGGACGATGTTCGCGATAAGGATTTCTTATCTTCTTATCTTCTTATCAGAAAGAACCCTATGTTTTTCTAAAAAAAATAAAGAGTGGTGGTTATGTTGCTTGTAAATATCAGGAGGGAGAATTGATATGCGAAAAGAAATGATATTAATTATCTGTGTGAGCGTTTTTTTAGCCGGTAGCCTGGGATATGCTTCGGGCGAGTCTATTCTTATATCCATCCAATGAAGGATATTGAAGGTTATTGGGAGGTGAATTGTTGTTTTAATCATTCGCCTAATAGTTATCATGTTTATTCAAGAATCAATATTATGGAGAGAGAAATAAAATCATCTGCTGATGTTTACGATGCTAGCCACCGAGTGAAGGCGAG
The DNA here is from genome assembly GCF_001152565.1 of Yersinia pekkanenii. GTDB lineage: Bacteria > Pseudomonadota > Gammaproteobacteria > Enterobacterales > Enterobacteriaceae > Yersinia > Yersinia pekkanenii. Next base: position 92,378 of record NZ_CQAZ01000010.1, on the reverse strand, counting down.
GCGAGATATTGTTTTTAGTGTTTTAGATGTTAGTAATAATATTTTCACCGGCAAGGTGTTGGCGCTCTCAATAATAAACAATGATGATAGTAAGTATCTAAATGACTTTCTTAATACGCCATATACTATAAGTCATCCTATTTTCTATAGATTAAATAGGAATACTATTTTTTTAGAGCAATCTCAAGGGCATCCTGTCGATAGTTTGCGTTTATTGACTCGAGCTGATAAATAGAAACCTCCGCAGGTATTAGTAGGAGGTTTCTGTTAATGTTTAGCGCGCCATACTGACTTTTAGTCTCTCGGCCCAACCTGTCGGGTTACCGTAATACTCACTTATCGGCAAAACGGTCATCTTTCCCTGTTTATTTTGCAGCACGAATGTCGGGAAGCCGTGGCCATGTACATTAGCCAGTAAAGCGCGGCTTTCAGCAATATGCTGGGCAGATATTGTCTGGGCGGTTTTGAACGCGGGGATAAACGCGTCACTGCTCAGGCCAATATCAGCAGCAATTTCAGTTAATACCTGAGTATCTGCGATACGGCGGCCTTCTATATAATGCGCTTGTTGGATACGATGAAGCATATCAGCTCCGCGCCTGGCCTGCTCTTCTGCCGCCAAAATAGCTGTAATGGGGGGAGTGGAGTCCATAATTGCTGAGGTGTCATTCAACAAATTATTAAAATAAGCGTCACCAAAATGTTGTCCGCTCAGCTCTGCAATCCGTTTGTCATGGGGCATAACATAATCACGCCATTGGTTATCTATCTGGCGGCGATTGGACCCGGACATCATGCCGCCACCGTGTAATATTAATGTCAGCTCAGGAATGCTTTGCGCTGTCTGTACCAGTGATGCCGCGCCATAGCACCAACCACATAACGGATCGAAAATGTAATGTAACTTTATTGCGGCCATTTCATTTCCTTTTTCAGTACCTTGGCACTTAATTCTAAGCTGGATTCATCTTTCAGCTCTGGATAATGTTTTTTCATGGCGGCAATCAGTGCAGCAGCGTCTTTGGCTTTAGGAATCTCTGCATTTAATGTTGTTAAATAATTTTGAGTAAAGGTAACTGATGCCAATGTTTGTGGCGCGTTACCCAGATAATGCCCCGGAACCACTGTCACTGGTTTTAATGCTTTAATCTTTTCCAATGTTGTCAGCCAGTGCTGGCGTGATTCAACTGTTTGAGTATCAGCCACCCATAAATGGATATTACCAGAGACAGCGACACCGCCCACAACCGCTTTCAATGATGGGATCCAGACAAATGTTTTCTCCGGGGATGGGCCATCGAGCCCTTCAATGTTAATTGTTTGCCCATCAATGGTGAAACTTTTGCCAAGTAGCGGTTGTGGGACAATCACTCGAGTTGGTGCATTTTCTTTCAAAATCGGCCCCCAATAAGCTATTTTACCGTCTTTGGTGGCCTCGATTTCTTCGATAGTTTGCGGTGTTGCGAGCACGTTAGCTTGTGGGAACGCTTTGGTGATGACATCCAGGCCGAAATAGAAATCAGGATCTGCCTGGCTGATATAAATAGTGGTCAGTTTCTTACCACTTTGCTGGATTTTCTTGACCAGAGCTTCGGCATCATTGCGTTGAAATTGTGCATCAATCAAAACAACTTCAGTCTTGCCAGTAATAATTTCAGAAGAAACTGGGAAGATGCTTTTTTCCCCTGGATTATAGACTTCCATTTTCAGCGGCTCGGCCGCGTTAGCTGTTGATGCAGCAGATAAAATCACCAGGCTGGCGAAGCTCATCTGTAATAGCGATTTGTTAGACATGTTAGTTCCTGAGAGTGACTGGGGTATGGGTTAGATAATAGATTGCATATATCGATAGAAAAACCCGATAATAAGCAATTATTTGTTGCTTAAATCGAGCTAATCATGGATAGGGTCACTGCCGCTGAGGTATTTGTCGCGATTGTTGAGCGAGGTAGTATGGTTGCTGCTGCGGAAGCATTAGAGATGTCGCGCGCAATGGTGACACGCTATTTGGCGGAGATGGAGCAGTGGGCAGGGGCGAGATTATTGCATCGGACAACTCGAAAATTGAGTCTGACCCATGCCGGAGAAGCCACACTCGAACGCTGTCGCCGTATGCTTGAGTTTGCTCAGGATATGGGTGTGGTTGAGGGGCAGGGAAGTGACGAATTGCGGGGTTTACTCCGAATTAGTTGTTCTCAGTCTCTGGGGCAGAGCGCATTGGTGATTGCAGTAACCGATTATCTAAGCCGTTATCCACAGGTCGCAGTGGATTTACAAATGAATAATCGGGCTATAAATCTGGTAGCAGAGCGTATTGATTTGGCATTACGCATTACTAATGAGTTAGACCCTAACCTGATAGCTCGGCCGTTATCGACTTGTCATTCAGTCGTCTGTGCCTCACCGAGCTATCTATCTGTCAGGGGGATACCGAAAGCACCCCATGATTTGGCGGTACACAATTGCCTGACATATTCCTATTTTGGCAAAAGCTTGTGGCATTTTGACCAGCATGGCGTTAAATCATCCACCGCAGTGAGTGGTAATTTGAGCGCCAATGAGTCGGTTGTGTTGCTGAGCGGAGCCTTAAAGGGAGCGGGTATTACTTTGCAGCCCAGCTATTCTGCCGCTCCTTATATTGCCAGCGGTGAACTCATAAAGTTATTACCTGATTACCAACCGCAAGCCATGGGTATTTACGGTATCTATACTTCACGGCGGCAAATGCCAGCCACATTGAGGACCATGTTGGATTTCCTGGTGGAGTGGTTTGCTACCAACCCCCTGCCTACTTGACGTTGTAGCTGTATTTACTCACCCGAATCACTGACATGAGTCAACTCACCGGGATTTATTTATTTGCTGCCTTGCTATAAGTCTGCTACTAACTACATGTTGCCGGTTAATTCATTATTACTGGCAACAATTTGATTTGCCTGTCACTGATGGCGGCGAGATATTGTCTGACTGGGAGCGTGTATCATGCCTGTTGCGCTACTGGCATTGGCACTGTGTGCTTTTGCGATTGGTACTACCGAATTTGTGATCATGGGGTTGCTGCCTCAGGTCGCGGGCGATTTGCACATTTCGATCCCAACTGCCGGTTGGTTAATCAGTGGTTATGCGCTGGGAGTCGCTATTGGCGCACCTATCATGGCGGTACTGACCGCCAAATTACCCCGTAAAAAGACATTATTACTGTTAATGGTGATCTTTATCATCGGTAATATCATGTGCGCATTGGCATATAGCTATGATTTTCTGATGTTGGCCAGAGTGATTACGGCGCTGTGCCACGGTGCTTTTTTTGGCATTGGTGCGGTGGTTGCCTCTAATCTGGTCGCGCCAAATCGGCGGGCTTCAGCGGTAGCGCTGATGTTTACTGGCCTAACGCTGGCCAATGTACTCGGCGTTCCATTGGGGACCGCTCTGGGGCAGGCATTTGGCTGGCGCTCGACATTTTGGGTCGTCTCAGTCATCGGCTTGTTCTCACTGGCCGCGCTTTACAGCAAATTACCTTCCTCTCAGCAGGAGGCACCTACCGAGTTACGTAAGGAAATTGCTGCCTTGCGTGGTGGCGGTATCTGGTTGTCTTTGCTGATGACGGTCTTTTTTGCCGCCGCCATGTTTTCCCTCTTTACTTATATCGCGCCAATCCTGATAGAAGTGACGCAGGTATCTGAACATGGTGTCAGTTGGACGTTATTGTTGATGGGCGTGGGGCTGACACTGGGTAATATTGTCGGAGGGTGGCTGGCTGACTGGCGTTTATCCGTCAGCCTGGCGATGACTTTCCTGCTTATTGCGGTGCTTTCTGCCCTATTCAGTTGGACCAGTTATTCTTTACTGGCGGCGGAAGTGACACTGTTCCTGTGGTCGGCGGCGGCATTCTCTGCAGTGCCTGCATTGCAAATCAACGTGGTCACTCATGGCAAAAAAGCGCCTAACCTGGTCTCCACGCTCAATATTGCGGCGTTCAATGTCGGCAATGCTTTGGGCGCATGGGTTGGCGGTGTGGTGATTGCTGGTGGGCTAGGTTTGACAGCCGTCCCCTTGGCCGCCGCCGCACTGGCGGTTATGGGATTGCTGTTGTGTCTGTTTACCTTTTCCCGTGCGCGTGCCAGTAAGGTGAAAGCTGAAGGGATAACTTAATATTGCTGGGCAATCACGGTATCCAGACGCTGCTGGAAAGTGATTGCCTGCTGTTTCAAATGCTCGATAAAAGTATCCACCAAGGTTGATGATGGACGATGCATTGGTTGTATCAGGCTGATAGTGAAAGGGATTTCGACACTAAATGGCCGTACGCAAACGCCTTGGGTATTACCTTTACTGATGTAATCTAATGCCGTAAGTGGATTGACGATTGATACACCCACTCCCTCCCGCACCATGGCGCATACCGATGCTGCACTGTGCGTTTCCAGCACCAACCTGCGGCTAATTCCTTGTTCATTAAACAGATTATCCAGTAACTGGCGATAACTGTCGGTTACTGACAGGCTAATAAAATTCTCACCTTGGAAATCTTGCGGTGTCAGTAGCGCTTTTGCTCGCAATGGATGGTCGCCAGGCAATACACACACTTCATTAACGGTCATCAGTGCATGGCGCAAGGTGCCTGCCGGGGTCTGGGTATTCTCGGTCAGGCCAAGGTCATGGCGCTGAGCCGAAAGCCACTCTTCCAATAACGGTGATTCCTGTGGGATAACACTCAAGCTGACTTCCGGGTAGCTTTCAATAAAGGGTTTGCACACCGCAGGTAGCAATGATTGAGAAAACACAGGCAGGCAGGCAATCGACAACTGTGCCTGTTGGAATTGGCGGATCCCCTCAGCGGCTTGTCTGATACGGTCAAGGCCGTAATAAGAGCGCTGAACCTCTTCAAATAATCGCAAGCCTTGTACCGTTGGGTAAAGGCGGCCACGCACACGATCAAAGAGTTTTAATTGAATCAATTGTTCAAAGCGCGCCAGTTCACGGCTGATCGTGGGTTGTGATGTCTGGAGTAGTAAGGCGGCTTCCGTCAGGTTACCGGTGGTCATGACACCATGAAAAATCTCAATTTGTCGTAGGGAAATCGCGGGCATCACAACACTCCTGAACGGGCGACGATTTAATCTAACCCATATCATAAATGAATAGACTGAGGGTAAATAGATATTTTCCTAACAAGTCCTCGATGGTTAATAATAACCTATCAGCGAAATCACTCTCTTTCGCCCAACATATTGATAATTTAATTACCAGGAAATAACCATGCCACGCTCACTTCACGATACTTCATCGGCACTGACCGCTCAAAATCTGATTGCTCTGCCTGAACGTTTTGGTTGCCCGGTGTGGGTGTATGATGGCGGAATTATTACTCAACGTATCAATCAATTACGGCACTTTGACGTGATCCGCTTTGCTCAGAAAGCCTGTTCGAATATTCATATTCTGCACTTGATGCGTGAGCAAGGGGTCAAGGTTGATTCAGTCTCGTTGGGTGAGATTGAACGCGCTTTACATGCCGGTTTTCAACCGGGGCAAGAACCAGCTGAAATTGTGTTTACTGCGGATCTACTGGATCAGGCAACCTTATTAAGGGTGACGGAGTTAGGTATTCCGGTTAATGCCGGTTCCATCGATATGCTGGATCAACTGGGGCAACATGCAGCCGGTCACCCGGTCTGGTTGCGGGTCAATCCGGGTTTTGGCCATGGCCACAGCCAAAAAACCAATACCGGCGGTGAAAACAGCAAACACGGCATCTGGTATCAAGATTTGCCACAAGCCATTAATAAAATTAAGCAATACGGTTTAACGCTGATAGGCATTCATATGCACATTGGTTCGGGTGTTGATTATCAGCATTTGGAGCAAGTCTGTGATGCCATGGTGCAACAGGTCATTACTCTTGGGCAGGATATCAGCGCTATTTCTGCTGGCGGCGGGCTGTCGATCCCTTATCAGGTTGGTGACGATGAAATTGATACCGAGCATTATTATGGCTTATGGAATAAAGCCCGCGAGCAAATTGCCGCGCATTTGGGCCATCCGGTCAGTCTTGAAATTGAGCCGGGCCGCTTCCTGGTAGCAGAATCAGGGGTGTTAGTGGCACAAGTGCGGGCAGTTAAAAATATGGGCAGTCGGCATTATGTGTTAGTCGATGCCGGTTTTAACGATTTGATGCGGCCTGCAATGTATGGCAGTTACCACCATATTTCATTGCTGCCTGCTGATGGGCGCTCACTCACGTCTGCGCCGTTGATTGAGACCGTGGTTGGTGGCCCGCTGTGCGAGTCAGGTGACGTATTCACTCAAGAAGCGGGGGGGGGATTAGAAACCCGAGCCTTGCCTGCGGCTCAGATAGGCGATTATCTGGTGTTCCACGATACCGGAGCTTATGGGGCGTCGATGTCTTCTAACTACAACAGCCGCCCGCTATTGCCAGAAGTGCTGTTTGAGCAAGGACAGCCACGTTTAATCCGCCGTCGGCAAACCATCGAAGAACTGATTGCATTAGAACAGATCTAGTTTTGACACGGTAGGCAAACCCCTATGACTCGATCTGAAGCGGTGAGGATAGGCCGAAAAGTAAAGCGTCCGCGCCAGGGATGACACGGCTCGAGCCTGATGGCGTCTTTACCATCTGCCTGTTCTCTCCGTGCAGGCACCTTGTCACCAACCCGCGAACCACTCAGTCATCTGTTGGCGTTTGTGGGCTGGCGACAGAGTGGCGGCGCACCAGCGTCGGGCTGAACATATTAGTAATTTCTGGCAGTGGGGTTTTGTTGGCCAGCGCCAGTGCCAATTCGGCGGCTTGTGTTGCCATCGCCACTACCGGGTAACGGATCGTGGTTAACCGAGGGCGCAGATAGCGGGAAATTAATACATCATCAAAACCGATCAGTGAGATCTCTTGCGGTACTTCGATGCTGTTATCACTGAGAACCGACAATGCGCCAGCGGCCATGGAGTCGTTATAACAGGTGACGGCGGTGAAATTTTTACCCCGACCAAGCAGGTCAGTCATGGCTTGCTCGCCGCCTATTTCATCCGGCGTACCGTAAGAAATTAAGCGGTCATCCACTGGAATATCAAATTCTTTTAGTGCATCCAGATAGCCTTGCAGGCGATCAATAGCATCAGAAATCTGATGATTGGAGCAAATAATGGCTATCCGCTTATGACCCTGTTGAATGAGATGGCGGGTTGCCAGCCAGGCACCATAACGATCATCTAATGCGACACAGCGGGTTTCGAAACCGGGCAGAGTGCGGTTAATCAACACCATTCCGGGAATTTGCTTCATTAATGACGTTAATTCTTCATCGGATAATTTTTTGGCGTGAACCACTAGTGCTGCACAGCGATGGCGAATTAGCTGTTCAATAGCCTGGCGCTCTCTCTCTGCGTCATGGTAACCGTTTCCAATCAGCAAGAAATTACCGGTGGCGTAAGCGACTTGCTCTACTGCTTTGACCATTGAACCAAAGAACGGATCGGATACATCAGAAACAATCATGCCCACGGTTTCGGTGGATTGCTGAGCCAGCGCCCGGGCATTGGCATTTGGGTGATATTGCAGCTGTTCCATGGCGTTACATACCGCCATACGTGATGTTTCACTGGCCTTAGGAGAATTATTGATAACACGAGATACCGTTGCGACGGAAACACCCGCCAGCTTGGCTACATCCTTAATAGTGGCCATTTTTCTTCCAGATATTTTCAGGGTAATCGCTTACATCACTCAGTTTTGCGGAAAACAGGGCCATCCGCAAGGGGGGATGATCGCAACTTGGTGAGAAAAAACCAAAGAAAAGGAAATTAGGCGCATTAACTGTTGTTTTCGCCGCCTGCTCGCGCTTTCGCCAATAACCTCTTCGTTCAAAATGATTATAGTTAGTCAAAATTGTGCTTTGGTTTTATGACTGGGTGAGTGTTATTTTTATGTTCTATTTTACTGCCTGAGATTGCCATGTCCATCACCCGTTACCCCCAGCTTGCCCACTGGGGCGCTTACACCGCAGTAGTTGAAGATGGCAAACTTATCCGCTGCGAGCCATTTGCCGATGATCCTAACCCTTCACCGTTATTAGGATCCATCACGCCGATGGTTTATTCCGATAAACGTATCCGCAAACCGGCAATACGCCGTTCATGGCTACAGCAGCGGGAGAAAAGTGATCGCACTCTGCGTGGGCGGGAAGACTTTGTTGAGGTGGACTGGGATGTCGCGCTGGATCTGGTCGCAGAAGAAAATCGTCGGGTCAGGGACCGATACGGCCCTTCCGGGCTGTTTACGGGTTCCTATGGCTGGTCTTCTGCCGGGCGTTTACATCATGCCCGCTCATTAGTCCGACGTTTCTATTTCAGCGGCGGCGGCGGTGTTGATCAACTGGGCAATTACAGTTGGGGTTCAGCACAGTTCTTTCTCCCTTATGTGATTGGTACTTTTAGCCCACTCACCGGCAGGGTAACGTCATGGCCGAGTGTGGTAGAGCATTGCGAGCTGTTTATCGCGTTTGGTGGACTGGCACTGAAAAATGCCCAAGTATCCTCCGGTGGTTCGGCTGAACATTCATTAAAACCCTGGCTGGAGAAACTGGCACAAAAAGGTACGCCGGTGATTAACATCAGCCCGATGCGCGACGACTGCCCGGCCTTTGTTAATGCGGAATGGATACCGATTCGCCCGAATACCGACGTTGCGCTGATGCTGGCACTGGCTTATGAAATCCAGCGTTTTGACGGCCAGGATGAAGCATTCCTTGCCACCCATTGTGTGGGCTATGAGCAATTAGCTGATTACATTCGTGGGGTGAGTGACGGTATTGCTAAAACACCGGACTGGGCCAGTGAAATTACCGGTATTCCGGCGGCAAGAATTTCAAAATTGGCGCAGCAACTTATCGGTGTGCGTAGCTTTATGACCTGTTCCTACTCGGTACAGCGTGCACATCGCGGTGAACAGCCTTATTGGATGGTTATTGCGTTATCAGCCATGTTGGGGCAAGTGGGGCTTCCAGGCGGGGGGTTCTCATTTGGTCATGGCTCCATGAATGGTGTCGGTAATCCACGTATAGACACCCCTGGACCCAGTATGCCGGTGGGTAAAAACCCGTCAGGGCTGGCTATTCCGGTGGCTCGGATTTGTGACATGTTGCTGCAACCGGGGCAGTCTTACCAGTTTCAGGGGGAAACCCACACCTATCCGGATATTCATCTGGTGCACTGGGCGGGTGGGAATCCGTTCCACCATCATCAACAATTGAATCGGCTAGTGGAGGGGTGGCAAAAACCGGATACCGTCATTGTGCAGGATATCTGGTGGACTCCGGCGGCTAAAATGGCCGATATCGTGCTACCGGTAACCAGCTCGTTGGAACGTAATGATATTGGCGGGTCGTCACGGGATCGTTATGTCTTGGCAATGCATCAGGCGATTGCGCCACAACATCAGGCTCGTAACGATTTTGATATCTTCGCCGATCTGGCTGAACGCTTGGGTTATCGCGATACTTTTACCGAGCATCGTGATGAAATGGCGTGGATCCGGCATATCTATCAAGAGTGCGGTGTGGCACAACACCCACACGGGGTGGAGTGGCCTGATTTTGATACTTTCTGGCAACGCGGTCATGTTGATTTACCGGCACCACAGAAAGAGTTCGTCTTCTTTGATAGCTTCCGCGATGATCCACAGGCTAATCCGCTTCAGACCCCAAGTGGCAAAATCGAGTTATTCAGTGAGAAGATTGCCCGTTATCAGTATGACGATTTTGCCCCCCACGCTGAATGGCAGCCGCCGGTCGAATGGTTGGGTGCCCCGCAGGCTAAGCAGTGGCCGTTGCATCTTATCTCTATTCAACCGGAGGATCGTCTGCATAGCCAGCTTGATCCCGCGCCATTGGCGCAGGGCAATAAAACCGCAGGCCGTGAAACGCTGTATATGCATCCGCAAGACGCTCTCAGTCGTGAAATTACCGAGGGCAGTCAGGTTCAGGTGAGCAACTTACGCGGTAATTGTTTGGCGGGGGTTCGTATCACCGACGGGGTTACCCGTGGGGTGGTATTGATGGCAACCGGTGCCTGGTTTGATCCCGGCTTTGGTGGCAAGCAGCATAAAGTAGAACAATCTGGTAACCCCAATGTGCTGACTTTGGATATTGGTACCTCACGCCTGACCCAAGGCCCAAATGCGATGAGTTGTTTAGTTGAAGTCGCGCTGTATTAATAGGCTCTGCACTTCTATGAATTACAAACCTATTTCGCGTTTCTGACCATGTGCACTACTGGTTACACTTTGCGCGTAAATGTTGCGATTGTATGCTGGCTGTCGCCTCACAGAAACGGATACAGTAGTCATCCCAGAGGTATTAATTGGTGAATAATCAACATACGCTGTGTATTAAAAGCCCGTTTTTTATTTGCACCGACCTACGCAGATGCGTAGGTTTTTTTTTATTTCTGCTCTTTGCCGCAATTATCAGCCTCCTCTTAACGATATGTAAGTCACTATTATAGTATTCTCTCCCCTTCTTATTCATTGAGTTATAGAGAAATAGACATGGCTTATCGCTTGCTGCGCACTCTTTTTCGTTGGCTATTTCGTGTCACCATTGATGGTGTCACTGACCAGTTCACCCATCAAAAACTGATTATTACGCCGAATCATGTCTCTTTCCTTGATGGTGCTTTGTTAGCGCTGTTTCTACCGATCAAGCCGGTTTTTGCTGTCTATACCAGTGTTACTGAAAGCTGGTATATGCGCTGGTTGAAACCTTATGTCGATTTTGTGGCCCTTGATCCTACCAAACCAATGGCAATCAAACATTTGGTCAGGATGGTGGAACAGGGCAGGCCGGTAGTGATCTTCCCTGAAGGGCGTATCACCGTGACCGGTTCATTGATGAAAATCTATGATGGTGCTGCATTTATTGCCGCCAAATCAGGTGCTACGGTTGTCCCGATCCGCTTGGAAGGCCCTGAATTTAGTCGCTTTGGCCGCGCGGGGGGGGTTCTGAAAGTACGCTGGTTCCCAAAAATTAGCATTCATGTGTTACCGGCGACCACGTTACCCATGCCACAAGCTCCGCGCTCGCGCGACCGCCGGGTGCTGGCAGGTGAACAGTTACATGCCATTATGATGGCGGCACGTATGGCGATTGTGCCACGGCAAACTCTGTTTGAAGCGTTGCTGTCAGCACAAGCTCGTTACGGGCGTTTTAAACCCTGCATCGAAGATATTTCTTTTAAAGAAGACAGTTATCACACTCTGCTGAAGAAAATCCTTGGCGTCAGCCGTATTCTGCAACGTTTTACGGTGCAGGGTGAGCATATTGGGATGCTGCTACCGAATGCCACCATCACGGCGGCGGCGATTTTGGGTGCCTCTGTAAGTGGCCGTATTCCGGCCCTACTGAATTATACTTCGGGTGCCAAAGGGCTAAAGAGTGCGATTACTGCCGCGTCATTGAAAACTATCGTCACATCGCGTCAGTTTCTGGAAAAAGGCAAGCTGACACATTTGCCGGAACAGGTTACTGAGGCAAACTGGGTCTATCTGGAAGATGTAAAAGACACGGTTACCTTAGCGGATAAATTATGGATTTTATTCCATTTATGTTGCCCACTGCGGGCGATGGTGCCACAGCAGGCAGACGATAGTGCTTTGATTTTGTTTACCTCCGGCTCGGAAGGTAATCCCAAAGGCGTGGTACATTCACATGCCAGTATATTGGCAAACGTCGAACAGATCCGCACCATTGCTGACTTTATCCCCGCAGATCGCTTTATGTCATCACTGCCGTTATTTCATGCTTTTGGCCTGACGGTTGGATTATTCACACCGTTGATGACCGGTAGCCGCATATTTCTTTACCCGAATCCGCTGCATTATCGCGTAGTCCCCGAATTGGTGTATGACCGTAACTGCACCGTGTTATTCGGCACTTCTACCTTCCTCGGAAATTATGCCCGTTTTGCCCATCCGTATGACTTTGCCCGTTTGCGTTATGTGGTCGCTGGCGCTGAAAAATTAGCCGATAGCACTAAACAGATTTGGCAGGATAAATTTGGCATTCGCATTCTGGAAGGATATGGCGTCACTGAATGTGCCCCGGTTGTGGCTATAAACGTCCCTATGGCGGCGAAAGTGAATACCGTAGGGCGCATTGTGCCAGGAATGGAGTCCCGGTTGATCAAGGTGCCAGGTATAGAACAAGGCGGGCGTTTGCAATTACGTGGGCCTAATATTATGTGTGGCTATCTACGGGTAGAGGATCCGGGTGTACTGGAGCAACCCTCCGCTGAAAATGCACAGGGTGAGCTTGAGGCCGGTTGGTATGACACCGGTGATATTGTTGCCATTGATGAGCAAGGGTTCTGTACCATCAAAGGGCGGATAAAGCGTTTTGCCAAATTAGCCGGAGAAATGGTATCACTCGAAAGTGTCGAGCAGCTTGCACTGTTAATTTCACCGGAAGGGCAACATGCGGCGGCGACTAAAGCTGATAGCGCTAAAGGTGAAGCCTTGGTGCTATTTACCACCGACAGTGAGATTACCCGCGAACGCTTGATTAAAGTGGCACGAGAGGGCGGTGTGCCAGAGTTGGCCGTGCCGCGTGATATTCGGCTGGTGAAAGCCTTGCCCCTGCTGGGTAGCGGTAAACCTGACTTTGTTACGTTAAGTAAAATGGCACAAGACCCGGAGATGAGCTTATGAGTCAGCCAGAATTAACAGATAAGCCTTTGTTATCAAAAGGGATGGTTGCGGTACTTTGTGCTCAGTTTTTCTCGGCCTTTGGTGATAACGCTTTGTTGTTTGCCACGCTGGCATTAATTAAACAGCAGCTATACCCCGACTGGAGCCAGCCAATTTTACAAATGGCGTTTGTCGCGACCTATATTATTTTGGCCCCATTTGTCGGGCAGATTGCCGACAGTTTTGCCAAAGGGCGAGTGATGATGGTGGCTAACGGCTTGAAATTGGCTGGCGCACTGGTTATCTGCTTTGGTTTAAATCCGTTTCTGGGTTACAGCCTGGTGGGCGTGGGCGCAGCGGCTTATTCGCCGGCTAAATATGGCATTCTGGGTGAAATCACCTCTGGCGAGCAGTTGGTTAAAGCGAACGGTATGATGGAGGCATCGACCATTGCGGCTATTTTAATCGGTTCAGTTGCCGGTGGTGTGCTGGCCGACTGGCATTTAATTGCTGCGTTAGGTCTGTGTGCGTTGGTGTACGCCATTGCAGTGATTGCCAACTTATTTATCCCACGTTTAGCCGCCGCCCGTTCGGGCAGTTCATGGCGTCCTTGGGCGATGACCAGCAGCTTCTTCGCCGCGGGTCAGATCCTATGGCGTGATAGTGAAACCCGTTTCTCACTGGCGGGAACCAGCCTATTTTGGGGCGCAGGGGTAACGCTGCGCTTCCTGTTAGTGCTGTGGGTACCCGTCGCATTGGGGATTACCGATAACGCCACTCCGACGCTACTCAATGCCATGGTGGCAATTGGGATTGTGGTTGGGGCGGGTGCTGCGGCCCGCTTTGTGACACTTAAAACCGTGAAACGTTGTTTACCTGCGGGTGTACTGATTGGTGTGGTGGTGGCGATTTTCTCACTGCAACACAGTATGCCAATGGCTTATCTGCTGTTGATTATTATCGGGGTTTTAGGCGGTTTCTTTGTGGTTCCGCTGAATGCCTTGTTACAAGAACGTGGTAAAAACAGTGTCGGGGCGGGGAATGCAATTGCAGTGCAGAATCTGGGTGAGAATACCGCGATGCTGTTGATGCTGGGGCTATACTCGGTGGTGGTAAAACTGGGTGCGCCGGTGGTAGCCGTGGGTGTCGGCTTCGGCGTGATATTCGCACTGGCTATTGCTCTGCTGTGGGCATGGCAGTGGCGGCAACTACGGCGCAAAGCAGTTTAATCATTGAATCATTGAATCACTGAACAGGCCGCATCTGCGGCCTGAGGTTGATGACAACGTGCTCACCACGGAGAGAACAGGTAGGCAGTAAAGACGCCGTAAACCCATCCCTGGCGCGGACGCTTTACTCTTCTGCCTATCCTCACCGCCTAACATCGAGTCATCGGGGTTCGTCAGCCGTCTGAGGCCGCATTGGCTATTTGGACCTGGCGCAGCTTAAGGTGCAGGGAAGGTGAAGCGAGTATGGATCTCTTCCAATGCATTTAGCACTTCCTGGCTCAATACGACATTTTGGCTATCAATATTACTTTTCAGTTGTTCCAACGTGGTTGCACCTAACAGTGTGCTGGCAACGAAGGGTTGTTGCCGTACGAAAGCCAGTGCCATTTGCGCCGGATCCAGACCGTGGCGTTTTGCCAGTGCAACATACTCAGCGACCGCTAATTCGGCTTGTGGCCCAGTATAACGGGTGAAACGGCTGAATAAAGTATTACGGGCCGTGGCAGGTTTTGCGCCATTAAGGTATTTGCCGCTTAGGGTGCCGAATGCCAGACTGGAATAAGCTAGCAGCTCAACGCCTTCATGCTGGCTTATCTCGGCCAAACCCACTTCAAAACTGCGGTTAAGCAAGCTGTAGGGATTTTGAATTGAGATAATGCGCGGTAAGTCATGTTTTTCTGCCAGTTGCAGATAACGCATCACGCCCCAGGGCGTTTCATTTGATACGCCGATATAACGGATTTTACCGGCTCGCACTTGCTCGTTCAGGGCTTCTAATGTATCAAGCAAAGTAACCACGGCGGTTTGTTCGCTGTAGCGATAACTTAATTTACCAAAACAGTTAGTTTCCCGTTGTGGCCAATGTAATTGATAAATATCGAGATAATCAGTATTGAGGCGTCTGAGGCTATCTTCCAGCGCGCTGCGGATATTTTTCCGGTCCAGTGCCATATTAAGGCGGATCGGTTGATCACTACCTCGTGATGGCCCGGAGACTTTGCTGGCTAAAATGATTTTGTCTCGGTTACCGCGTGCTTTTATCCAGCTACCAATGTATCGCTCAGTTAACCCTTGGGTTTCTGGCCTTGGGGGGACTGGATACATTTCTGCGGTATCGATCAAGTTAATGCCGGCTGCAACGGCATAATCCAGTTGAGCATGGGCATCGGCTTCACTATTTTGTTCACCAAAAGTCATGGTGCCCAGACCCAGCAGACTGACTTCTAATGAACTGTGGGGGATACGATGATATTGCATTGCCGACCTTCCTTAATGTCTGAAATTATCAGGCTAAGTCAAACCCGCCTTATCCGACTATAACCAAGCGGCGCGACAGGGGGAAGCGTACAAGACAAAAGTGTGGAAAAAAACGGGAAATGGGTGTGGCGAACCGCACCCGAGAACATTATGCTTTTTTATTAGTAGGCTTGTTTTTTTTTCCGCGCATCAAATTCAGGGTTTCAACCCCCATTGAGAAGAACATGGCGAAGTAAATGTAGCCTTTTGGAATGTGGATCTGGACACTTTCTAACATCAGCGTGAAGCCGACCAGGATCAGAAAAGACAGTGCCAGCATTTTGACTGATGGGTGACGATTAACAAATTCGCCAATTGGCCTGGCGGCAAACATCATCACGCCCACAGAGATAACCACAGCTGCCATCATAATAAACAGATGATCCGACAGCCCGACTGCCGTTATTACCGAATCCAGGCTAAATATGATATCCAGTAGCATAATTTGCACGATGGCAGCGAAGAAAGAGCTGACATTACTGGTGTGTTCAGTATCACTACCCTCAATGGTTTCATGAATTTCTTTACTGGCTTTCCAAATCAGGAATAACCCCCCCAGTGACAGGATCAAGTCCCGCATGGAGACATCGTGACCTATCACCGTAAACAGGGGATGAGTTAGACGGATAACCCAGGCAATTGAGGCCAGCAAGGCCAGGCGCATTAACATGGCTCCTGCCAAACCTAGACGGCGGGCCTTGTTTTGTTGCGCTTTAGGTAATTTTGCGACCACCAACGAAAGGAAAATAATATTGTCTATTCCGAGAACAATCTCAAGAATAGTCAGAGTACCTAGCGCCAACCAGGCATTTGGATCGACAATCCATTCAAACATTGCGCTTTAGACCTTACGGAAACACAAAAACATAATTATACGCATTTATTCATTAATCGGAATAATAGGATTTATCTGTTAAAGCAAAAAGTGCCGGGCCAACATTGGGCCGGTAAAGGTTTTTTTCAGGTAAAAACCACGGGGTAAGGTCATGATAGGTTGCCCGTGTTCGCCGATAGCTTCTGTCAGTGCACGGCTATTAGCGGCTTTCGGGCGCAATTGTAATACCTCACCATGACGGGCAGTGATCGTTTCTACTTTGCCCAGAACGATAAGATCCATTAACTCTTCCCAGTCGCGACGCAGTAACTCTTCTTCTTCTGCATTCGGGCTCCACAGCAAGGGAGCACCCACTCTACGCTCAGATAAGGGGATTTGTCGTTCCCCTTCGACCGGTACCCACAAGACTCTGGCCAGTTTATGTCGTACATGGCTGCTTTCCCATGTGATACCGCTATTACCGGTCAGCGGAGCGACGCAAACGAAGGTGGTTTCCAATGGTTTACCCTGAGCGCTGATAGGAATAGTTTTCAACTCAATACCGATATCAGCGAAGTCTTGTTCAGGTTTACTGCCAGCACTGGCCCCCAGATAGAACTCCAATAGCATGCCAACCCAGCCTTTTACTCGCTTTAAATCTGCCGGGATGACCCATTGAGCACGGGCTGCCAGCTCGCCTAGGGTAAAACCCGACAAGGCCTGAGCACGTTGAAAAAGTTGATGTTCATCGACGGGCGGTGCCGGTGGCAGTGAATAAACAGACATTAGTGGAAACCTGCTAAAGTAGGTTAAAAAACAAGCTGAATTAAAAGTGACGGTATATGTATTGTTATTCAGTGCAGCAGAAATGAATAATAGCATGATTTAAAGGAAGTTTTCTTTCCTTCCACGGAGGAAAAACTTTTACTTTGATTATCTTGTACACCTGCTGACAGCAATAATGAACAGGATCTTACACCTATTTATCCACAGATTTATTGGATAACCTCAGTAAATCACGATCACTGGTTCAATTTACAGCCTTGACGACCGCTTTTTTTGCGAGTTTCCCCCTTTTTTGCATAACTTTACCTCATTATCTGTGGATAAAAACTACATTGATGGATCTTTAGCCAATTGCAGATCCAAAACGGATTTAGATCACATTTTAGTACCATGAATACCTGTGTGGAACCTGTTATTTTGTTGAAATCAATAGCTTATTTTTTTAGATATTTTTGTCGTATGATTACGTTAAAATGAGTTGTACCTGCTTTTCCCCTGAGTTCTACACACCTATATCCACAGAAAAAGTGAATAAAATGTCGAGCCTGACCCTTAGGGTGTTTATAACTTTGCTAATATCTGTGAGTTATCCCAGAGTTATCAGGTTTGGCTGGCTGATAAGCAGTGGTTTACCGCCTGTTGCTAGTGTGAAACAATCAGAGCATCTTTGAGTTTTAAGCTTATCGAGGTAGTCCGGTGATCGACGATGATGGCTACCGCCCGAACGTGGGTATCGTAATTTGTAATCGGCAGGGAGAAGTGTTGTGGGCCAGGCGTTACGGTCAGCATTCTTGGCAGTTTCCCCAAGGGGGGATAAACCCCGGCGAAACACCAGAGCAGGCAATGTATCGTGAACTTTTTGAAGAAGTAGGACTTCACAAAAAGGATGTCCGAATTCTGGCTTCAACCCGTAACTGGTTACGTTACAAATTACCCAAGCGTTTGGTGCGTTGGGATACAAAGCCGGTGTGCATCGGCCAAAAACAACGATGGTTTCTACTACAGTTAATGTGTAATGAAGCCGATATCAACATGCAACGCAGCAGTACTCCGGAGTTTGATGGCTGGCGCTGGGTCAGTTATTGGTATCCGGTGCGTCAGGTGGTGTCCTTCAAACGTGATGTTTATCGCCGTGTGATGAAAGAGTTTGCTGCAACCGTAATGCCTGTGCAGGAGGTCGCTCCGCCCCGGGTATCACCCGCTTATCGCCGTAAAAGAGGTTAAGTTAAGCCGATTATGCTCACGCGTTTGCGAGAAATAGTAGAGAAAGTGGCGATGGCAACCAGCCTAACGGATGCGTTAGAGCTGTTGGTCAATGAAACCTGTCTGGCGATGGACACGGAAGTTTGCTCGATTTATCTGGCAGACAATGACCGCCGTTGTTACTACTTGATGGCGACACGGGGTTTGAAAAAACCTCGTGGTCGCACCATTACGCTGGCTTTTGATGAAGGTATCGTCGGGCTGGTGGGGCGTTTGGCCGAACCCATTAACTTGGCTGATGCTCAGAGTCATCCTAGTTTTAAATATGTTCCGCACGTCAAAGAGGATCGCTTTCGCGCGTTTCTCGGGGTGCCTATTATCTATCGTCGCCAGTTGCTTGGCGTGCTGGTGGTTCAGCAATGTGAACATCGTCAGTTTGATGAGAGCGAAGAGTCGTTCATGGTCACGCTGGCCACGCAACTGGCGGGGATCCTATCTCAATCGCAACTGAATGCGATTTTTGGCCAATATCGTCAAACACGAATTCGCGCTTTGGCAGCGGCCCCTGGTGTGGCTGTCGCTGAAGCTTGGCAGGACACCTCGCAGCCTTCCCTTGATCTGGTTTATGAAGCCTCGACGCTCGATACTGTTCAAGAACGTGAGCGCCTGACCCAGGCATTAGAAGAAGCTGCGGCTGAGTTCCGTCGCTTCAGCAAGCGCTTTGCCGCCAGCTCACAAAAAGAGAGCGCGGCAATTTTCGATCTCTATTCCCACTTGTTAAATGATGCCCGTCTGAAGCGTGAGCTTTTCGCACAAATTGACGCCGGTTCTGTGGCGGAATGGGCGGTTAAACAGGTGGTGGAACAATTTGCCGCGCAATTTGCCACTCTGCAAGACACCTATATGCGCGAGCGTGCCAGTGATCTGCGGGCATTAGGCCAACGTTTGTTGTTCCACCTCGACGACAGTACTTCCGGGGCCAGCCAATGGCCTGAGCGTTTTATTCTGGTTGCCGACGAACTAACCGCCACACTATTAGCCGAGGTGCCACAAGATCGCCTGGCCGGTGTCGTGGTCCGTGATGGTGCTGCTAACTCTCATGCTGCCATTTTGGTGCGAGCTATGGGTATCCCGACAGTGATGGGCGCGGATATTCAGCCAGCGTTGCTTAATCAGCGGCTGTTGATTGTTGATGGTTACCGTGGCGAGGTGCTGGTTGATCCTGAGCCGCTGTTAGTCAAAGAGTATCAACGGCTGGTCACTGAAGAGATTGAACTCAGCAAACTGGCTGAAGACGATGTCGAACAGCCTGCGGCACTGAAAAGTGGTGAACGGATCCAGGTAATGTTGAATGCGGGTCTTAGCCCGGAACATGAACAATTACTGGGCGGGCGGGTTGATGGTGTTGGTCTCTACCGCACAGAAATTCCTTTTATGTTGCAAAGTGGTTTCCCATCGGAAGAAGAACAAGTTGCGCAATATCAAGGCATGTTACAGCTTTATCCTAACAAGCCCGTGACCTTACGTACTTTGGATATTGGTGCCGATAAACAACTGCCGTACATGCCCATCAGCGAAGAGAACCCTTGTCTGGGCTGGCGCGGTATCCGTGTAACGCTGGATCAGCCAGAGATTTTTCTGATCCAGGTCAGAGCAATGCTCCGGGCCAATGCCGGAACCGGTAACCTCGGTATTTTATTGCCGATGATTACCAGTCTGGAAGAAGTCGATGAAGCAAAACGCTTGATTGACCGCGCCGGGCGCGAAGTGCAAGAAGTTCTGGGGTATGAACTGCCACAGCCAAAACTGGGTGTGATGATCGAAGTGCCTGCGATGATCTTTATGTTGCCCTACTTGAAATCGCGGGTCGATTTTATCTCGGTTGGCACCAACGATCTGACCCAATATTTACTGGCAGTGGATCGTAACAATACTCGCGTCGCTTCACTGTATGACAGCCTGCACCCGGCGATGCTGCAAGTGCTTAGCCACATCTTGACACAGGCGACACAATCCGGTTTACACGTAAGTTTATGTGGTGAAATGGCCGGTGACCCGATGGGCGCGTTGTTGCTGGTCGGGCTGGGTTATCGCAATCTCAGTATGAACGGTCGCAGTGTGGCGCGAATTAAATACCTGCTGCGCAATATCGATTTAGCGGATGCGACAGCATTGGCCGAACGAGTATTGAGCGCCCAAATGACTACGGATGTGCGTCATTTAACCGCCGCATTTATGGAACGCCGTGGTTTAGGTGGGTTGATTAGGGGAGGCAAGTAACACAGTTGGATAGCGTGTTTTTGCTTTACAGAACTTTTCCTGAGGGAGTCCCAGACAACCCTTGGCCTATGCTATTATGCGCTACCTATAGCCCTAAACGGGCAGAACAATAATTTTCTCAAAACAAGTTATTTTCTTAAAACAAAAGACATTTCGTGGTGATCGATGAGCAATAGCTATCTGGCGTTTCCTAAGTTTGATCCGGTCATTTTTTCAATTGGCCCGGTTTCCCTTCATTGGTATGGCCTGATGTACTTGGTGGGTTTTGTCTTCGCCATGTGGTTGGCGGTTCGTCGGGCAAATAAGCCCGGCAGCGGTTGGACCAAAGAAGAAGTTGAAAACCTGCTGTACGCCGGGTTCCTTGGGGTGTTTGTCGGTGGGCGAGTGGGTTATGTTCTGTTCTATAACCTACCGATGTTTCTCGATAATCCGCTGTATCTGTTTAAGGTATGGGATGGCGGTATGTCATTCCACGGTGGTTTGATTGGCGTTATCTGTGTGATGCTGTGGTTTGCCCGCCGCACCAAGCGCAATTTCTTCCAGGTTGCTGATTTTATTGCTCCTCTGATTCCTTTTGGCTTGGGTGCCGGTCGTTTGGGTAACTTTATCAATGGTGAGCTATGGGGCCGTGTCACTACCGATGCGCCATGGGCGATGCTATTCCCAACCTCTCGAGGTGAAGATATTGCGATCGTGGCCGCTGATCCGGCTAAATGGCAGGCGATATTCAACCAATATGGTGTATTGCCACGTCATCCTTCACAACTGTATGAAATGATCCTTGAAGGGGTGGTGTTGTTTATCATCCTGAATTTATTTATCCGCAAGCCGCGCCCGATGGGCAGTGTATCGGGCCTGTTCCTGATTGGTTATGGTGCGTTTCGTATTATCGTGGAATGCTTCCGCCAGCCAGATGCTCAACTCGGCTTGTTCGACGGCGTGATCAGCATGGGACAGATATTATCTGTGCCTATGATTTTGGCCGGCATCATTATGATGATTTGGGCGTATCGTCGCCCTGTGCAACAACTTTCGTGAGGTAACATGAAACAGTATCTGGATTTGATGAAAAAAGTGCTGGAAGAAGGCACCCCTAAAGCTGACCGTACCGGTACCGGTACGGTGTCGATTTTCGGGCATCAGATGCGTTTCAATTTACAAGATGGCTTCCCATTGGTAACCACCAAACGCTGCCACTTGCGCTCAATTATTCATGAGCTGTTATGGTTCCTCAATGGTGATACCAATATCGCCTATTTGAAGGAAAATAATGTCTCAATCTGGAATGAATGGGCTGACGAGAACGGTGACCTTGGTCCGGTATATGGCAAGCAATGGCGTGCCTGGGGTGCTGCCGATGGCCGCCAGATTGACCAACTGAGCAAGGTTGTTGAACAGCTCCAACAAGATCCAGACTCACGTCGTATCATTGTTTCTGCGTGGAATGTCGGTGAGCTGGACCAAATGGCGCTGGCACCGTGCCATGCTTTCTTCCAGTTCTATGTTGCAGATGGCCGGCTTTCTTGTCAGCTATATCAACGTTCTTGTGATGTGTTCCTCGGCTTGCCATTTAACATTGCCAGCTATGCGCTACTGGTGCATATGATGGCGCAACAATGTGATTTACAGGTGGGTGATTTTGTCTGGACCGGTGGCGATACACACCTGTACAGCAACCATATTGAGCAGACAAATCTGCAATTAAACCGTGAGCCGCGGGCATTGCCGCAACTGATTATCAAACGTAAACCTGCTTCATTATTTGATTATCGTTTCGACGATTTTGAAATTGAAGGCTACGACCCTCACCCAGGCATTAAAGCGCCGATTGCTATCTAGTTCTGATCGGAGCCGCAATGGCTCCGATCAGCGTCATGACCAACCTATTCTCTATTACCAGCATCTTCCCTGCCATAAAAATGCGAGCCGTGCCGCACTCTTTTTTGCATTTATGTCGGCGTTAATAAAATTTTGCGCCCCGTTTCCAGCCCTGATAATTAGCCACTAGACCTCAAATTCCAGCCGCGTAAACTCGCAGCATGGAAACGAATATAAGATCAAAGAGAACACCTCTTATCTGTAAGTGTTCTCTTATCAAACAACAAGGTATCAGCCTTATTGAACTGTTGTTGGTCATTGTTCTGGTCGGTTGTATGGCTGTATGGGCAGCACCAAATTGGCATCATTATCGCCAACGGGAAAGGCTGGCTGATAGTGCACGTCAATTACTGGGCTTCTTAACTCACTTACAAGCGCAGACTAATCGCAATAACCGCACCGCATTATTATGGGCGCAACCGCACGGGCAAGGGTGTTTAGGCAGCGGAGATAAGCCGGTAGCCCCTTGTTCGGCACAAACAGGTACCGTGTTTATTCCCCCTTATTCTGATATTGCTATCTCAATTTCGATGCAAAAAGAAATCGGTTTCTATGGGGTGAGAAATACGGCACAAGCAGGCAACATCCTACTCAGTAATCCGGCGGGGCGAATACACCTGGTTATCTCTGGCCGAGGGCGGATGAGGTTGTGTAGCGAGGGGCAATCACTTTCCGGTATTCATTTATGTTAATAGTCGTCGGAACAGGTAAAACGCCAGCTACGGGTTTTTCTCTGCCAGAAGTGATGCTGGCATTGAGTATTGGCAGTTTGATCGTGTTGAGTGCCACTCAGGTTTTTCCCAAATTACTCAAGCAGGTATCGATATTACAACAACACTATCGTCTGGAATTGGTCATGAGGCAGGTGATGGCTGTATTGGAAAAGGATCTACAAAGAGCAGGTTTTTGCCATGGAGAGTGTCAGGGCAAGGCTGTGACCACCGGTAATTATCAGCGAGAAACTGCGGATTCTTGTTTGATCGTGGCTTATGACCTCAATCGTAATGGCCGATGGGAGGGCGCGAAACATCAAGAGTCTGAGTATTTTGGTTACCGTCTGCGTAATAAAGCATTGGAAGGGCAACGCGGTGAATTGAATTGTGATGGCAAGGGGTGGGAAAGATTATTTGACCCACAAGATGTGACCGTAACGCATTTTTCAGTCAAATATGTATCCTGGCAAACATCAGACAAGTTTTTCAGCATTCGCTTGGTAGGGCAAAAAACAGGTAACCCTGCTATTAGTCATCAGATAACGAATATCGTGCGTGGTAATAATTTGTGAGTCAGCAACAGCAGCGTGGTAGCAGCTCATTGGTTGTGGTCATGACACTTTTTGCACTCGGTTTGTTCGCGTTGTCGGCCTTGCAACGTCAGTTAGATAATATTCACCAAATTACAATTGAGGAACAGCAGCATTTGCGCGCATACCAGCAGGCAGCTTCATCATTAAATTGGGGGGGCAGCCAGCGTTGGGTACTGACGGAGCCTGGGCAGGCTGGTTCAGCATGGCAGTGTATGGCGCATCAGGAATATGGCTTAACCGCCTGTATTAAACCGTCATCTTTGGCTGATTCTTTTATCCTTAGAGGGGAGAACCGTCCCGTTGGGCAGAACTCACCTTTGATGCTTTATCAACGGGTCAGAATGGATGCAGTCGCCGGGAGTGAGAACCGCTACCAATTGGCTAAAGTGCCTAACGGTTGGCTGGATTTCTGCCCGGATAAGGATGAACAGTTTTGTATTTATTAATCACCAGAACTCGATACTGGCAACTCGCAGTAAGGCGGGGTATTAAGCGCCACCCGTGTTATCAGTACGGATTTAGCTTACCTGAAGCATTGATTGCGGCGCTATTCTTCTCCGTCTCACTACTGGGTTTGCTGCAATACCATCAGGCCCTTTTGCAGGGGTTTTCATCTCTGTGGCAACGGCGTCAAGCTTGGACACTGCTTCATCAGCATATTGAAAGTGTGGTTGACGGACTACCGGAAAGGCCGCGCCATGCTGAAATGAAACCTGGTTGGCAGTACCGGCAGTCTATTGGTAGAACTGATGGGGAGTGCACTGAATTTAATTTTACTCTCACTATTCAGCAAGACTATAGCGCAGAATTAAGTCGCTGGTTTTGCTATGTGAGAGAGTAAGTATGCAAATATACCCAAGGTAATTGGCGTTGACTCATTATCAAGTTAAAGTATTAAACCTCAGGATTTATCCACAAGTAATAATAAATTGGTTTAATTATTTATGGATATTTTCCACCGTGCCTTAAGGGAGTCATCATGTTCACGGTTTATCATTCTAATCAACTGGATTTACTCAAAGCGCTAACGACTGCGCTGATAGAACGAGAGCCGTTGGATAACCCTTTCCAGCAAGAAGTGGTACTGGTTCAAAGCCCCGGTATGGCCCAATGGTTACAAATGCAACTGGCACAACAATTCAGCATTGCAGCCAATATTGAGTTTCCATTGCCCGCGACCTTTATCTGGGACATGTTTACCCGTGTGTTGCCTGGGATCCCAAAAGAAAGTGCATTCAGCAAAGATGCCATGACATGGAAGCTCATGTGGTTGCTACCGGATTTACTGGATGATCCGGTATTTTCCCCCATGAAACGCTATTTAAGTGACGATAGCGATAAGCGTAAAATTCACCAACTTGCAGCACGGGTTGCTGACCTTTTTGACCAGTATTTGGTGTATCGCCCGGAATGGCTAGCTAGCTGGGAACGGGGGCAATTAATTGATAATCTGGATGAGGCCCAGTTGTGGCAAGCCAAATTATGGGGCGAACTGACACGTTATACTCGCGAGTTGGAACAACCCGAATGGCATCGAGCCAATCTCTATCAGCGTTTTATTCGTACACTACTCGAATCCGATGTTTGCCCAGTCGGGCTACCAAAGCGGGTATTTATTTGCGGTATATCGGCATTACCTCCGATCTATTTACAGGCACTGCAAGCACTGGGTAAGCACATTGATATTCATTTAATGTTTACCAACCCCTGTCGCTACTTCTGGGGCGATATTCAGGACTATGCCTTTCTCGCCAAATTACAAAGCCGCAAACGCAGACATTATCGTGAATCGATTGAAGTGAATCTGTTTCGCCACCCAGAGCAAGCCGAACAGCTATTTAATGCAGAGGGTGAACAAGAACTCAGTAACCCGCTCTTAGCCTCATGGGGTCGGTTAGGGCGGGATCATATGTATTTATTGTCTCAGGTTGATGATATTCAAGAGGTTCATGCCTTTGTCGATATCGAGCCAGATAATCTACTACATGCTATTCAGCACGATATGTTGGAGCTGGAAGACCACGCCATTATTGGCACCACACCGGAAACATTAGCCAGTAGTGATCAAAAACGGTTATTAGATCCCACGGATCGATCTCTAAGCCTGCATGTTTGCCACAGCCCCCAACGGGAAGTTGAGGTCTTACAAGATAACCTGCTGAGATTATTAGCTGCCTCCCCTGAACTTACCCCACGCGACATCATTGTGATGGTGGCAGATATTGACAGCTATACCCCCTATATTCAGGCCACATTTGGTAATGCAACGGGGGAACGTTATTTACCCTTCGCGATTTCAGACCGTAAGGCCAGTCAGGCCCATCCGGCGTTACAGGCTTTTATTACCTTACTGGATTTACCCCAGAGCCGCTTTACTTCTGAACAGGTATTAGCACTACTGGAGGTGCCTGCTTTAGCGAATAAATTTGGTATTACCGAAGATGGATTGCGCCGTTTACGGCAATGGGTTGGGGAATCGGGTATTCGCTGGGGGTTAGATGATGACAATGTGCGGGAGCTATCCTTACCCGCGACAGGCCAGCATACCTGGCATTTCGGTATCACCCGCATGTTACTGGGTTATGCCATGGATAGCAGCGCCGGGGATTGGCAAGGTGTCCTGCCGTATGATGAATCAAGTGGTTTGGCGGCGGTTCTCGCTGGGCAATTAGCTGACATGTTGATGCAACTGAGCCAATGGCGGCAGCAATTAAGTGAGTCCCGAGCGCTTAGCGAATGGTTGCCATTATGCCGCCAATTATTGGATACCTTCTTCGAACCCGATAATGATACGGAAGCGGTTTTGGTACTCATTGAGCAGCAGTGGCAGAAAGTGATCAGTTACGGTATTGCGGCTCAATATCCGGATATCGTACCGCTTAATCTACTGCGGGATGAACTGGCCGCGCGTTTAGACAATGAGCGCATTAGCCAGCGGTTTCTGGCTGGGCCAATCAACTTTTGTACCCTGATGCCTATGCGTTCCATCCCATTTAACGTTGTTTGTTTATTGGGTATGAACGACGGTGTTTATCCACGAACACTTCCGCCGCTGGGATTTGATTTGATGGCAAAACAAGTTCGGCGTGGGGATCGCAGTCGCCGTGACGATGATCGCTATCTGTTCCTTGAAGCATTGCTCTCTGCTCAACAGCAGCTTTATATCAGTTATATCGGGCGCTCGATTCAAGACAACAGTAAACGTTACCCTTCAGTATTGGTCAGTGAACTGATTGAATACATATCACAAAGCTACCATCTACCGGGTGATGAAATGCTCAGCGCTGATGATAGCGCCCAGCGGGTGGTTCAACATTTACTCTGCTTGCATGCACGTATGCCATTTGCGGCGGAAAACTTTATTCAACACAGTGAATTACAGAGCTATGCTGCTGAATGGCTACCCTCTGCTGGAGCCAAAGGACAGGCACACCCAGAGTTTAATCAACCCTTGTCGCCTGAACCCTTACCTGAAATTACTCTGGATGAGTTAATCCGCTTTTATCGTCATCCAGTAAGGGCATTCTTCCAGCTACGTTTAGGGGTTAACTTTGTTATTGAAGAAACAGAATTGCCTGATGAAGAGCCATTTACCTTAGATAACCTTAACCGTTACCAATTTAATACCCAATTACTCAATACGTTGATCGATAACGGTGATATTAATACCGTGTTTACTCGCGCCCGTGCGGCCGGTAGCCTGCCTTATGGATCATTCGGTGAGCTTTACTGGGAAAGCCAACAAGAGGAAATGGTGCCGTTGGCCGAACAAATTCGTACTGAACGTAAAGAACATCATAGCATTGAGCTTAATATTAACTTTGACGATACCCTTCTTACGGGCTGGATTCATCAGGTGCAGGCAGATGGTTTAATTCGCTGGCGTCCTGCGGCATTGACGGCAGTTGATGGGCTTTTATTGTGGATTGAGCATTTGGTGTATTGCGCCGCAGGGGGGGAGGGCGAAAGTCGAATGTATGGCCGTAAAGGAACCGCATGGCGCTACGATTCTTTGGGTTGCGATGAAGCTCGACAATACTTGCAGCAGTTAATCACCGGGTATCAGCAAGGGATGTGTGAACCGCTGCTGCTGTTGAGTAAAAGTGGTTGGGCATGGCTAAGCCAGTGCTTTGATCGCGAATCTGACCAGATTTTGTGGGATGACGAAACACAAGCTAAAGCACGGATGAAATTTTTGCAGGTTTGGCAAGGTGATCAACGTGTTGCCGGAGAAGGCGAGGATAACTACGTACAAAGAGTGTTGCGTCTGATGGATAACCAACATCTAGACATGATATTACACGAAACGGAACGTTATTTATTACCGATTGCCCGCCATAATAAGGCGTGAGAGCGGTTTATTATTAAGCTAGGTTTTCGTACATATTCAATACAAGAATGCCGAATACCTATTTTAGCGGCAATTTTAAGAGGTTAAGGGAGAAACGGAATGCATAAACAGTTTGCCCGCATCATTGGCATATTTTTATTATTAGGTTTGCTGGCCCCACTGAGCTGGGCCGCAGCACCTGCGTGGCAACCACTGGCAGAAGCTATTCACAAAAGTGAACATGACCTGCGTAAATATCAGGCAATAAAGCTGCCTAACGGCATGACAGTATTATTGGTTTCTGATGCGCAAGCGCCTAAGTCCTTGGCAGCACTGGCGTTGCCTGTCGGTTCACTGGAGGATCCGAATAACCAGCTTGGCTTAGCCCATTATTTGGAACACATGGTCCTGATGGGGTCTAAACGTTTCCCTGAACCCGGCAGTTTCTCCGAGTTTCTGAAGAAACATGGCGGTAGCCATAACGCGAGCACTGCTTCTTATCGAACTGCCTTTTATCTTGAAATTGAAAATGATGCCCTGGCACCGGCAGTTGAGCGCTTGGCCGATGCGATTGCCGAACCACTGTTAGATCCGATTAATGCCGATCGTGAGCGTAATGCGGTTAACGCTGAATTAACCATGGCCCGTTCTCGTGACGGTATGCGCATGGCGCAGGTGAATGCAGAAACCCTCAATCCGGCTCATCCAAGTGCGCGTTTCTCGGGGGGGAATCTGGATACGCTTAAAGATAAGCCTGATGGCAAATTACATGATGAGCTACTGAACTTCTATCATCATTACTATTCAGCCAATCTGATGGTGGGTGTGCTGTATAGCAACCAGTCTTTGGAGCAGTTAGCACAATTAGCGGCTGATACATTTGGTCGAATTCCTAATCGGGATGCAAAAGTACCACCGATTACGGTACCCGCTGTAACAGCGGATCAAACCGGTATCATTATTCACTATGTTCCGGCGCAACCTCGTAAGCAGTTAAAAGTAGAATTCCGCATTGAGAATAACAGTGCAGAGTTTCGTAGCAAAACAGATACCTATATTAGTTATTTGATCGGTAATCGCAGTAAAGATACCTTGTCAGATTGGCTGCAAAAACAGGGGTTGGCAGAGGCAATTAATGCCGGTGCTGACCCAATGGTCGACCGAAATGGTGGTGTGTTCTCCATCTCGGTATCCCTCACCGATAAAGGTTTGGCTAAACGTGATGTGGTTGTGGCGGCTATCTTTGATTACATCAATATGTTGCACAAAGATGGCATTAAAAAGAGCTATTTTGATGAAATTGCACATGTACTGAATCTCGATTTCCGCTATCCCTCTATCACGCGGGATATGGATTATATCGAGTGGTTGGTGGATATGATGCTGCGGGTGCCGGTAACACATGTGCTAGATGCGCCTTATTTGGCCGATCATTATGATCCAAAAGCCATTGCAGCCCGTTTGGCTGAAATGACCCCTGAAAATGCCCGTATCTGGTTTGTCAGCCCTGAAGAACCTCACAACAAAGTGGCCTATTTTGTCGATGCCCCTTATCAGGTCAATAAGATCAGCCCACAAGAGATGAAAGAATGGCAGCAACTGGGGAAAGACATCAGCTTGAGCCTACCGGCGCTTAACCCCTATATTCCGGATAACTTCTCTTTAATCAAAGCAGATAAAAATATTACCCGACCGCAGAAAGTCGCAGAACAGCCGGGATTACGGGTGTTTTATATGCCAAGTCAGTATTTTGCAGAGGAACCGAAAGCCGATATCTCGGTTGCTTTCCGTAACCCGCATGCATTGGATACTGCCCGTCATCAGGTTCTTTTTGCTCTGACTGATTATCTGGCAGGTCTGTCACTCGACGAATTGAGTTATCAGGCTTCTATTGGCGGGATTAGCTTCTCTACCGCGCCAAACAACGGGTTATATGTCAGTGCAAATGGCTTCACACAGCGGATGCCGCAGTTGCTAAGTTCTCTGGTTGAAGGTTACTCCGGTTTCACGCCAACAGAAGATCAATTGATACAGGCCAAGTCTTGGTATCGTGAACAACTGGAAGTTGCCGAGAAGGGTAAAGCTTATGAACTGGCAATTCAGCCAGCTAAGCTGCTATCCCATGTCCCTTATTCAGAACGCAGCGAACGACGCGAATTGCTCGATACGATTAGCGTGCAAGATATCGTGACCTATCGCGATAACTTACTCAAACAATCTGCCGTCGAAGTGTTGGCTGTCGGTAACATGACAGCCCAACAAGTTACCTCATTGGCTGAATCGTTGAAAAAACAATTGAGTTTGACCGGTACTACTTGGTGGACCGGCGAAGATGTGGTGGTTGATAAGACTCAGTTAGCCAACATGGAGCGGCTCAGTAGTAGCTCAGATGCGGCACTGGCGGCGGTCTATGTTCCTACCGGTTATACAGAAATTGATGGTATGGCGCACAGTGCTTTGCTGGGGCAAATTGTTCAACCGTGGTTCTATGATAAATTGCGGACGGAAGAACAGCTCGGCTATGCGGTATTTGCCTTCCCGATGTCGGTTGGGCGTCAGTGGGGCTTAGGCTTCTTACTGCAAAGTAACAGTAAACAGCCTGATTATCTTTATCAGCGATATCTTGCCTTCTATCCACAGGCTGAAAAGCGCCTGCGTGAAATGAAGTCGGCTGATTTTGAACAATATAAACAAGGGTTAATCAACCAATTACTGCAACGGCCACAAACACTGGATGAAGAGGCCAGCCGTTACAGCAATGATTTCAATCGTAATAATTTTGCGTTTGATAGCCGTGAGAAAATGATTACTCAGGTGAAGTTGCTGACTAACACCGCATTGGCCAATTTCTTCCAACAAGCGGTGATTAAACCACAAGGTTTGGCGCTGCTTTCTCAGGTTAAAGGCCAGGGGCAAACAACAGGTGGGTATGCGGTTCTTAAAGGATGGACCACGTATCCAACAACTTCTGCCTTACAGGCTACCTTGCCGCAGAAGGTATTGGCTCCATGACACCAATGACTCCCCAGCGGTTGGAGCCGCTGACGTTACCCCTCTATGGCGAGAGGTTGATTGAAGCCTCCGCCGGTACCGGTAAAACGTTTACCATCGGGGTTCTTTATCTGAGATTACTGCTTGGCTTGGGCGGGGAGGCTGCGTTTAGTCGCCCCCTGATGGTAGAGGAAATCCTTGTGGTGACCTTTACCGAGGCAGCAACCGAAGAGTTAAGAGGGCGAATTCGCGACAATATTCATGGGTTGCGTATCGCTTGCGTGCGGGGAGTCAGCAATGATCCAATGCATAAGGCTCTATTAGCCGAAATCATTGATCTGAAAGAGGCCGCAGCACAGCTTTTAGCCGCTGAACGGCAGATGGATGAAGCGGCAATTTATACCATTCACGGTTTTTGTCAGAGAATGCTGGCTAATAATGCTTTTGAATCTGGCATCTTATTCGAGCAAACATTAGTGCAGGATGAACTGCCATTGCGTCGGCAAGCTTGCGCTGATTTCTGGCGGCGTCATTGTTATCCGCTCCCGTTAGCGGTTGCACGGGCTATCAGCCAAGAATGGAGTGGGCCTGAAGCGTTGCTCAAAGACCTTTCTGCTTATTTGCAAGGTGAAACCCCCAAATTTCGCCAGACTCCCGGTGATGATGAAACAATACTCAGTCGCCATCAGCAGATAATCGTGCAAATTGACGCGGTCAAAGCGCAATGGCGTGCGGCAGCGCCTGAGTTAGAGGACTTAATCAGTAGGTCTGGTGTTGATAAACGCAGCTACAGTACCCGCTATTTACCTAATTGGCTGGAAAAAGTTGGTATATGGGCAGAGCAGGAAACGGGTGATTATCAGTTACCCAAAGAACTAGAAAAGTTTCGCCAGTCGGTATTATTTGAAAAGACTAAAAAGGGTGTGGCACCACAACATGCTCTGTTCAGTGCGATAGACCGCATATTCGAGCAACCTTTGACGCTAAGAGATCTGATTTTAGCCCGAGCGATTAGCGAGATACGAACTTCCGTTCAGCAGGAAAAACGGCAACGGGCGGAGTTGGGGTTTGATGACCTGCTCAGCAAACTGGATGCGGCGTTACAGCAACCGGGTGGTGAGCTGTTGGCTAAATCTATTCGCACCCGTTATCCCGTAGCAATGATTGATGAGTTTCAGGATACCGACCCGCAGCAATACCGTATTTTCCACGCGCTTTATGGCGGACAAGGAGAGTGCGGCCTGTTACTGATTGGTGACCCCAAACAGGCTATTTATGCTTTCCGTGGTGCGGATATTTTTACCTATATCCGTGCGCGTTCAGAAGTAAGTGCCCACTACACATTAGAGACAAACTGGCGCTCCTCTTTCCCGATGGTGCAATCAGTGAACCGACTCTTTAATTTGGTTGAAGTCCCTTTCCTGTTTGAACAGATCCCCTTTATAAATGTGGCTGCTGCTGAGAAAAATAGCTGTCTATCTTTTGAAATTAATGGGAAGAAACAACCCGCTATATCCTTTTGGTTACAACCGGGGGATGGTGTTGGGGTTAGTGAATACCAACAGTTGATGGCTCGACAGTGTGCCGCCCAAATACGGGACTGGTTAACTGCCGGTCAGAATGGATTGGCTCAATTAGTGACCGCGACAGGCTCCAGACCCGTTCAGGCATCTGATATCACCATACTGGTACGCAGCCGCGCAGAGGCCGCATTAGTGCGTGATGCTCTTAGTGCATTGGCCATTCCGTCGGTTTATCTATCCAATCGTGACAGCGTGTTTGATACCGCAGAAGCCAAAGATCTGCTGTGGTTATTGCAGGCAGTTCTGGCTCCGGAGCAGGAGCGAGCATTGCGCAGTGCTATGGCCACAGGGATGCTAGGGCTGGATGCAAAAATGTTGGATGAGCTGAATCACGATGAGCGCGCGTGGGATGTTCTGGTCGATGAATTCGATGGCTATCGCCAACATTGGCAGCGCCGTGGCGTGCTCCCTATGCTGCGGGAGATAATGGCTCACCGCCATTTAGCGGAAAATCTGCTGGCGACACCGGGTGGAGAACGTCGGCTGACCGATGTGCTGCATTTGGGGGAGCTATTGCAAGAGGCTGCGTCACAACTCGATAGTGAGCACGCACTAATCCGCTGGTTGGCACAACAAATAGCCCAGCCAAATCATCAGTCAGATAACCAACAATTGCGTTTGGAAAGTGATCGCCATCTGGTACAGGTTATTACCATCCATAAGTCGAAAGGGCTGGAATATCCGTTGGTTTGGCTACCTTTTGTGGGCAATTTTCGCCAGCAGCAGGACGTGCTGTACCACGATCGCCACAGCTTTGAGGCATTGCTTGATCTGAATGCCGATGAAGAGAGTCAGGCTTTGGCAGAAGAAGAGCGGCTGGCGGAGGACTTACGGTTACTTTACGTTGCGCTGACCCGTGCGGTTTATCATTGCAGCATTGGTATCGCGCCGCTGATTAAAGGCGGGCGGAAAAAACAGGGCGAAAGTGACATGCATCACAGCGCGTTAGGCTATCTGGTGCAACAGGGCCACGCTGGAGATGCACAATATCTGGCCGACAAATTAGCAGAATTAATGGCATCAGCGGACGGTGATATTGCTGTTTCACTGGCACTTCGCCCCGATGATACACCTTGGCAGCCGCAGTCGGAAATCTTGCCAGAGCTTGCTGCGCGTCAGTTTAACCGACAAATACACGATTATTGGCGTGTTACCAGCTACTCCGGCCTACAACAGCATGGTTCTGCTAAAGGCGGCATCCCGCAGGTTTTGAATGTGCCTCTACAGGAGTTATTGCCACGGCTGGACACAGATGCTGTCGGTGAGCAGGCATTAATAACGGATGCTGATTTAACCCCCCATACTTTCCCTCGTGGCGCGGCACCGGGTACTTTCCTACATGATCTACTTGAACCTTTGGATTTTAGCCAAGCCATCGAACCGGATTGGCTGACAGAACAATTACAACAACAGGGTTTTGGTGAGCAATGGTCGCCAATGTTGTATCAGTGGCTAAATGATATTGTACAGGTCCCCCTTAATGAGGCGGGTGCCACCCTGGCGGGGTTGAAGCCAGAGAGCAAGCAGGCGGAATTACAATTTTATCTGCCCATCGATACCCTGCTACGTGCAGGCGAATTAGATACCTTAATCAAGCACTATGATCCGCTCTCTCGTCAATGTCCGGTACTGGATTTTCAGCAAGTCAGAGGGATGCTTAAGGGGTTTATCGACGTGGTTTTCTGCTGGCAGGGTAAGTATTATTTATTGGATTACAAATCTAACTGGCTGGGTGAAGACAGTAGCGCCTACACCTACGATGCGATGGCTCAAGCCATGGCTGAACACCGCTATGATCTGCAATATCAGCTTTATACTTTGGCATTGCACCGCTACTTACGTCATCGGTTGGGTAATTATGACTATCAACGTGATTTTGGCGGTGTCATTTATCTCTTCTTGCGTGGTGTTGATAAACGACATGCGGGTAATGGCATCTTTAGCTGCCGCCCTGAGTTTGGCTTGATTGAAGGGATGGACCATTTATTCAGTGGCCATGGAACAGACCCGCGTCCTAATGACAACAGCGGCGTTGCCCACACAGATGAAGGTTCATCAATATGATGGCGCTACTGGATCAAGCTGTCCGTGACCACTTACTACGCCCACTGGATGTTCAGTTCTCACGCATGATAGCCGGCGATGATGCCCCAATGCTGCAATTGGCTGCAGTTATTCTCAGCGCAGAAGCGGGGGCCGGGCATGTATGCCTGCCATTAAGCTATTTGCAGCCAGATCAGTTGTTTGGCGGGCGGCAACCGGGTTTATCTCAAGCACTGTGGCAAGCTGCTGGTGCTCCTGACCTGTCGCGTTGGATACAGGCGTTAAATAACGCTCCGGCAGTCAGTGATGGCTCACAACCAACTCCGTTGGTTTTACAAAATGAACGTTTATACCTGCAACGGATGTGGCAATACGAAGGGGATGTGGTCAGGTTTATTGCCAGTGACAATACGGCTTCATTTGTTAATGAAACCAGAGAGGTAAACGAAACCTTATTAAGAGAAACACTGGATCGCCTTTTTGGTCTGGCCGGTACTGAAGTTGACTGGCAGAAAATGGCCGCAGCCGTTGCTGCTACCCGCCGTATCTCAGTGATTTCCGGTGGGCCGGGTACGGGGAAAACGACCACCGTGGCAAAGTTATTAACCGCGCTGATACAGCTTAGCCAAGGGCAGCGTCTACGTATCCAGCTTGCCGCGCCAACCGGCAAGGCCGCCGCACGGTTGACCGAGTCACTGAGTAACGCAATTCGGCAGATCTCACTGACTGATGCTGAGCGCACGTTATTCCCCGATCAGGCGTCCACTTTGCACCGTTTACTGGGGGCTCAACCGAACAGCCAGCGCTTGCGTTATCATCGCGGCAATCCACTAAACCTTGATGTACTGGTAGTCGATGAAGCGTCTATGGTGGATTTACCCATGATGGCGCGGTTAATTGCAGCATTGCCCACCAAAGCGCAGGTTATTTTTCTCGGCGATCGTGACCAACTGGCTTCAGTTGAGGCTGGTGCGGTATTAGGCGATATTTGCCGTTTTGCTGAATTGGGTTACAGCGAACCCCGTGCTGAGCAGTTAGCGCGGCTAACCGGATACTCATTGACCGGTAATATACCTATTGGTGAAGTGCCCACGGACAAGGTCAATGTTCGCGATAGTTTGTGTTTGTTGCGTAAGAGCTATCGTTTTGATGAAAAATCTGGCATTGGGCAACTCGCTTTGGCGGTTAATGCGGGGAGGTATCGGGATGCATTATCAGTATTAAACGGTGCATATTCAGATGTTGAACATTTCTCTCTGGCCGATTCGGATGATTATCAGGTGCTGCTGGAAGAGTGTGCTTCTGGCTATCAGCATTATCTCCAATTGGCAGTAACAGGGGCAGATGCCGGTGATGTACTGGCGGCCTTTGGCCGTTATCAACTGCTGTGTGCACTGCGAACCGGGCCATTTGGTGTCAGTGGGCTAAATGAGCGAATTGAGCAGCTTTTACATCGTAAAAGGTTGATTGAACGTACGCCGGGGCCATCTGGCCGCTGGTATGTCGGTCGGCCGGTGATGATTGGGCTTAATGACAGCGCTCTTGGCCTGTTCAATGGTGATATTGGTATCGCTTTATATGATGCTGAGAGGGAGCTACGGGTACATTTTCAGTTGCCAGATGGCAATATAAAATCGGTGCAACCTAGCCGTCTTCCCAGTCATGAAACTGCTTATGCTATGACGGTCCATAAATCTCAAGGGTCGGAGTTTGAACATACGGCATTTGTCTTACCTAATACCGCTATGCCGGTGTTAACCCGTGAATTGGTCTATACCGCAATAACCCGCGCCCGCCAGCGCTTAACA
The DNA here is from genome assembly GCF_001152565.1 of Yersinia pekkanenii. GTDB lineage: Bacteria > Pseudomonadota > Gammaproteobacteria > Enterobacterales > Enterobacteriaceae > Yersinia > Yersinia pekkanenii. Next base: position 56,134 of record NZ_CQAZ01000010.1, on the reverse strand, counting down.
CTGTATTGCAGCGATGCGGTATTGAGTCATGCGATACGGACACCGACACGTCGTCTCAGTGGATTAGTGGATCGTTTGAATGCGTTAAATTAAAGAAAACTCAAGGGGCAAAGGCCCCCTGATGGAATGCCTGGTCGCAACGCTATAACCTATGTTGCTACAGAATTGGGTTTAGTCAACCGAGCTGCTACAGGTCAGCCAACATAATCTTTGAGCGTCGCTGATAGTTATATAACTCTTGTTTCTGAATCGGTAAAACTTCAACTTCTGCCGGAGTAAAACCGCGCTCCTGGAACCAGTGAATACTGCGAGTGGTTAAGACAAATAGCTTTTTAAGGCCCATTTGTCGTGCCTGATTGGTCACTCGCTGTAAAAGCATTTCACCACGGGAAGAGCTGCGATAATCCGGATGTACCGCGACACAGGCCATTTCACCTATTTGTTCCTCAGGAAATGGATAAAGTGCGGCGCAAGCAATAGTTAGATTATCCCGTTCAATAATGGTGAATTTATCTATTTCCATTTCAAGCTGTTCACGTGAGCGGCGCACCAGAATGCCTTGCTGTTCCAGTGGGCGAATCAGCTCTAGTATGCCGCCAATATCATTGATGGTGGCGCGGCGTACCTGTTCTGCGCTTTCCATAACAATCTGGGTACCGATACCATCACGTGAGAACAGCTCTTGCACCAATGCACCATCTTCCTGATAGCTGAGTAAATGGCTGCGACGCACGCCGCTGCGGCACGCTTTCACCGCTCCACGTAGAAAACGCACAGTACCCGAGTTGTAATCGCCTTCTTGCTCTAAATCCTCGATCCGTTTTTGAGCATCATTGGGGAACAACTCTGAAATAATATTACCTTCGTTGTCTGTCACCCCTTGGGATGAGCAGAAACCGATCATCTTTTCAGCCTTCAGTTTGATAGCTAACTGTGTGGCAACTTCTTCTGACGTGAGATTAAAGCTCTCACCGGTCACTGACACCGCCACCGGCCCCAGTAACACGATAGCGCCATTATCTAATTGACGATGAATAGCCTCTTCATCGATCCGCCGAATACGCCCGCTATGGCAATAGTCCACACCATCATCAACCCCCAGCGGTTGAGCAATAATGAAGTTACCGCTGACCACATTGATATGCGCGCCTTGTAGCGGAGTATTATTCAGACTCATTGATAATCTTGCAGTGATATCCAACTGCAATAAGCCAGCCGCTTGTTTAACCATTTCCAGAGTCCGAGCATCGGTTACCCTGGTATGCTTGTGATAAATAGGTTCGTAGTTATGCTGCGCCAGATTGTTGTCGATTTGTGGACGTGCGCCGTATACCACGACCAGCCTGATCCCCAGACTATGCAATAAGCCGATATCGTTGACGATGCTAGCGAAGTTTTCATGCTCAATCGCCTCGCCACCCAACATGACAACGAATGTCTTGCCACGGTGCGCATTGATATAGGGAACTGAGTGGCGAAATCCCTGGACCAGTTCAGTACTACGTTCCTTCACGGCAGACCCTCTTTGAATTTTTATTCGGTATTTTTGTATTTTTATTCTTTTTTTACCAAGATGGCAAGCAACAAATTGCTATCAAATGCATATGTATGACACATAAGTATTAATAAATTGAATAACATAAAAATGTTTTTCTGGTGACAGCGTAGGATTGATTCGTTAAAGTTTTTCCTCATAACTTTTTTGTTTGTTTTTATTCATTTTTTGGCAGTTACTTTGGAGTTATATGGCAGATTCAAATCATAATTCTGGGCGTCGTCGTCTCTTGCAAGGTGCTGCGAGCGCCTGGATGCTGAGTGTTAGCCGGGTTGGATTTGCTGCTTCCTCACATATCATCGCGGTCCGGGTCTGGCCCTCTTCAACTTATACGCGGGTGACACTAGAATCCAATACTCCGTTGAAGTATCGCCAGTTCGCGCTGACGGATCCTGATCGTATTGTGGTTGATATTGAAGGCGTGCATTTAAATAGTGTACTGAAAGAGATCAGTAATCAGGTTCAGTCCGGTGATCCTTACCTGAAACAGGCGCGAGTAGGGCAGTTTGATAAAAATACCGTCCGTCTGGTCTTGGAATTAAAACAAAGCATCAGCCCACAGCTATTTGCGCTAAAACCCTTTGCTGAATTTCGTAACCGTTTGGTGGTGGACTTGTATCCTGCCCAAGGCGGTACTTCGGCTGAAGACGATCCATTGTTGGCATTACTGGAAGATTATAATAAAGGCAACGTGGAGCGTAATTTACCAACAGAGACACCAAAAGCAGGTAAAGCAGGGCGGGATAGGCCGATAGTTATCATGTTAGATCCCGGACATGGTGGGGAAGACCCTGGGGCCATTGGTAGAAATAAAACCCGCGAGAAAGATATTGTGCTGCAAATTGCTCGCCGACTGCGGGCGTTGATTCAGAAAGAAGCCAATATGCGGGTGTTTATGACCCGTAATGAAGATGTTTTCATCCCACTGAAAGTGCGGGTGGCAAAAGCCCGCAAACTTCATGCAGATTTATTTATTTCGATTCATGCCGATGCATTTACCAGTCCGGCAGCCAGGGGGTCTTCGGTTTTTGCGTTGTCGACCAAAGGGGCAACCAGTACTGCGGCACGTTTTCTGGCTCAAACACAGAATGAAGCGGACCTGATTGGTGGTGTCAGCAAGAGCGGCGATCGCTATCTGGACCATACCATGATTGATTTACTGCAAACGGCGACCATCAATGACAGTCTGAAGTTTGGTAAAGAAGTACTGAACCGTATGGGGAAAATTAATAAGCTACACAAAAATCGTGTGGATCAGGCCGGCTTTGCTGTATTGAAAGCACCTGATATTCCGTCAATTTTGGTTGAAACGGCTTTTATCAGCAATCTGGAAGAAGAGCGAAAATTGCGTACCAGTCGTTTTCAACAACAAGTCGCTGAATCTATTTTTGCCGGTATCAAAGCTTATTTTGCCAATGGTGGGGCGATGGCGCGGCTCTAACGTAGATGGGGGGGATTAATTTGTAGTAAGGGCGGGAGATAGCTCTTGCTCAAGGGGCGGTCATTCATTGCAAGCCAGAAACAAAAAAACACCCTTGAGGGTGTCTGATGTTGATATAAAATGATTAAGAATTGGTTGCGGGGGCCGGATTTGAACCGACGACCTTCGGGTTATGAGCCCGACGAGCTACCAGACTGCTCCACCCCGCGTCCGTCTTAATACTTTTCTATCTTAATGCTACTTTTTATCACTTAATAGTGTAATTGGTTGCGGGGGCCGGATTTGAACCGACGACCTTCGGGTTATGAGCCCGACGAGCTACCAGGCTGCTCCACCCCGCGTCCGTCACTACACTTTATCTTTAACTACATACTTCGAGCCGCTATTGTACTCAATTCATCTTAACTTTCAAGACTATCGGACGACATTTGATACTGCTGGTAATCAGTATCGGTTGGTTGCGGGGGCCGGATTTGAACCGACGACCTTCGGGTTATGAGCCCGACGAGCTACCAGGCTGCTCCACCCCGCGTCCGATTGAGCGCACTATACTCTGGATGAGATCTGTTGCAAGTAGTTTTACCACTTAATTAGGGTAAATAGAGTTATTCGATTAATTTATCAACTATCTGTTTCCTTTTTCCCCATAATGGCATCAGGGGATTTTTTTCCGCCTGCTGATTCCTTTATCTATAGGTGTTTGTTATCGTTCGCCGGTAGATAAAATGAGTAAGAGAAGGCGTGAAATGACAAGTCGTTGGGGCAAATACCTACTAAGTGGAATAATGATTGCTGTTCTGGCAGGTTGCCAATCGCGGCCAACTGATCGTGGGCAACAGTATAAGGATGGGCGTCTGGAGCATCCACTGGAGTTGGTGAATGAACCACACGCAACAGGTAAGCCAGTCAACGCAAAAGATTATTCTGATCAGGTGAAAGTGATTAACCAATCTTCACCGGGTCTGTATAACCGCAACAGCAGCACCTTTAATGCGGTTGAAAACTGGATGTTAGCTGGGGCAGATACCAGTAAGTTAAGTCTGTTTGGTTTGAATGCTTACCAGATGGAAGGGGTGGATAATTTCGGTAATGTGCAATTTACCGGTTACTACACCCCGGTACTTCAGGCTCGCTATACGCCACAAGGTGAATTCCGCCATCCACTTTATCGTATGCCAGCTAAAGGCAAACGCCGTTTACCTGATCGTGCCGCTATTTATTCTGGCGCTTTGGATGACCGTAACTTAATTATTGCTTACACCAATTCGTTGGTGGATAACTTTATGATGGAAGTGCAAGGCAGTGGCTATGTTGATTATGGTGATGGCCGGCCGCTGACCTTCTTTGGTTATGCCGGCAAAAATGGTCATGCCTATCGCAGTATCGGTAAAGTGTTGATTGATCGTGGTGAAGTGGCGAAAGCTGATATGTCAATGCAGGCCATCCGCCACTGGGCTGAAACTCATAGTGAAGCTGAAGTCAGAGAGCTTTTGGAGCAGAACCCGTCCTTTGTCTTCTTCAAGCCGGAAATGTACGCGCCAGTGAAAGGAGCCAGTGCGGTTCCATTGATAGCTAAAGCGTCGGTTGCGTCTGATCGTTCATTGATCCCACCGGGTACCACGTTATTGGCCGAAGTGCCTTTGCTGGATAATCAGGGGAAATTTACCGGTCAATATCAGATGCGCCTGATGGTGTCATTGGATGTCGGTGGTGCTATTAAAGGTCAGCACTTTGATATCTATCAGGGGATTGGCCATGAAGCAGGGCAAGCTGCCGGGTTCTACAACCATTATGGTCGAGTTTGGGTGTTGAAAAACGCCCAAAGCAACGGGCCATTGTTTACGGCTTATCAAGGTGGTGCTAAAACCGCACCAACGGGTAATGGATCATCGCTACTGGTGAGTAATCAGGGCCAGTAAATCCCCTTCTTACATTAAAGCCATCTCTTATTTCTAACTCATTAAGGTAACAAGATTATGGACACTGCCTTTTCCGCCGCTTACCAACAGCGTTTTGGTGGTATTGCGCGCCTATATGGGCAGCAGGCACTGACGCTTTTCTCACAGGCTCATGTTGGTGTGATAGGCATTGGCGGTGTGGGTTCGTGGGCGGCGGAAGCACTGGCTCGCACCGGTATTGGCGCGATCACATTGATTGATATGGATGATGTTTGTGTCACCAATACCAATCGTCAGATCCATGCTTTGCGGCACAATGTTGGGCAGGCTAAAACAGAAGTGATGGCGGAACGTATTCTGGCAATCAATCCTGAATGCCGTGTGACTTGTATTGATGATTTCATTACCGCAGATAATGTTGCGGAGCTTTTAAATAATAATTTCAGCTATGTCATTGATGCTATAGACAGTGTCCGCCCGAAAGCTGCGCTGTTGTCCTATTGTCGTCGTTACAAAATCCCAGTGGTGACGACGGGTGGTGCGGGGGGGCAAATTGATCCAACGCGTATTACGGTGGTTGATTTGGCGAAAACTATTCAGGACCCGCTGGCGGCCAAGTTGCGTGAAAGGCTGAAAAATGATTTTAACGTGGTGAAGAACAGTAAAGGTAAACTGGGGATCGATTGCGTTTTTTCCAGCGAACCATTGGTTTATCCACAGGCCGATGGTTCGGTGTGTGCATCTCGCAGTACCGCTGAAGGGCCGAAAAGAATGGACTGCACTTCAGGCTTTGGTTCCGCAACTATGGTCACCGCCACATTTGGCTTTGTTGCGGTGTCCCATGCATTGAAAAAAATGATGGCGAAAGCAGCCCGCCAGGAGAAGTAACCCTTAATCTACATATTGGGCGGCAATTGCCTGTACCCCCAGCGCCAAAGCCTGTAAACCGTTGGCGCGTGAGGTACTGAGTTGTTGTCGTAACCCTAACTGATCAAACAGCGCTAATGGATCTGCTGCCAATACCTGCTGTGGGGTTTTACCTTCTACGGCGGTCAAAATCACTGCCAGTAATCCGCGTACAATCCGGCCCTCACTGTCGCCATAGAAATGTAAACTGCCATCCGGTAGACGCTGATGCCCAAGCCACACTCGGTTTTCACAACCGGTCAACTCCAGTTCATTCTGCTTTAATGGCACCGGTAACGGCGGGAGTTGCTTAGCCAGCAAAATCAACTGGCGGTAGCGATCCTCCCACTGTTTATGAGTACTGAATATCTCTAACAGGTTAGCGGCAGTAATGTCGTGACCAAAAGGATGTGGAGCAATCATCATATTCTCATATTATTACAGATAGCTATTTATTGAGATTATCATCCGTTGTCACTTAATCTTGCAATAGCTCCAATGCCTTAGCGATAGCGGTACACAGTGTTTCAACATCTTTAGTTGTATTGTAAGGTGCAAATGATGCACGCAAGCTACCACTGACCCCCAGTGCTGCCATTAGTGGCTGTGCGCAATGTTGTCCGGCGCGCAGCGCAATACCTTGTTCGGCTAACAGCGTGACTAAATCACTGTGATGAACGCCATCAAAAGTAAATGCTAACAGGCTGGATTGCTGGCAACGAAAGTGACGAAACCCTGGTAATTTAGCCAGCTTATGCTCTGCCAGCGTGGCTAAACTTTGGCTATAAGCCTCGGCTTCTTCCAGATCAATACGCTCCAGCCAACTGAGTACCGCCGATAAACCAATCACACCCGCAATATTAGGCGTGCCTGCTTCAAAGCGATAGGGCACCTCATGGGGAGTAAAACCGTCGAATGCAGCATGAGTTAGCATTTTACCGCCACCTTGCCAGGCAGGCATCTCTTCGAGCAATTCAGATTTGCCATACAGCACGCCAATGCCGGTTGGCCCATATAATTTATGGGCAGAAAAAGCATAGAAATCGATATCAAGAGCCTGAACATCAGCCGGGCTATGAACGATCCCCTGTGCGCCGTCTATGACGACCACGCAGTTATATTGATGGGCGAGTTCGATTGCATAAGCCAAATTCGGGCTACCGCCAGTCACGTTAGACATTTGCCCTAGCGCTAATATGCGGGTTTTATTGTTCAGTAACTGCGGCAATTGTTGTAAGTCGGGTAGGTTATCAGGATTGATAGGCAATTTAACCATTCTGGCACCTGTTTGCTCCGCGACCATCAGCCAGGGGATGAGATTGGCATGATGCTCTGCTTCGCTGACAATAATTTCATCCCCCGCTTGCAGACGGGGGCGGGCATAGCTCTGCGCTATCAGATTAATGGCTTCGGTAGTGCCTCGCGTCCAAATGATATTTTCTGCTGCGGGAGCATTAATAAAGTCAGCCACCTGTTGACGGGTTTCTTCAAAACGAACCGTCAATGACAATGCCGATTGATGCTGGCTGCGATGCACTGTCGCGGAATCCTGCTGATAAAACTGCTGTGTTGCCTCAATCATGGCATGGGGCTTGAGGGCAGTTGCTGCACTGTCCAGATAGGTTATTTCATCACTGATCGCCGGGAATTCCTGACGAAAATCCGTTGGATTAAAAGCCTTCATACCGTTGTTCGTATCCTTTAGGTTACTTCGGAACTGTCTCATTCTGACGCATTTTGTTTATAATTCGTCCACTTATGGCTCTGTTTGCTGGATATATGTCACAAGCAGGTTATGCTGAATGGTAATGGACGGAACCATTTATTTGGTAATGGAAATGAAATTTTCAGCATTTTAATCTGCACGGAGTCACTCATGAAAAAAACAATTGCCGTAATTTCCGCACTTATGCTCACCTTTACCTTAGCAGCCTGTTCAAGCAACTATGTTATGCACACTAATGATGGTCGCACTATCGTTGCTAATGGTAAACCTAAAGTAGATGATGACACTGGAATGATAAGCTACACCGATGCTAATGGTACCGAGCAGCAAATTAATCGTTCAGAAATAAAAGAAATGGCTGAGGCTAATTAGGGCAGTGCTAAGCCGTTGTTGAACAGAAACCTGACTCAGCTTGGCAACCCTCGACAGCAACTTAAATGTAAGCTTTGACTCTGTGCAATGCAAAGTGGCGCTTACACTTAGGTTCTAAAAATAAGTAATCCCTGAAAATAGGGTAAAAAAAAGCACCGCAAAATAGCGGTGCTGCATAAAATCACTATGGACAGACAGGGTAAATGTACAGGAAGTGAAAAAAAACAGTAGCTTAGCTACTATGTCTGGTACACCAGACCATTTGCAAACACAACATCACAACCACAAAGCCAAAAGCATTTCAGTACCTGGATACTAAACCTACTTTTCGTTCCGGCTTGGGAAGTGCCGCCACTATAGGTATTTGCTGGCGCATCATCAACGGACAATTTATAATGTCTCGGATTACAAAAACTAATAAGTAAACAAAGGGTTTCATCTAAAGATGAGCCGTTATAAAAAAGTATCCAATTCATGTCAAAACGATTACCACCTCTGAATGCTTTGCGGGTTTTCGATGCAGCCGCACGCCACCTGAGTTTTACTAAAGCTGCTGAGGAATTATTTGTCACTCAAGCCGCCGTTAGCCACCAGATAAAGTCACTGGAGGATTTTCTCGGACTAAAATTGTTCCGTCGCCGTAACCGCTCTTTGCTGTTGACCGAAGAAGGTCAGAGCTATTACCTCGACATCAAAGAAATTTTCACCTCAATCAACGAGGCAACCCGAAAATTACAGGCCCGCAGTGCGAAAGGTGCGTTGACTGTCAGCTTGCCTCCCAGTTTTGCCATTCAATGGTTGGTTCCTCGCCTCTCAAGTTTTAATGTGGCTTATCCCGGAATTGATGTCAGGATCCAAGCGGTTGATCGGGAAGAGGACAAACTCGCTGATGACGTCGATGTGGCGATATTTTATGGCCGGGGTAACTGGACCGGTTTGCGTACTGAACGTTTATATGCCGAATTCTTACTTCCAGTGTGTGCTCCGAGCTTGTTAACGGGCGAGCATGGATTAAAACTACCGGCAGATCTGGCTAATCACACTCTGTTGCATGATACTTCCCGCCGTGACTGGATGGCCTATACCCGTCAACTGGGTGTACCGCAGATTAATGTGCAACAAGGCCCGATATTTAGCCACAGTGCAATGGTGGTTCAGGCCGCAGTCCATGGCCAAGGTATTGCGCTGGTGAATAACGTTATGGCTCAGTCCGAGATTGAAGCTGGGCGATTGGTGTGTCCGTTTAACGATGTATTGGTAAGTAAAAATGCTTTTTATCTGGTTTGTCATGACAGTCAGGCAGAACTGGGTAAAATAGCCGCCTTTCGTCAGTGGATATTGGCAAAGGCCGCCAGCGAACAGGAAAAGTTGCGTTTTCGCTATGACAACTGATCAATCATCGAACCCTGGCTGATCACGGTATCTGCGTAGTAATGACAACCCATTCACGATGGTAACCCGCTACGATAAAATGGGTCATTGTCGGGTGATATAACGACATATCCAACGTCATTGAAATCGTAGCTAGCACTTGTGCAACGTCAAGTACGAAGGATATAACTCTATTTAATGTAAGGTTAATACGATGAATGGTCGTTTAATGCTGATATTTGCCGCGCTGAGCGGGTTTTTCTACGTCGCTCTCGGTGCCTTTGGTGCTCATGTTTTGAGTTCTACGTTGGGGCCAAATGAGATGGCCTGGATCCGTACCGGGCTGGAGTACCAAGGGCTCCATACGCTGGCAATTCTAGCATTAGCCGTTGCGATGCAACGGCAGATAAGTATTTGGTTTTACTGGAGTGGGGCCTTGTTAGCGCTCGGAATACTACTCTTTAGTGGCAGTTTATACTGCCTGGCTCTATCACACCTGAAACTGTGGGTATATATCACGCCAGTGGGCGGAGTATGTTTTCTGGCGGGATGGATTTTGATGTTGATTGGCGCGCTGCGTCTAAGAAAAAGGGCAGAACGCCATGAATAATAAAATTGCTTTATATTGTCGCTCCGGCTTTGAAAAAGAGTGTGCGGCGGAAATTACCGCGAGAGCGGCACAGCTTGAAATCTTTGGTTTCGCCCGGGTAAAAGACAACAGCGGTTATGTAATGTTTGAGTGTTATCAGTTGGAAGATGCTGATCGCTTGATCCGTGAAGTCCCATTTCGTGAATTGATTTTTGCCCGCCAGATGATGGTGGTGGGTGAGTTATTGAAAGATTTGCCACCGGAAGACCGTGTCTCACCGATTGTGGGGATGTTGGTCGGCGTTATTGAAAAAGCCGGTGAATTACGTGTTGAAGTCGCTGATACTAACGAAAGCAAAGAGTTACTTAAGTTCTGTCGTAAGCTGACGGTTCCTTTGCGTAGTGCGATGCGTGAACAGAAAATTCTATCAGCCCGTGAGAATGCGCACCGGCCAGTGGTCCATGTGTTCTTTATTGCATCGGGTTGTTGTTATGTCGGCTATTCCTATAGCAATAATAACTCCCCGTTCTATATGGGGATCCCGCGTCTTAAATTCCCATCAGACGCACCAAGCCGTTCAACGTTAAAACTGGAAGAAGCTTTCCACGTATTTATCCCACAAGATGAATGGGAAGAGCGTCTGGCAAGTGGGATGCATGCTGTAGATTTAGGTGCGTGTCCCGGTGGCTGGACCTATCAACTAGTGCAACGTAGCATGATGGTGCAAGCCATTGATAACGGTTCCATGGCACAAAGCTTGATGGATACTGGGCAGGTTACACATCATCGTGTTGATGGTTTTAAATATGAGCCAACGCGCAGCAATATTTACTGGTTAGTGTGCGATATGGTAGAAAAACCGGCCAAAGTGACGCAACTTATCATCAAATGGTTGGTAAACGGTTGGTGCCGTGAGGCGATCTTTAACCTGAAGTTGCCGATGAAGAAACGTTTTGAAATCGTTTTGGAAAATCTGGAAATGATGGATGAGCAATTGAAGGAAAATGGAATCAATGCCCATATTCAGGCTAAGCAACTTTATCATGACCGTGAAGAAGTGACGGTACATGTACGCCGTATCTGGTCTGGCGCACCTGGCCGCCGTGATGAGCGTGAGTAATCCTATATCTTTAGCTGAAGTTGCGGGGGCGCTTGCTGTCTACCTGCAACTTCCAATGACTTTGGGTATAGCATTATGTTCAAGGGGCTGTTTGGCCCCTTGAGGTCAATGACAAAGTGCCCACGGCGGTGAAAACAGGCAGATCGTAAAGACGCCGTAAATACATCCATGTAGGCTCGAGCCGCGCCATCCCTGACGCGGACGCTTTACTTCTCTACCCGTCCTCACCTCGTAAGATCGAATCGTCGAGGTTTGTCAGCAGTCTGAAGGGGCTGTTTGGCCCCTTAATTTTTATGTAAACGAAGTTGCTGTAAGTTACCACTTAATGGCAAATCGGTTTTCAGTGTGGCGATTTGCTTGCAGATAAATGCCATCTCTTGGTGTTGCTGCAACTTTTTACGCCATTTCTCCGGGACGGACTCCAGATTTTGATAAAGCGCCTCAAGGCTACTGGCTTGTTGCAATAGCAATGCGGCCGTTTTGGCTCCGATACCCGCGACACCAGGGATTTTACTGCTACTTATCCCGGCAAGCCCCCAATAGTCAGGTAACTGGTGCGGTAATACGCCAAATTCTTGCTTCACAAATGGCATATCCAACCAGCGCTTTTGGAAATAATCACGAATCTGCACCTTTGGTGCTAACAGTTGGCAGTAGCCTTTATCGGTCGAAACAATCGTCACCTGATGCCCGGTACCACCAACTTTGGTTACCAGCGTAGCAGCCAGATCATCGGCTTCATTACCTGGCGAATGCCAGCAAGAGACACCTAGTGAACGGAAGGCCTCACGAATAAGGGGCATTTCCTGTTGCAGGTTATCTGGCATTGGTGAGCGGCCTGCTTTGTAGTCCGGCAGGCATTGATGACGCCAACTGTCAGAGCGATCATCTTCATCAAAAACTGCGACAGCATGAGTGGGCTGGCTGTGCTGAATCAATTGCTGTAATGCATGCTGGCAAGCATTAATACATGGCGAACCCTGAACGGCATGAATGCGGCGAATCAGATTAAGGGCATCGACGATAAGAAGGTGGATTTGCATAGTCTGTCTTATACGAGAGCTAAGGGCTGGATAGTCATTAAGCCAGATTAATGTCGGGCAACATCAGCCAATGTATTGAGTGGTAATGTTGCCCGGTGAAGGTTTTGCTTAGGTTAGCTACAGATTTCATAGCAAGGGGTATAAGCACTGCCCGGTAACTTCATTCGATGTTGAGCGATAAAGCCTTGCAATAGGTTATCCATTTGCTTCATCAGTTGCGGGTCACCGTGTAATTTGAATGGCCCGTGAGCCTCAATAGCATGGATCCCGACTTCTTTAACATTACCCGCCACAATTCCGGAAAATGCTCGGCGCAGTGCTGCGGCTAGCTTCTCTGGTGGCTGATTATGAGACAAGTCCAGATTCGCCATGTTTTCATGGTTTGGCACGAACGGGTGTTGCAAATCAGACTCGATACGGATAGACCAGTTGAAGCTATAAGCATCACCGGTATTACGGCGATTCTCTTTCACCAATGGCATCGCTTTTTTCATTTGACGGGCGACTTCATCCGGGTCATCAATAATGATTGTGTAGTATTTACGCGCTTCATCACCCAGCGTATTTATGATGAACTTATCCACCACGCTGAAGTAATCCGCGCTCTCTTTTGGCCCGGTGAGGATCAATGGCAACACCTGCTCACTGTTATCCGGATTCATCAGAATACCTAACAGATAAAGTAACTCTTCAGCCGTACCTACACCGCCTGGGAAGATAATGATGCCATGGGCGATACGGACGAAGGCTTCCAACCGTTTTTCAATGTCTGGCATGATAACCAGTTCGTTAACCAGTGGATTTGGCGGTTCTGCGGCGATAATCGAAGGCTCGGTCATCCCGATAAAACGGCCATTTCTGTAACGTTGTTGGGCATGACCAACCGCAGCACCTTTCATTGGTGCTTCCATCGCTCCTGGCCCACAGCCAGTGCAAATATTTAGCTCCCGTAAACCCAGTTGGCTCCCCACTTTACGGGCATACAAGTATTCAGTTTCATTGATTGAATGGCCGCCCCAGCACACAATCATATTCGGGTCTTCATCAAGATGCAGGGCGCGCGCATTGCGTAAAATAGAGAAGACCAAATTGGTCAAATGGATGGAATTTTCCGTATTCAGATTCTGGAAGTGTTCAGCATTCACAATTTGACCATTTACAAATAAGATGTCACGCAGAACGGCAAACAGGTTTGCTTGCAATGAACGGATGATTTTACCATCAACAAATGCGTGTTCTGGCGGATTAATCAGTTCGAGTTTAACACCTCGCTCACGACGCAGTACGTTGATATCAAAGGTTTCATTGCGTGATAAAAGCTCTTTACTGTTATCAGTCAGGCTACCTGAATTGAGAACCGCCAATGAGCAATTACGGAATAAACGGTACAGATCACTACTGGCTGTACGCTTGAGCATATCCACTTCTAGCTGTGACAACAGATCCATTGAGCCGAGTGGGCTGACATGTGTAATCAAAGTTACTCCTTTACACCCCTGAGGGGTTGTGTCCGTGTATATTCTGTTTTGCTGTGGCATCTCAAAGAGATCTTTAAGTATCCGCCACTGATTTTTCTACTGGAAACTGCATAACGATACTGTAATTAACCTTAACGTTGTCCCTCTATTTTTACCAATATTAATGTGCGCTGGGGTGAAATGTTGCGCACATGCGCGCATTTATTGCCGTGCCAGGCGGCCAGTAGATGGAACAAAGTCAGTATTGGAGCGCCAAGGGTTGATATCTAACCCACCTCGACGGGTATAGCGAGCATAGACCGACAGTTTTTCAGGCTGACAAAAGTGCATGATGTCATTGAAAATACGCTCTACGCACTGTTCGTGAAATTCATTATGATGCCGAAAAGAGACCAGATAGCGCAGCAGTGCTTCCCGATCAATCTGTGGGCCGCTGTAGTTGATTTGCACTGATCCCCAATCGGGTTGGTGGGTTATCAGGCAGTTAGATTTGAGCAGGTGGCTCACCAGGCTCTCTTCCACACGGTTTGTACCCGCCGCGCCTTGTAAATAATCTGCACTAAATTCATAACTATCAATGCGAATATCTTGTTGCTCCAGACATTCCCCCGAAAAATTGGCAATCGGTTGATGGGTTATTTCGTCCAGTGAATATAGCGTGACACTGACCTCACCTTGAGCGCAGGCGGCTAAATCACGTTGCAAAGTAGTGCGTACACTTTTCCAGTCAGTAAAAGCGGTTTGGTTAAAGCTGTTGAGGTAGAGTTTAAAGCTTTTTGATTCAATCAGATTCACACTATCGGCATTCAGGCTGATTTCACCCACGGCAACTTGCGGCAGGCCATTACTGTTTAGCCAGGACAATTCATAGAGTGTCCAGATATCGGCACCATGAAAAGGCAGGCTATCCGGATATAAACCGAGAGGCTCACGGTTCATACTGCGTGGCACTGCCTGTAACAAGCTGACATCGTAGTGATCGCGATAAGCGGTCGGTTTGCCCAACGTCAGTTCCGCCAGAGCCTTGTGGTCTTGATATGAAGACATGCTGTTCCCATGATGAGAGATCGGTACAATAGCGTTAGTTTATCAATTTATGCCGCGATTAACTGCATTTCTGAGTGGGAGCAATTTCCACTCTGGTACAGCACAAGCCGCCGCGATACTGAGAATTAAGAATGGACCAGAACGTTTCAACGGCACTGAATAGCTTTACTCAACGCTATATTGATTTATGGCAGCAGCAAACCGGGCATCCGCCCGTCAGTGAAGAACTCTATGGCGTACCTTCACCCTGCATTGTAGAAGCACAGAATAATCAGGTGGTTTGGTTACCTCAGCCTTTTGTTGCCGGTGCGACGTTGGGCAATATTGAACGGGCGCTAGAGATTCAGCTTCACCCAGATATTCATGAATTTTACACCCACCAATATGCGGGTGACATGATGGCTGACTTAGGTGATCACCGTTTTACCTTGCTGCAAGTGTGGAGTGAAGATGATTTTATCCGTTTGCAGGAGAATCTGATTGGCCACCTGGTCACGCAAAAAAGGCTGAAACTTTCGCCGACACTGTTTTTGGCAACGACCACCTCGGAAATGACCATGGCCTCATTGTGTAATGTCAGTGGCAATGTAGTGTTAGAGCAATTCGGTAGCGAGAAACGTACATTGTTAGCCTCAACACTGATACATTTCCTTGATGCATTACGGCCTGTATTACCTGAATAAATAAATGGATATTGCTTCTTCGCGCACAAGTGGTGTGAGATATCTCGCACACCGCTTGTGCGACATCACTTCTATTCCTCATATGTAAAATTCGGGTTTAAAATATATTTTCAATAAAATCAATTTGTTACAAATTTTCATATTTTTATATATAAAAGTGCCTGCCTCATTATTCTTCAGTACCTTGTCTCCCTTTGTCGATTGAGCGATCCTTCTAGTGCCGGATAGGATCTGGCGGAGAAGGACGGTATATGGATGCTACCACTTCAGGATGAAGAACAAAGGGACTGCTTAGGATGAGTGAAGGGATGTTTCAGGATGAAACAAAGGACACCTCCAGGATGGAGATTGAGAGCCGGTTCAGGATGAACGGTGGGTTAGGATAACCTCAGGATTAGCATCGGGATGGTGTAGGACACTGCAACGGATTGCTGGTCAGGATGACTAAACGGAAAAGTTTTCAAGGATTGAGCAGGGAGCATTACTTTTAGCGGGATTGCTATGAAACGAATTGAGGGGTACTGGTAAAACAGTACCCCTTTTTTTATTCTCATTGATCTTAATTCACCGCTGTTATCTATGCTGTGAATTTGGGCATCATCGTCTTCAATGATATGCTTGGCCGCCGTTGAACCAGCCCGGTGAATGGCTGTTTTTTGGTTGAGAGTATAATCATGAATACAGAAAATCAGGTGCGTCAGATCCTTCAAGATATCGAGCTTGCTATGCGGGCTATCTCACTTTGGCAAACGGTCCCGCCGCCAGCTGAAGCTTTCGAAAGTAATGAACCTTTCAGCATCGATACCATGGATGCTGAGCAGTGGTTGCAATGGGTACTTATTCCCCGGATGTATGCATTGTTGGCGTCGAATAGTCCATTTCCTCTGCGTTTTGCCATTACGCCGTACTTCGAAGAGGCCCTAAGTGGCGATGACCGGCCAGATTGCACTGCATTGTTGGTACAATTACAGCGTCTCGATGACCTGCTGAATAAAGAAAGTAACTAATGCTGGAAATACTCTATCAAGATGAACATATAGTTGCGGTAAATAAACCGGCCGGTTGGCTGGTGCACCGTAGTTGGCTAGACAGTCATGAAACTGTATTTGTGATGCAAACGGTGCGCGACCAAATTGGGCAGCATGTTTATACCGTCCACCGTTTGGATCGTCCGACATCCGGGGTGCTACTTATGGCGCTATCCAGTGATGTGGCCCGTGCGCTTTCTTTGCAGTTTGAACAGCATCAGATCCAGAAAACATATCATGCAGTGGTCCGTGGATATGTGCTGGAAGATGGCACTGTTGATTACGCGATGGCCGAAGAGTTGGATAAAATTGCGGATAAACATTCTAAACAAGATAAAGCGCCTCAGCCTTCAGTCACTCACTATCAACCCCTGGCTCAAGTAGACGTTCCTCTTGCCATCGGGCGCTATGATACTGCGCGTTTCAGCTTGTTGGAGCTGAAACCGGAAACGGGGCGTAAGCACCAGCTACGGCGGCATATGGCGCATATTCGCCACCCTATCATCGGTGATAGTGCCCACGGTGACTTACGTCAGAATCGAGGCATTGCACAACATTTTGATTGCCCTCGGCTTATGTTGCACGCCAGCCATTTATACCTGAATCACCCGGTGACCGGTGCGGTGCTCACGTTAACCGCACGTTGGGATGACGCCTGGCAAGGATTGATGTCACATTTTGGTTGGTCAGGCATTGCCCCTAATCTTGAAAGGGTTGAGTTTCCGGCCACTGCGGGTCAGGATAGTGAATGATTTTTTCTAGTTAAAAAGGAACATTGTTTATGGCTCAGGTCGGGATCTTTGTCGGCACTGTCTACGGTAATGCGTTATTAGTGGCAGAAGAAGCTGAGAACATACTGAAAGAGCAGGGGCACGAGGTAAAATTGTTTGACGAGGGCACCTTAGAGGCTTGGCAGTATTATCGTCAACATTATGCACTGGTGGTTACCTCAACCACCGGGCAGGGTGATTTCCCTGACAGCATTGCCTCGCTCTTTGTCGCGGTGCGTGATCACGTGGGGTTCCAGCCAGAGCTACGTTATGGTGTCATTGCGCTGGGTGACAGCAGTTATGATAATTTCTGTGGCGCTGGGCGTGTATTCGATGAATTGCTGCAAGAGCAAGGTGCGACACGGATTGGCGAACGCTTAGAAATTGATGCTATGGAGCACCCGGAGCCAGAAGTTATTTCGAGTTCGTGGGTAGAGCAGTGGGGCCGTTTACTTGAATAAAGTTGTTGTTGGCTTAATGGGTTAATGAATAGCGTATTGTGGTGTGACGTTGCTGCCACAATACG
The DNA here is from genome assembly GCF_001152565.1 of Yersinia pekkanenii. GTDB lineage: Bacteria > Pseudomonadota > Gammaproteobacteria > Enterobacterales > Enterobacteriaceae > Yersinia > Yersinia pekkanenii. The sequence continues at coordinate 38,581 of NZ_CQAZ01000010.1, read as the reverse complement.
CTGCTTACCTGTAACGCCAATGACTTCGGCTATATAACCTGCACCACCCGATTTAACGGCCGTTGGTCAATTTTTCCAGGTCAGATTCAATTTCAGAAATCTTATTGGCGACAACGCTTTCTAAGTGACGCAAGTCATCCAAAATTTTACGTTTCAAATCTACTTCAATTTTGTCACGTTTGCACAGTTGATCTAATTCATCAATGACATAACGTAGATTCGGATTGATTTCATTGATTTCTTTGTAACCATGGCCGGCATTATCAGCAATTACGGTTTTGCGTTGGCGTGGATATTTAAATTTCACACTCTTAGCAAAAAACTCGCCTTTATCTTTGCGGAAGTAAATTTTCAGAATGTCGTTATTGGCCTCCTGACGCAGACTATAGCGATCGACATCTTCTGGTTGTGTGATTCCTAAGCTTTTCAGGTTGTCATACATAGCGCCACCTTTTTGATTTTATATTCCACAGTTTATGATTATGACGGTAAATTTTGCCAAAGTATGTGATTGTAGGCGATAACTTCGTAAAGCAAACAATAGCGGGTGATTAGCCCGCTATCTTAAATCTTAGTCGATGGTGCGTAATAACTCATTAATACCGACTTTTCCTCGGGTTTTCGCATCGACTTTCTTCACGATAACCGCACAGTATAGGCTGTAGCTGCCGTCTTTCGAGGGCAGGTTGCCTGATACGACCACTGAACCCGCCGGAACACGGCCATAATGGATTTCACCGGTTTCACGATCGTAAATACGGGTACTTTGACCAATAAATACGCCCATGGAAATAACGGAGCCTTCTTCGACGATAACCCCTTCAACCACTTCTGAACGCGCGCCGACAAAGCAGTTGTCCTCAATAATGGTTGGGTTGGCTTGCAGTGGCTCCAGTACGCCGCCAATGCCAACACCGCCAGACAGGTGCACGTTCTTACCAATTTGCGCGCAAGAACCGACGGTTGCCCATGTGTCGACCATGGTACCTTCATCGACGAAAGCGCCAATATTGACATAAGAAGGCATCAATACGGTATTACGGGCGATAAATGCGCCTTTACGTACGGTTGCTGGTGGTACGACACGGAAGCCTTCACGTTGGAAACGTGCTTCATCATAACCAGCGAATTTCATTGGCACTTTATCGTAGTAACGTGTTTCTGCACCTTCCATGACTTGGTTATCGTTGATGCGGAAAGACAGCAACACGGCTTTTTTCAGCCATTGGTGAGTGACCCACTGACCATCAATCTTTTCTGCAACGCGCAGAGCGCCGGTATCCAGCAGATCAATCACGTGATTAATCGCTTCGCGCGTTATGGTGTCTACGTTAGCCGGAGTAATGTCTGCACGGCGTTCGAAGGCGGTTTCAATAACGTTCTGTAGTTGCTGCATCCTGTTCCCTTTTAAAATAGGTTGTAAGAAAAATTAATGATTAAAAAGTTATTTGTATCACAGTTTATCGTTCGGATTGAGGGTATCTGTCAACCGTTGTGCTAACTCGCGACGGGTTTCGACACTTAAAGCGCGTCGATCTTTATCTGCTAACACAAATAAATCCTCCACCCGTTCGCCAATAGTGGTGATACGTGCGCTATGCAGTGATAAGCCTAAATCCGCAAAAATTCCACCCACTTGAGCCAGTAAGCCCGGCTGGTCCAGCGCAATTAACTCCAGATAAGTACGACGCTCGTTGTGGGTCGGCAAGAAATTGGTTTCAGTCGGTACACTGAAATGCCGTAATTTAGGCGATAACCGCCTGACTCGTGGATGCTGATAGTTTGGCTGGGTCATAGCTTGTTGCAAGGCGTGACTAATGATGGGATGCCTATCTTGTGCCAGTGGGCTGCCATCCGGCTCCAGTACGATAAAAGTATCCATCGCCATGCCATCACGATTGGTGAAAATCTGCGCGTCATGGACGCTCAGATTACGGCGATCCAGTTCACCGACCACCGCAGCAAACAGTGATGGGCGGTCTGGGCTCCAGATGAATATTTCGGTCCCACCGCGGGTTGCCTGGCGGCTCACCAACACCAGTGGTTTGGTTGAGTCATGTTCCAGTAAATTGCGGGCATGCCAGGCCAATTGATTAGGCGAATGACGTAGGAAGTAATCCGCCCGACAGCGACTCCAGATGCGGTGTAGCGCTTCTTCATCGATATTATCCATCCGCAGCAGCGCCAGGGCCTGTAGCCGATGATGGCGAACTCGCTCGCGCAAATCCGGGCTATTTTGCATGCCACGGCGGAGCTGTTTTTCTGTCGCAAAATAAAGTTCACGTAACAGGCTTTGTTTCCAGCTATTCCACAGGTTTTCATTGGTGGCGCAAATATCTGCCACTGTCAGGCTGACTAAATAGCGCAAGCGGGTTTCGCTTTGCACTTCGGCTGAAAATTGCTGGATAACGGTTGGGTCCTGGATATCCCGACGTTGAGCAGTCACTGACATCAATAAATGGCAACGGACTAACCAGGCAACAAGCTGAGCCTCGCGTGAGCTAAGCCTGTGTTGCTCGGCAAACTCCAACACATCTTGTGCGCCGAGAATGGAGTGATCGCCACCACGCCCTTTAGCAATATCGTGAAACAGTGCCGCCAGCAGCAGCAATTCGGGTTGAGGCAAGCGAGGATAAAGCTCGACGCAGAGGGGATGTTTTGGCCGAGTGTTTTCATCGGCAAAACTTTCGAGCTTCAGTAAAACCCGAACGGTGTGTTCATCGACGGTATAAGCATGAAACAGGTCAAATTGCATCTGGCCGACAATACTGCCCCATTGCGGCATATAGGCCGACAGGACACTGTGACGATGCATCGGTAATAATGCGCGCGAAACGGCACCCGGATGGCGCAAAATGGCCATAAACAGCTTACGGGCTTCAGGGATGTTACATAACGGCTGTTTTAGGTGCCGGCGGGCATGGCGCAAGCGCCGTACCGTGGTGGAGTAGATGCCTTTGATGTCCTGATTACGCACCATCAGGTAGAACATGCGCATAATCGCTTCAGGATGCTGTACAAACAGGTTCTCATCACGCAGATCTATTAAATCGCCGCGTAACTGAAATTCATCATCCAGTGGACGTGGTTTTTCATTGGTATCCAGCGCCAGTATGGCTTCATCAAACAGCTGCAATAGCATATTGTTCAATTCACTGACCCGACGCGTCATACGATAAAAATCTTTCATCATGCGTTCGACCGGCTCATTGCCTTCACCTTGGTATTGCAAAAGCTGGGCAACACTGAGCTGACGATCAAATAGCAAACGGTTATCGTAGCGGGTCAATACCAGATGCAGTGCAAAACGGATGCGCCACAAAAAACTTTGGCTTTCAATGAGTTCGTTACGCTCAGCTTTGGTCAGAAAACCGAAATCAACCATTTCACTTAGCGATGTGGCACCAAAGTGGCGGCGGGCAACCCACAACAGGGTATGGATATCGCGTAAACCTCCGGGGCTACTTTTGATATCCGGCTCCAGATTGTAGCTGGTACCGTGATAACGCTTATGGCGCTCTTGTTGCTCAACGATTTTGGCATGGAAAAATTGGGGAGAGGGCCAGAAATTATCGCTGAAAATGTGCTTTTGCATCTGTAGGAATAGAGCAACATCGCCGCAAATTAAGCGTGACTCAATCATATTGGTGGCGACGGTAAGATCGGCTAGCCCTTCCAGTAAACACTCTTCCAGGGTGCGCACACTGTGACCCACTTCCAGCTTCAGATCCCACAGCAAAGTGATTAATTGGCCAACGCGCTGTGCATGTTCATCACTCAGGCGCTGCTTGCTTAACACCAATACATCAATATCGGACAACGGATGCAGTTCACCACGACCATAGCCCCCGACGGCGACCAGCGCGGTTTCCGGCACATCATCAAAGTCGTAGAAAGTCCACAGTCGGCGTAACAAACGATCGATGTAATCGCTGCGCGCAGCAATTAATATCTCAGCACTGACTCCGCCATTGAATGCCTCGGCGAGCCACAACTGGAAAGCCTCAAGCCGTTGCTTGAGCTGTGGGCAATTAAGTTCACTATCAAGATAGGTACTGGGAGGGGCGGGCTGCTCGGAAATGACCGGTGTGAGCGTCGGCGACAGAAGGTGCTCAGTGTGGTTGTCAGACATATACTTCCCGAGGATAAATAATCAGATGAAGGACGCAGCCCATAAAAAAGCCGGCGGGTGCCGGCTGGTCATTATTACTCGTGCGTTATGATGTTGGGGATGGTGTCATCCTTTCGCAACGTCATTATTTCGCAGCCGTTATCAGTTACTACAATAGTATGCTCATACTGTGCCGACAAGCTGCGATCTTTAGTTTTTACGGTCCAACCGTCTTTCATGGTACGGATCCGGTAATCGCCTGCGTTCACCATCGGTTCAATGGTGAACGCCATCCCTGGTTGCAGAATGACGCCACTGTCATCGGCATCGTAATGCAGCACTTGTGGCTCTTCATGGAAGCCTTCACCGATACCGTGACCACAGTACTCACGCACCACAGAAAATTTCTCGGCCTCGACAAATTGCTGGATAGCTTTGCCCAGCGTGCGCAGACGGATACCCGGCTTCACCATTTTGATTGCCAGATACAGGCTCTCTTGAGTCACGCGGCATAGGCGTTCACCCAGAATGGTTGGCTTGCCAACAATAAACATTTTTGAGGTATCACCATGGAAGCCGTCTTTAATTACGGTAACGTCGATATTGACGATATCACCATCTTTCAGCACTTTGTCATCGCTTGGAATACCATGACAAATGACTTCATTAACGGAGATACACACCGATTTAGGAAAACCGTGATATCCCAAACAGGCAGAAATAGCCTGCTGATGGTGGGTGATATGATCGTGACAGATTCGATCAAGTTCACCGGTGGTGACGCCCGGTTTCACGTGGGGTTCGATAATTTCCAGCACTTCAGCAGCCAGTCGGCCAGCAACGCGCATTTTTTGAATATCTTCAGGTGTTTTGATTGAAATTGCCATGCAAAAGTGTCCGTAGGGGCCGTGAGTACCAACCGCCGTGATAATAAGCAGGTAAATAAATATCATATACCCTAAATAATTCGAGTGCAGGAAGGCGGCAAGCGAGAGAGTCCCGATGAGCTTACATAAGTAAGTGATTCGGGTGATAGAGCGTAGCCAACACACATGCAGCTTGAAGTATGACGGGTATAAATAAAAAATCTGCGCTAATGGTATCAGCCCTGCAATTTGCTGCCAAACTTTCGTTTGCAGTGACGACACTAAATGCAACAAAAGTTGGTGTGTAGTGGCTGTTTATGGTATAAAGCGCGCCGGCGAACCGCACTATGTTTGTACGAGAAATGTTTGTTCGAGGCATATTCTCTGATGGCAAATGGTTGTTTAGCTGAGTAATACCAATCGCACTCATATGTGTAAATAACACACACGTGTCGACACATACGCCGGGGTGCCCTAAAGTTTTTGATTATTATCGATTGCTTATGGGGTCGGCGTTATGGGGCACGTGGAGGCATAACCCCAACTGATACTATAGAGGTTTTAATCATGGCAACTGTTTCCATGCGCGACATGCTCCAGGCCGGTGTTCACTTCGGTCACCAGACCCGTTACTGGAACCCGAAAATGAAGCCTTTCATCTTCGGCTCACGTAACAAAGTTCACATCATCAACTTGGAAAAGACCGTACCATTGTTCAACGAAGCTCTGGCTGAATTGAAAAAGATCTCTTCCCGTAAAGGTAAGATCTTGTTCGTTGGTACTAAACGCGCAGCAAGCGAAGCGGTAAAAGACGCTGCCAACAACTGTGACCAGTTCTTCGTGAACCATCGCTGGTTGGGCGGGATGCTGACTAACTGGAAAACAGTTCGTCAGTCCATCAAACGTTTGAAAGATTTGGAAATCCAGTCTCAAGACGGCACCTTTGACAAGCTGACCAAAAAAGAAGCGCTGATGCGTACTCGTGAACTGACCAAGCTGGAAAACAGCCTGGGCGGTATCAAAGACATGGGCGGTTTACCTGACGCTCTGTTTGTTGTTGATGCTGATCACGAACACATCGCTATCAAAGAAGCTAACAACCTGGGTATCCCGGTATTCTCTATCGTTGATACTAACTCCGATCCAGATGGCGTTGACTTTATCATCCCAGGTAACGATGACGCGATCCGTGCAGTTAAACTGTACCTGAACGCTGTTGCGACTGCTGTCACTGAAGGTCGTTCTCAAGACTTGGCCGTTCAAGCGGAAGAAAGCTTCGTAGAAGCTGAATAATAAGTCAGGCTCGTTGTGAGCCCTTATTAACCAGGTATTGAAATATGTTGGTTAGGGGGGG
>NZ_CQAZ01000010.1:8817-32241 GCF_001152565.1 Yersinia pekkanenii | reverse complement strand
GGGGGGCCTTTTATAGGCCCCCTTTGCATATCTAATGTGAGATCTTGTTTTCACAAGAGAACCGAGGAAATTTAAATGGTTGCTATTACCGCTGCTTTGGTAAAAGAACTGCGTGAGCGTACTGCCGCAGGCATGATGGAATGTAAAAAGGCGTTGGTTGAAGCTAACGGCGACATTGAGCTTGCCATCGACAATATGCGTAAATCTGGTCAGGCTAAAGCTGCCAAGAAAGCAGGCCGTATCGCTGCTGAAGGTATCATCCTGGCTAAAGTTTCAGCCGACGGCAAATTCGGTGTGATTCTGGAACTGAACTGCGAAACTGACTTCGTAGCTAAAGATGCTGGCTTCAAAGCATTCGGCGAAGAAGTTATCAACGCAGCTTTGGCGGACAAAATCGCTGATATCGACGTTCTGAAAGCTAAGTTCGAAGAACAACGCGCAAACCTGGTTGCTAAAATCGGTGAGAACATCAACATTCGTCGTGTTGCTGCTCTGGAAGGCGATGTTCTTGGGACTTATCTACACGGCGCACGTATCGGCGTTATGGTTGCGGCAACTGGCGCTGATGAAGAGCTGGTTAAGCACATTGCTATGCACATTGCTGCAAGCAAGCCTGAATACGTTAAGCCAGACGATGTTCCTGCTGAAGTTGTTGCTCGCGAGCACCAAATTCAGTTGGACATTGCTATCGAATCTGGCAAACCACGTGAAATTGCTGAGAAGATGGTTGAAGGCCGTATGCGTAAGTTCACCGGTGAAGTTTCTCTGACGGGTCAGAACTTCGTGATGGACCCAAGCAAAACAGTTGGCGATCTGTTGAAAGAGAACAACGCTGACGTGGTTAACTTCATCCGCTTCGAAGTGGGCGAAGGCATTGAGAAAGTTGAGACTGACTTTGCTGCTGAAGTTGCAGCAATGAGCAAACAGTCTTAATGCTAAAAATGGAGCCGCCAATTGGCGGTTCCATTTTATCCACTCGATACCCGTCAGATTTCAAATTACAGGTGCGTTGACTGCTTTCGTTCACCTCAGTCACTTACTTATGTAAGCTCCTGAGGATTAATGAGTCTCTTTGAGACTCACCCTGCGGGCTAGCATAAATGCTGTTCAAACCGGTCTTCGACCGATTTGTCGCTCAATTGCCGCTTTCCTGTAACTCGAATTATGTAGGGTGCTTAGTCCGGTCAGTTTTCAACGCCCAATATTGCCTTGAAGACCTGACGGTCAAGTCCCAATATTTATTACTGCTGCTTAGGACAGAACACCATGGCAACCAATGCAAAACCCGTATATCAGCGTATCCTGCTAAAGCTTAGTGGCGAAGCCCTGCAAGGCGCAGAAGGTTTTGGTATCGACGCAAGCGTTTTGGATCGCATGGCTCAAGAAGTTAAAGAGCTGGTTGAATTGGGCATTCAGGTCGGTGTGGTCATTGGCGGTGGTAACTTATTCCGCGGTGCCGGTTTGGCACAGGCAGGGATGAACCGCGTCGTGGGCGACCACATGGGAATGCTGGCTACCGTAATGAACGGTCTGGCAATGCGAGATGCACTGCACCGTGCCTATGTGAACGCCCGCCTGATGTCTGCTATTCCACTTAATGGTGTGTGTGATAATTACAGCTGGGCTGAAGCAATCAGCTTGCTGCGTCATAACCGTGTGGTTATTTTTGCCGCAGGTACGGGTAATCCTTTCTTCACTACTGATTCCGCAGCCTGTCTGCGTGGTATCGAGATCGAAGCTGATGTTGTGTTAAAAGCGACGAAAGTTGATGGGGTTTACTCCGCAGATCCGGTGAAAAATCCTGACGCAACGCTTTACGAACAGTTAACCTATCAGGACGTTTTAGAGCGAGAGCTGAAAGTTATGGATCTGGCGGCCTTCACTTTGGCCCGTGACCACAACCTGCCAATTCGTGTCTTCAACATGAACAAGCCTGGTGCTCTGCGCCGCGTAGTGATGGGCGAGAATGAAGGGACATTGATCACTAAAGAAGTGACATCGATCGCTAAATAAGCGGCAGCCTGTATTGTCAGGGGCATGTTGATTTCGGATATGCCCTCAATGTCTGCAACTGTTGGTTTGCATATTCACCGGCTATACTCAAGGTATGGCCTGTCAAGTAACCAGTTTTCAAGGGTTCACAACGTGATTAACGAAATTAGAAAAGATACCGAAGTGCGTATGGAAAAATGCTTCGAAGCATTCCAGAATCACATCAGTAAGATCCGTACCGGCCGTGCTTCTCCAAGCATTCTTGATGGCATCCAGGTTGAGTATTATGGCACTGCAACGCCATTGCGTCAGTTGGCTAACATCGTTGTTGAAGATTCCCGTACTTTGGCTTTGACTGTTTTTGACCGTAGCCTCAGTGCCGCGGTTGAAAAAGCGATCATGACTTCCGATTTAGGTCTGAATCCCTCTTCTGCTGGTACCGTTATCCGTGTTCCACTACCTGCATTGACTGAAGAGCGTCGTAAAGACTTAATCAAAGTGGTGCGTGCAGAAGCAGAGCAGGGTCGTGTCTCTATCCGTAACGTGCGCCGTGATGCTAACGACAAAGTAAAAGCTTTATTGAAAGATAAAGAGATCAGCGAAGATGAAGACCGTCGCTCTCAGGAAGAAGTACAAAAACTGACCGATGCTTTTATCAAGAAAGTTGATGCGGCGTTGGCTGCTAAAGAAACCGAGTTGATGGATTTCTAATCCTCATCGGTAACAGCAGAGCGTCGCTTAGGCGGCGCTTTGTTTTTAGCAGGATCACTATTTTGCCGATTCAATATGTTAGTAAAGTCATGCTATATCGGCAGTAATACGCAATAAAATTGGGTCGAGGATATTTATTAGACCACCTGTTATTCCGGTCGGTTGCGCTCTCGCCTATCATAAACACAGTTATTCAGAGCACTCTCATGAAGCAACTGACTATTCTTGGTTCTACTGGTTCCATCGGCAACAGCACTTTGGGTGTTGTGCGCACTAACCCCGAGTTATTCAATGTTATTGCATTAGTTGCTGGTCGCAATGTCGAGCTGATGGCAAAGCAATGTCTAGCATTCGCCCCTCGCTACGCGGCGATGTCCGATGAAGTATCCGCGAAAGCATTGCGTTTGATATTGGCCGCAAACGGCTCAAAAACCGAAGTTTATTATGGCGAAAAGGCTGCCTGTGAGCTGGCCGCTTTAGATGATGTCGATCAGGTGATGGCGGCGATTGTCGGTGTGGCCGGTTTACCTTCTACGTTGGCCGCTATCCGCGCGGGTAAACAGGTCTTGCTGGCGAATAAAGAGTCACTTATTACTTGCGGTAAGCTGTTTATGGATGAAGTGAAGCACAGTCGTGCGCAGCTACTCCCCATCGACAGCGAACATAATGCTATTTTTCAGAGTCTGCCTGAAAATATTCAGTCTCAATTAGGCTATTCTTCACTGAGTGATAATGGTGTTTCCCGTATTATTTTAACCGGCTCTGGTGGCCCACTGCGTGAAACTCCGTTGGCTCAATTTGTAGATGTCACTCCAGATCAAGCTTGCGCACATCCCAACTGGTCTATGGGGCCTAAAATCTCGGTTGACTCCGCGACCATGATGAATAAAGGGCTTGAATATATCGAGGCCCGTTGGTTATTTAATGCCAGCGCAGAGCAGGTAGAGGTTATTTTACATCCTCAATCTGTCATTCACTCGATGGTACGCTACCATGATGGCAGTGTATTGGCACAGATGGGAACGCCAGATATGCGTACTCCTATTGCGCATGCGATGGCGTACCCTATGCGAGTGAGTTCAGGTGTCGAACCACTGGATTTCTGCAAAATACGTGAACTGACCTTTGCCGCACCGGATTATCAACGTTATCCATGCCTGAAGCTGGCCATTGATGCATGTAATGCAGGCCAGGCAGCCACTACTGCGCTGAATGCCGCGAACGAAACTACCGTCATGGCTTTTTTAAATTCACAGATTCGTTTCACTGATATTGCAGCCATTAATTGTACCGTAGTGGAGCAGTTATCATTGCCTGACCCCGCCAGTGTGGATGAGGTGCTGGTGATTGACAGTGAAGCCCGTGATGCGGCCGTTCAGGCAATAGCAAAATTGAAGAGTTAAGCCACATTGGCTGATGTGGGAATTTGTTAGGGCAAGGTTGAGATGCTATAGTCTGTATCATCAATAGGGCGATAGACTGTTGATTAGTGACCCAATAGGTATTTAAGCCGTCTATTTTGGCTGTCACTTAAGAAGCCGTGACTTGGTACACGGCTTTTTTGTGCGCTTACTGCCTAATGTTCGAGATGAACAATTGATTTATTGAGGAAATGAGTTCGCATTATGTCGTCTGTAAATGAAGATAGGGCTAACTTGTCCTCCCTGATGCCACGCCATGTTGCTATCATTATGGATGGTAATGGGCGTTGGGCTAAAAGTCAGGGTAAATTAAGGATTTTCGGTCATAAAGCGGGAGTGAAGTCGGTTCGTCGAGCGGTCAGTTTTGCTGCTACTCATGATTTGGATGCGCTCACGCTTTATGCTTTTAGCAGTGAAAACTGGAACCGCCCTGCCCAAGAAGTCACCGCTCTGATGGAACTTTTTGTTCATGCGCTGGACAGCGAAGTAAAAAGTCTGCATAAACATAAGGTTCGTTTGTCAGTTATTGGTGATATCAGTCGATTTAGTGAACGTTTGCAACAACGGATCCGTCGCTCAGAAGCGTTAACTGCCAACAATGACGGTCTGAAACTTAACATTGCTGCCAATTATGGTGGCCGTTGGGATATTATTCAGGGAGTGCGTCACTTAGCTGAGCAGGTACAGCGAGGGGAACTGCAACCCGCAGATATCATTGAAGAATCGTTAAACTCGTATATCTGCCTGCATGAGCAATCTGAGGTGGATTTAGTGATCAGAACCGGTGGTGAACATCGCATCAGTAATTTCTTGTTATGGCAAATTGCCTATGCAGAACTTTACTTTACTGATGTACTCTGGCCTGATTTTGATGAACATGTCTTTGAAGGTGCGCTGAATGCATTTGCACAACGCGAGCGTCGCTTCGGGGGAACTACACCTATTGATGCCACTGCATCCTAGGGGGAACTTTTGCTGAAGTATCGTCTCATAACTGCTTTGATTTTGATTCCGGTTGTCATTGGTGCACTGTTCCTGCTTCCGCCGGTTGGTTTTGCTATTGTAACTCTCGTTGTCTGCATGCTTGCAGCTTGGGAGTGGGGGCAATTGGCCGGATTTGCCAGTCGTTCTCAGCGTATTTGGTTAGCCATATTTTGTGGTTTTCTACTGGTTCTAATGCTGCTTAGCCTTCCTGCTTACCAGCATTCAGCTCATCTCCCACAAGTGAGCGTTCCGCTCTGGCTCTCTATGGGCTGGTGGGTCGTTGCATTGTTGTTGGTGCTTACCTACCCACGCTCTGCGGCGTTGTGGCGCGATTCACGTCTGTTACGTATAATTTTCGGCATTCTGACTATTGTTCCCTTTTTCTGGGGCATGGTGGCACTGCGCCAGTATGGCTATGAACAGAACCACGATATCGGTGCCTGGTGGTTGCTGTATGTGATGCTCTTGGTGTGGGGGGCTGATTCAGGTGCTTATATGTTTGGTAAATTGTTTGGTAAACATAAATTAGCGCCTAAAGTCTCGCCAGGTAAAACGTGGGAAGGATTAATTGGCGGTTTACTGACATCAGCTCTGATATCATGGTTGTTTGGTCGATATGCTCCATTGGATATCATCCCAGAAAAACTGTTAATCTGTTCCGTGGTTGCTGCATTAGCCTCGGTACTCGGCGATTTGACTGAAAGTATGTTTAAACGTGAAGCGGGAATCAAAGACAGTGGTCATTTGATTCCTGGTCATGGTGGGATACTGGATCGTATCGATAGCCTGACCGCAGCTGTGCCGGTATTTGCCTGCTTAATGCTGTTAGTGTTTTAATCCGTCACTGACGGGGAGTTTAGGGAATATGATGAGCATACTCTGGAGCCTGGCCGCGTTTATTATCGCACTTGGGATCTTAATTACAGTGCATGAATTCGGTCACTTTTGGGTGGCGCGGCGTTGTGGTGTCCGTGTCGAACGCTTTTCGATTGGTTTTGGCAAAGCACTATGGCGTCGGACTGACCGTCAGGGTACCGAGTATGTTATCGCCCTTATTCCGTTGGGCGGCTACGTTAAAATGTTGGATGAGCGCGTAGAGGCAGTTGCTCCGGAGCTTCGTCATCAATCTTTTAACAATAAAACCATTTTACAACGCGCGGCAATCGTCAGCGCGGGTCCTATTGCTAACTTCCTTTTTGCTGTCATTGCTTACTGGCTAGTGTTTATCATTGGTGTGCCAAGTGTGCGCCCGGTTGTGGGGGATATCTCACCACAATCCATTGCTGCACAAGCCAATATTTCGCCGGGAATGGAACTTAAGTCTGTAGATGGTATCGAAACGCCTGACTGGGATTCTGTTCGTTTGGCGTTAGTCGGTAAAATTGGCGACAAGCAAACACAAGTGGGTGTTGCTCCATTTGGTTCCGCCAATGTGGTGCAAAAAACATTGGACTTGCGTCAATGGCAATTTGAGCCTGATAAGCAAGATCCGGTGGTTGCGCTGGGTATTATTCCTCGTGGCCCGCAGATTGAATCCATCCTGGCAGAAGTCCAACCGGGTTCAGCGGCACAAAAAGCGGGTTTGCAAGCAGGGGATAGGATCGTTAAAGTTGGTGGTCAGTCACTGGATCGTTGGCAAACATTTGTTTTACAGGTTCGTGATAACCCCGGTAAGCCGTTGGTGTTAGATATCGAAAGGGGGGGTACCCCCTTGTCTTTAACCTTGATACCAGATACAAAATCGGTTGGAGAAAACCGTAATGAAGGTTTTGCGGGTGTAGTGCCGAAAGTTATACCGCTTCCGGATGAATATAGAACGATTCGCCAATATGGCCCGTTCACGGCACTCTACCAAGCTGGGGATAAAACCTGGCAGTTGATGCGGTTAACGGTAAACATGTTGGGTAAACTGATTACCGGTGATGTAAAACTGAATAACCTGAGTGGCCCGATATCTATTGCACAAGGCGCTGGGGTTTCAGCTGAGTACGGATTGGTGTATTACCTGATGTTTTTGGCACTAATCAGTGTCAACTTAGGCATTATCAATTTGTTCCCATTACCGGTGTTAGATGGTGGACATCTGCTCTTCCTGGCGATAGAAAAGCTGAAGGGTGGGCCGGTTTCTGAGCGAGTACAGGACTTCAGTTATCGCATCGGCTCGGTTTTGCTGGTGCTATTAATGGGGCTTGCACTTTTCAATGATTTCTCCCGTCTTTAACGGCTGGGGATAGGTTAGGAAGAACGCATAACAACGATGGCGATGAAAAAGTTGCTCATAGCGTCGCTGCTGTTTGGCAGCGCCACCGTATACGGTGCAGACGGGTTCGTAGTGAAAGATATTCATTTCGAAGGCCTGCAACGGGTCGCCGTCGGTGCGGCGTTACTTAATATGCCGGTTCGCGTAGGCGATACCGTCAGTGATGATGACATCGGTAAAACTATTCGTGCGTTGTTTGCTACAGGCAACTTCGAGGACGTTCGTGTCCTGCGCGATGGTAATACGCTGATTGTTCAAGTCAAAGAACGCCCGACGATTGCCAGCATCACTTTCTCCGGTAACAAAGCGGTGAAAGATGACATGCTTAAGCAGAATCTGGAAGCCTCTGGCGTCCGGGTTGGCGAAGCCCTGGACCGTACCACTATATCTAGCATTGAAAAAGGACTCGAAGACTTCTACTACAGTGTGGGTAAATACAGCGCTTCAGTGAAGGCTGTGGTTACGCCATTGCCACGTAATCGTGTCGATCTCAAACTGGTCTTTACCGAAGGTGTATCTGCAAAAATTCAGCAGATCAACATCGTAGGTAACCACAGTTTCAGCACCGATGAGCTTATATCACGCTTCCAATTGCGTGATGAAGTGCCATGGTGGAATGTGGTCGGTGATCGTAAATATCAGAAGCAGAAACTGGCAGGTGACCTTGAAACCTTGCGCAGCTTCTACCTGGATCGCGGTTACGCTCGATTTAATATCGATTCAACTCAGGTGAGTTTGACGCCAGATAAAAAAGGCATCTACATCACCATCAACATTACCGAAGGCGATCAATACAAGCTTAATAGCGTGGTTGTGAGCGGTAATCTTGCTGGCCATCAATCTGAAGCGGATAAGCTGACAAAGATTGAGCCGGGTGAGTTGTATAACGGCAGTAAAGTCACACGCATGGAAGAAGACATCAAGAAGATGTTGGGCCGCTATGGTTATGCTTATCCGCGTGTGGTCTCTCAACCTGAAATTAACGATGCTGATAAAACAGTCAAACTGCATATCAACGTAGATGCGGGCAACCGTTTCTATGTCCGCAATGTTCATTTCGAAGGCAATGACACCAGTAAAGATTCCGTATTGCGCCGTGAAATGCGTCAGATGGAAGGTGCATGGTTGGGTAATGATCAGGTTGAAGCGGGTAAAGATCGTTTGAACCGTTTGGGCTATTTCGAGACCGTTGATGTTGAAACCCAACGTGTTCCGGGGACGGTTGACCAGGTTGATGTTATCTACAAAGTAAAAGAACGAAATACCGGTAGCCTGAACTTTGGTATTGGTTACGGTACTGAAAGTGGTGTGAGCTTCCAGGTTGGCGTACAGCAAGATAACTGGTTGGGTACCGGTAATACTGTCGGTATTAACGGCACCAAGAACGATTACCAGACTTATGCTGAATTTACTTTAACTGACCCTTACTTCACTGTTGATGGTGTAAGTCTGGGCGGGCGTATCTTCTATAATGATTTTAAAGCAGATAACGCGGACCTGTCAGGCTATACCAACAGTAGCTACGGTGTCGACGGTACCTTAGGCTTCCCAATCAATGAAAATAACTCATTGCGTGTTGGTTTAGGTTACGTCCATAACTCCCTGTCTGATATGGAGCCGCAAGTCGCAATGTGGCGCTATCTTGAATCAGTAGGTGAAAATCCGAACAAAACTGATCGTGCTGATTTCACCGCAGATGATTTCACACTGAATCTGGGTTGGACATATAACAATCTTGACCGGGGTTTCTTCCCAACCTCGGGTGTTAAATCATCAGTAAACACCAAGGTTACGGTGCCTGGTTCTGATAACGAGTTCTATAAAATCACTTTCGATACTTCCGCTTACCAGCCGTTAGATGAAGATCGTTCGTGGGTGCTCTTAGGTCGTGGTCGCTTGGGTTATGGCGACGGGATCGGTTCTAAAGAGATGCCTTTCTACGAGAACTTCTATGCCGGTGGTTCCAGCACAGTGCGTGGTTTCCGATCAAATAACATCGGCCCTAAAGCTGCGTACTATAATGCTAATGGGAGCAGCATCAGAGATTCTACCGATGCTGTCGGTGGTAACGCGATGGCGGTGGCCAGTTTAGAACTGATTACACCAACACCGTTTATCAGTGAGAAATACGCAAACTCGGTACGTACCTCATTCTTCATTGACTCCGGTACCGTATGGGATACCAATTGGGAAAATACCGCAGAGACACGTGCTGCAGGCATACCTGATTACAGTAAAGCGAGCAATATTCGTGTGTCTGCCGGTGTGTCACTGCAATGGATGTCGCCATTAGGTCCATTGTTGGTGTTCTCATATGCTAAGCCGGTTAAAGATTACGAAGGTGATAAGTCAGAGCAATTCCAGTTTAACATTGGTAAGACTTGGTAATTGATTGGCAAAGTAGTATTGGATTTTAAAGACAGCACTGGTAGTTGAAATAACCTAAAGTAGCGTTGGCGCAGGTTGGCGTTACTTTAGGTCTTATTCAGTATTAAGTGCACTTCAAGGTGTCTCTGACACAAACAGGTAATGGTAAGGAGTTTATAGTGAAAAAGTGGTTGTGTGCCGCAGGTCTTGGTTTAGCATTGGCAGCTTCTGCCAGCGTTCAAGCCGCTGACAAAATTGCTATTGTTAATGTTTCCAGCATCTTCCAACAATTACCTGCGCGTGAAACCGTAGCTAAGCAATTGGAGAATGAATTTAAAGGCCGTGCAACCGAACTGCAAGGAATGGAGCGTGATCTGCAAACTAAAATGCAGAAACTGCAACGTGACGGTTCTACCATGAAAGCCACTGATCGTAGCAAGCTGGAAAAGGATGTAATGACTCAGCGTGAAACTTTCTCTACTAAAGCCCAGGCTTTTGAGCAAGATAATCGCCGTCGTCAGATGGAAGAACGTAACAAAATTCTGAGCCGTATTCAGGATGCAGTTAAATCTGTTGCTAGCAAAGGTGGTTATGATGTGGTGATTGACGCAAATGCTGTTGCATATGCAGACCCTTCTAAAGACATCACTGCTGACGTGCTGAAACAGGTTAAATAAAACATGCCTTCAATTCGACTGGCTGATTTAGCCCAGCAGTTGGATGCACAGGTGCACGGTGATGGCTCACTCGTCATCACCGGCATCGCTTCTATGCATTCTGCCCAACCTGAGCAAATTACGTTTTTGTCCAACAGCCGTTATCAGGAACAACTCGCGACTTGTAATGCAGGTGCGGTGGTGTTGACTGAGGCTGACTTGCCTTTCTGTAAATCTGCGGCGTTAGTGGTTAAAAATCCTTATTTAACCTATGCACGGATGGCACAGATAATGGATACCACCCCTCAGCCCGCGCAGGATATTGCGCCGAGCGCGGTAATTTCTCCGCAAGCCAGGTTGGGAGCGAAGGTTTCCGTCGGTGCAAATGCAGTGATAGAGTCTGGTGTGGTGCTGGGCGATAACGTTGTTATCGGTGCTGGCTGCTTTATTGGCAAGAATACTCACCTTGGTGCTGGTAGCCGTTTGTGGGCCAATGTTTCCGTTTATCATGACGTTGTGATTGGGCAAAACTGCTTGATTCAATCCGGTACGGTCATTGGTGCAGATGGTTTTGGCTATGCAAATGATCGTGGGAACTGGATAAAAATACCCCAACTTGGTTCGGTACATATTGGCGACCGTGTTGAGATAGGTGCCTGTACCACGATTGACCGTGGGGCACTGGATAATACGATTATTGGTAACGGCGTCATCATTGATAACCAATGTCAGATTGCACATAACGTTGTGATTGGCGACAATACCGCAGTTGCGGGGGGGGTTATCATGGCGGGCAGCCTGAAAGTCGGCCGCTATTGTATGATAGGTGGCGCGAGTGTGATCAACGGTCATATGGAGATTTGTGACAAAGTCACCATCACCGGGATGGGGATGGTGATGCGTCCAATCACTGAACCTGGGTTATACTCCTCCGGTATTCCGCTACAACCGAATAAAGTTTGGCGCAAGACAGCCGCTTTAGTGATGAATATCGATGGGATTAATAAACGCTTAAAAGCTATTGAGCGTAAAATCGATAAAGAATAATCACTCAAGCCTGATACTCTGAGCAAATAATCAAGCTTATTGGCAGTTGATGCCAAAAGTGTCCAGAGTTCCTAATTTGCGGCCTGCCTAATGTCTCCCTTTTGAGGCAGTGCAGGCCGTGTTGTTGATAGCATCAGTTTTTTAGACAGGAAGAGTATTTTGACTACTGACACTCATACTCTGCACATTGAAGAGATTTTAGATCTACTCCCGCACCGTTTTCCATTCTTGCTGGTAGATCGCGTCCTTGATTTCGAGGAAGGAAAATTTCTGCGTGCAGTGAAGAACGTCTCTTTCAACGAGCCATTTTTCCAAGGCCATTTTCCCGGTAAGCCTATCTTCCCTGGCGTGCTGATTTTAGAAGCTATGGCGCAGGCGACTGGGATTTTGGCGTTTAAGAGCCGTGGGAAACTTGAACCGGGCGAACTTTATTACTTTGCTGGCATTGATGAAGCTCGCTTTAAGCGTCCGGTAGTGCCTGGCGATCAAATGATCATGGAAGTTCAGTTTGTCAAAGAACGCCGTGGTCTGACTCGTTTTACGGGTGTTGCAAAAGTCGATGGTGAAATCGTTTGTACGGCGACGATGATGTGTGCTCGTAGCAAACCAGCAACACCAGTAGACGTTGTCGTTGCAAAATCTGTTGTTGTAGAATCTGTTATTGTAGAGTCTATAGTTGCAGAACATGTCGTTAAGGAGTCCTGATACGTGATTGACAAAACGGCCTTTATCCATCCAAGTTCTATCGTCGAAGAAGGTGCTGTTATTGGTGCCGGCGTTCATATTGGCCCCTTCTGCTTTATCGGATCCCAGGTGGAAATCGGCGCGGGCACGGAACTGAAATCCCATGTCGTCGTTAATGGAATAACAAAAATCGGCTGTGATAATCAGATTTACCAGTTTGCCTCCATTGGTGAAGCGAACCAGGATCTGAAATATGCAGGCGAGCCTACTCGGGTTGAAATCGGTGACCGTAACCGGATCCGTGAAAGTGTCTCTATCCACCGTGGTACCGTGCAAGGTGGCGGATTAACCAAAGTAGGCAGCGATAATTTACTGATGATCAATGCCCATATCGCCCATGACTGTATCATTGGTGATCGTTGTATTCTTGCGAACAATGCAACCTTGGGCGGTCATGTGGAGATTGACGATTTTGCCATTATTGGCGGAATGACTGCTATCCATCAATTCTGCGTGATTGGTGCGCATGTGATGGTGGGGGGGTGTTCTGGTGTTGCTCAGGATGTGCCTCCTTATGTCATTGCTCAGGGTAACCATGCAACACCGTTCGGTATCAATATTGAAGGGTTGAAGCGCCGTGGTTTCGACAAGGAATCTCTTCATGCGATCCGTAATGCATACAAGTTGTTGTATCGCAGTGGCCGGACGCTGGATGAAGTGAAACCAGAAATTGCCGAATTGGCGGAGCAACATCCGGCAGTTAAGGCATTCAGTGATTTCTTTGCTCGTTCGACTCGCGGCATTATTCGCTGACCTATGCAAAATAACCCATTATCTGTTGATCGTCCGTTGAACGGCGGGCGTCCTTTAACTATAGGTTTAGTCGCCGGAGAAACATCTGGCGACATCTTAGGTGCAGGGTTGATTCGTGCGCTGAAAGCTCGGGTACCCGATGCCCGTTTTGTCGGTGTGGCAGGTCCTCTGATGCAAGCTGAAGGATGTGAAGCCTGGTTTGAGATGGAAGAATTGGCAGTGATGGGGGTTGTTGAAGTGTTAGAGCGCCTGCCACGTCTATTGAAAATCCGAAAAGAACTGACTCAACGCTTTAGTGAACTCTCCCCCGATGTTTTTGTTGGTATCGATGCCCCTGATTTCAATATCACCCTTGAAGGGCGTTTGAAACAGCGGGGTATCCGAACCATACATTACGTCAGCCCATCAGTTTGGGCCTGGCGACAAAAACGTGTTTTCAAAATTGGTAAAGCGACCGATATGGTGCTGGCTTTTCTTCCTTTTGAAAAAGCGTTTTACGACCGTTTTAATGTTCCCTGCCGCTTTATCGGCCATACCATGGCTGATGCCATGCCGTTAACCGCCGATAAACCAGCCGCAAGAGCAGAGCTTGGTATTGCACCCAATATACCTTGCTTAGCTCTGCTACCGGGCAGCCGTCATTCTGAAGTAGAAATACTGAGTGGTGATTTCCTGCGTACAGCCGCCATCCTCAAGCAACAACTGCCGGCGCTGGAAATACTGGTTCCGCTGGTTAACAGCAAACGGCGTGAGCAGTTCGAGCGAATTAAGGCCGAGGTAGCACCTGATTTAGCGGTACATTTACTGGATGGCCATGCGCGCGTGGCGATGGTTGCCAGTGATGCAACATTGCTGGCCTCCGGTACTGCTGCGTTGGAATGTATGCTGGCTAAATGCCCGATGGTCGTCGGTTACCGCATGAAGCCATTTACTTTCTGGCTGGCAGAAAGGCTAGTCAAGACACCTTATGTTTCGTTGCCTAATTTATTAGCGGGTGAAGAGTTGGTGACTGAGCTATTGCAGCAAGAGTGTCAGCCACAAAAATTAGCCAATGCACTGCTGCCGCTACTGCAAGGTGGTGATGCGATTGAGGCATTAAAAGAGCGTTTCCTGACTTTACATCAGAGCATCCGCTGTGGTGCCGATGAACAGGCTGCGCAGGCGGTATTGGAGTTAGCAGGGCGATGACTGATATTTTTATTTACCCTCAGGCAAATTTGATTGCTGGTGTGGATGAAGTTGGCCGTGGCCCTTTAGTCGGCGCAGTTGTCACCGCCGCAGTTATTCTCGATCCTAAACGGCCAATAGTCGGTTTGGCTGACTCGAAAAAACTGAGTGAAAAGCGCCGGTTGTCACTTTATGACGAAATTACAGACAAGGCACTATCATGGAGCCTTGGTCGTGCCGAGCCACAAGAAATTGATCACCTGAACATTTTGCACGCGACGATGCTGGCGATGCAGAGAGCGGTTACAGGTTTGCACATTGCACCTGATTATGTGTTGATTGATGGTAACCGCTGCCCAAAACTGGCGATGCCGTCACTGGCTGTTGTGAAAGGTGATAGCCGGGTAGCCGAGATCAGTGCGGCCTCTATTCTGGCTAAAGTGACCCGTGATCGTGAAATGATCGAGCTGGATCTCCGTTTCCCTGAATATGGTTTCGCGCAGCACAAAGGTTATCCAACGGCTTTCCATCGGGAAAGGTTGGCGGCTCTAGGGGCGACCGAACACCATCGGCGCAGTTTTGGCCCGGTCAAGCGCGTACTGGGTCTGGCGTAAACAGCGCAGTAGCATCCATAACGTATATCTATAATGCCTCGGTTATAAATTGCCGGGGATACGATTCAATCCACTAATTTCTGGTGTCTGGATATGGCCGAACCTCGTTTTGTCCACCTGCGTGTTCACAGCGATTATTCCATGATCGATGGATTAGCCAAGATTGGACCCTTGGTGAAGAGAGCTGCTGCGCTAGGCATGCCTGCTCTGGCCATTACCGATTTTACTAACTTGTGTGGTTTAGTGAAATTCTACGGTAGCGCTCATGGTGCGGGGATCAAACCCATCATTGGTGCAGACTTCTATGTGCAAAGTGAAATTCTGGGCGATGAACTCGCTCATCTCACCGTGTTGGCGTGCAATAATGACGGTTACCAAAATCTTACCTTACTGATCTCCGAAGCTTATCAACGTGGCTATGGCGCTGCGGGTCCGATCATTGATCGTGACTGGCTTATTAAGTATAAAAAAGGGTTGATTCTGCTGTCTGGCGGTCGGATGGGGGATGTGGGTAAATTTATTTTACGTGGCAATCAGGTTCAGGTTGATCAGTGTCTTGAGTTTTATCAACAGCATTTCCCTGGCAGCTACTATCTGGAGTTAATCCGTACTGGTCGCCCTGATGAAGAAAACTATCTTCATGCGGCCGTGGCGTTGGCAACGGAGCGCGGGTTACCTGTTGTTGCCACTAACGATGTGCGTTTTATCCATGAGTCTGACTTTGACGCCCATGAGATCCGTGTCGCTATTCACGACGGTTTTACATTGGTTGATCCTAAACGACCTAAAAATTACAGCCCCCAGCAGTTTATGCGCGATGAAGAGCAGATGTGTGAGCTGTTCGCGGATATTCCTGAAGCCTTGATCAACAGTGTTGAAATAGCCAAACGTTGTAACGTAACCATCCGCCTTGGGGAATACTTCCTACCGCAGTTCCCTACCGGCGATATGAGTACGGAAGATTTTCTGGTAGAGAAATCGAAGCAAGGTCTGGAAGAGCGCCTGGAGCTGCTTTTCCCTGATCCTGAAGAGCGAGTGCAAAAACGGCCAGAATATGACGAGCGGCTAGAGATTGAGCTGAAAGTTATCAACCAGATGGGCTTCCCCGGTTACTTCCTGATCGTAATGGAGTTTATCCAGTGGTCCAAAGATAATGGTGTACCGGTAGGGCCAGGGCGCGGTTCAGGTGCGGGCTCTCTGGTGGCTTATGCGTTGAAAATCACCGATCTGGATCCACTGGAATTTGACCTCCTGTTTGAACGTTTTCTCAACCCCGAACGTGTATCGATGCCCGACTTCGACGTTGACTTCTGTATGGAGAAACGCGATCTGGTCATTGAACATGTGGCTGAAATGTATGGCCGTGATGCTGTTTCCCAGATTATTACCTTCGGTACCATGGCTGCCAAAGCGGTAATTCGCGATGTGGGCCGAGTATTAGGCCATCCTTATGGCTTCGTTGATCGTATCTCAAAATTAGTCCCACCTGATCCGGGTATGACGCTGGAAAAAGCCTTTGCTGCTGAACCACAACTGCCTGAAATCTATGAGGCAGATGAAGAGGTCCGGGCGCTGATTGATATGGCGCGTAAGCTAGAAGGGGTCACCCGTAACGCCGGGAAACACGCCGGTGGGGTGGTTATCGCACCAACCAAAATTACCGATTTTGCCCCCCTGTATTGTGATGCGGAAGGGAAGAACCCGGTTACTCAGTTCGATAAAAATGATGTGGAATATGCCGGGCTGGTGAAGTTTGACTTCCTCGGTCTGCGCACGCTAACTATCATTAATTGGGCGCTGGAAATGATCAATACCCGGCGTGCCAAAACCGGGTTAGAGCCGATTGATATTGCATCCATCCCACTGGAGGATAAAAAAAGCTTCGATATGCTGCAACGTTCTGAAACGACGGCAGTGTTCCAGCTTGAATCCAGAGGCATGAAGGATTTGATCAAACGTCTGAAGCCGGACTGCTTCGAAGATATGATCGCATTGGTGGCATTATTCCGCCCCGGCCCGCTGCAATCAGGGATGGTAGATAACTTTATTGACCGTAAACATGGTCGTGAAGCATTATCCTATCCAGATATTGAGTGGCAGCATGAATCTCTGAAACCGGTACTTGAGCCAACCTATGGCATCATCTTGTATCAGGAACAAGTCATGCAGATTGCTCAGGTTCTGTCCGGCTATTCACTCGGTGGCGCAGATATGTTGCGTCGTGCGATGGGTAAAAAGAACCCGGAAGAGATGGCCAAACAGCGCTCGATATTTGAAGATGGTGCGAAAAGTCAGGGTGTCGATGGTGAACTGGCAATTAAGATTTTTGATCTGGTAGAGAAATTTGCCGGCTATGGTTTTAATAAATCTCACTCTGCCGCTTATGCATTGGTTTCCTATCAAACGCTTTGGTTAAAAGCACATTATCCAGCCGAGTTTATGGCTGCGGTAATGACGGCTGATATGGATAACACGGATAAAGTGGTTGGCCTGGTTGATGAATGCTGGCGTATGGGGCTGAAAATTCTGCCTCCTGACATTAATAGTGGTCTGTATCATTTCCATGTGAACGATGACGGTGAAATTGTTTATGGAATTGGCGCAATTAAAGGTGTGGGAGAAGGGCCGATTGAGGCCATGCTGGAGGCGCGTAAAGAGGGCGGCTATTTCAAAGAATTATTTGATTTATGTGCCAGGGTCGATACTAAAAAGCTCAATCGCCGGATTTTAGAGAAATTGATCATGTCCGGTGCTTTTGACCGTTTAGGGCCACACCGTGCTGCATTAATGAGCTCATTGAGCGAAGCATTAAAAGCCGCAGACCAACATGCCAAGGCTGAGGCGATTGGTCAGGCAGATATGTTTGGTGTCTTGGCTGATGCACCTGAGCAGATTGAACAATCTTATGCTAATGTGCCGCCGTGGCAGGAACAAATCGTTTTAGACGGTGAGCGGGAAACGCTGGGGTTATACCTAACCGGCCACCCGATTACCCAATATCTAAAGGAAATAGAACGTTATGCCGGCGGGCAGCGTTTGAAAGATATGCATCCGACGGACCGGGGCAAAATGACCACTGCGGTGGGGCTGGTTATCGCTGCAAGGGTTATGGTAACAAAACGCGGGAATCGCATCGGTATTTGTACTTTGGATGACCGTTCCGGGCGTCTGGAGGTGATGTTATTCACCGATGCATTGGAAAAATATCAGCATTTATTAGAAAAAGACCGTATCCTGATAGCTACCGGACAGGTCAGCTTTGATGACTTTAGTGGTGGACTTAAAATGACCGCCCGTGAGTTAATGGACATCAGTGAAGCTCGTGAAAAATATGCCCGTGGGCTTGCTATATCGCTGACCGACAGGCAAATTGATGACCAGCTTTTGAACCGTCTCCGTCAGTCGTTGGAACCCCATCGAGCGGGGACGATCCCGGTACATCTTTATTACCAACGCGAAAATGCTCGCGCCCGGCTGCGGTTTGGAGCCACATGGCGTGTGACGCCCACCGATCGCTTATTAATAGATTTGCGAACGCTGGTAGGTAATGAACAGGTGGAACTGGAATTTGACTAAAATAGGAATGCTATGAGTCTGAATTTTCTTGATTTTGAACAGCCGATTGCAGAGCTGGAAGCGAAAATTGACTCGCTGACTGCAGTCAGCCGTCAAGACGAAAAATTAGATATTAATCTGGATGAAGAGGTCCAGCGTCTGCGTGAGAAAAGTGTTGAGCTGACGCGGAAAATTTTCTCGGACCTCGGCGCATGGCAGATTGCCCAACTGGCACGCCATCCTCGTCGTCCTTATACCCTGGATTATATCGCTAATATCTTTACTGATTTCGAAGAGCTGGCCGGTGATCGTGCTTATGCAGACGACAAAGCTATTGTTGGTGGTATTGCTCGTTTGGATGGGCGTCCGGTGATGATTATTGGTCATCAAAAAGGTCGCGAAACCAAAGAGAAGATCCGCCGTAACTTTGGCATGCCAGCACCAGAAGGTTACCGTAAAGCACTGCGTCTGATGGAAATGGCTGAGCGCTTTAAGCTGCCAATCATTACTTTCATTGATACACCAGGGGCATATCCTGGTGTCGGCGCAGAAGAGCGTGGTCAATCTGAAGCTATCGCACGTAACCTACGTGAGATGTCACGCCTGAATGTACCCATTGTTTGTACCGTCATTGGTGAAGGGGGTTCCGGCGGTGCATTGGCAATCGGTGTGGGTGATAAAGTGAATATGCTGCAATACAGTACTTATTCTGTTATCTCCCCAGAGGGCTGTGCATCTATTCTGTGGAAAAGTGCTGATAAAGCACCGTTAGCCGCAGAGGCCATGGGTATTACGGCTCATCGTCTGAAAGAATTAAAGATGATTGACTCGGTTATCCCTGAACCTTTAGGCGGCGCGCACCGTGATTACACCACTATTGCTGCTGCTTTGAAGGCGCAACTGTTGGCTGATCTTAGTGATCTGGATGTTTTGAATGACGAAGAATTATTGAATCGTCGTTATCAGCGTCTGATGAATTACGGTTATTGCTGATTTACACACTCGATGATGACACCGTATTTGAAAAACCGGAGCTTAATTGTCTCCGGTTTTTTTATAAAATCTAGTCAGGGATATGATAAGGCGGCCAGTGAATACCCTGGACACCCAACGTGATATTTTTCACCGTATTTGTATATAGCTCATTCTCTGTATTGATTTCTCCCGTAGCTCTTACTGTTTTTCCCATAAGATAAGAAATTATTGCTATTTTACAAACCGAATCACCATCAGAGAAATGCCAGCCACTGCTATAATATGGAGAGTTTTCTGCATCAAAAGATATATGGCAAGTGTTTGCAGAAATACGTATTCCATTAACTTTACCTACTAACTCATAATTATTTTCAGCATAAGAAAATAGAGGGATTAAAATAATTGCATGTGTTAAAGATAGTTTCATTATAACTCCTCTTCATCTTGTTCTATGTTGATATCAAATTTTTTATTTATTTTTAATTCACTAAGTATATTTAAAAACTGAAGTAATAGTTCTGTGTTATAAAAATATCTTGATGTGGTAAATGCTTTATTCTGACAGGTTACTCGAGATAACTGTCTTTTAATTCTCGAATCACTCGTACTGGGTTCTTCATGACAAGTATTTACTAACGGTAATTGTTGCCCTGCCTCATTTTGTAGCATAGTGATATAGCCGCGGGGAACTCCAATGCTAAAATAAGGTACCGAAGAACTCAGGTCTTGATCCAAGGCAGAAAGATAAAGGGGGTTATTTTGCCAATGCTCATCCCAAAATGAGGATGAAAATATTTGACCAGAGTGATAATGCTGTTGCAACATGTCACCCGTTATTCGTGCGTAAGAGATAATCCTGGTTTGTGCAAAACCGCCCAACGCAACCCATTCATTCATACCGCCATAGCTGTGAAGTGTACGACTGACTTCTTTATATAAATCTGAATTATCAGGTGTCTCATTTATTATATAGTTGAGTGACTCATCAATATTGTAGAAATTTATCGAGGGACGTATAACATATAGATAAGTTTCAAACTCGGTATCGAATGGCTCTTCATCATTTATTCGTGCGGTAAAAGCTGCATGTTCTACAGCTTGGCGTAATGAAGCTGTGGTGGAAATAAATGCGCTAGTATATCCTTCTAAAGACTCGCCTTCGAAGTGATGCAATAAATCAATATCTGGAGGTAAACCAGTGAATGGATACATTCCCCCCGCCTGAACTATTTCCTCTGGGGTACGGGAGTCAGCCCTATAAACAACACTTACCGGATGAATAGCAAATGTGACAATGGGGATTAATAACATTATTATATATAGAATAAAGTATCCATTTCTTAACATACCATCTTCTCTTGATTTGTTTTAATTTACTTTGGATGGGTTTAAATCTATCATGCTGAAATATTGGCATGGGAGTATAAAAATAATTTTATTTGTATTAAAAAATATAATCCTATTTCGATCTGAAGTTTTATATAAAGCAATGTCACTTATTCTATATACCTGCACTTACAGAAGAAGTACGATAATATAGAAGTCGATAGTGAATCTGCCGAAGAGACCAAACCTGTTCGTTATGATAGTGTCTGGTGTGATAATAGGCATTACTTTAACTGTTTAGATCTTAATGGCCAGACTGGAGTAATACATGCTAGCAATACGTCAAATTCATCATATTGCGATCATTGGCTCAGATTATCAGGTCAGTAAAAGATTCTACTGTGATGTGCTGGGTTTCACGTTGATGAGTGAGGTTTACCGTGAGGAACGTGACTCGTGGAAAGCCGATCTGGCATTAAATGGCCAATATACGATTGAGCTATTTTCCTTTCCTTCTCCTTCAGCACGTCCTGATCGCCCAGAGGCTTGTGGTTTAAGGCACCTGGCTTTTCAGGTAGATGATATTGAACTGGCGCTCAGAGAACTGAACACTGCCGGTGTGATTTGCGAAGCGGTTCGCATTGATCCCTACACCAAATCACGTTTTACTTTCTTTACTGACCCAGATGGTTTACCTCTGGAGCTCTATGAATTGATACCGGAGTAACATGAACTCAGCCCCCGCGACACCAAATGTGTTACTTAACCCCCTGTTCGCACAATTGGGTGAACACCGCCATGTATTAGTGGGGTTTAGTGGTGGTCTGGATTCCAGTGTGTTATTGCATTTATTGGTCTGTATCCGTGAGCAATTTATGCCTGAGTTGACGATCCGCGCCATTCATATTCACCACGGCTTAAATCCATTGGCCGATAGCTGGGTACAGCATTGCCAGCAGCAATGTGTGCAATGGCAAATCCCACTTGAAGTGGTGCGGGTGAATATTGACGCCCGCCATAACGGTATTGAGGCCGCCGCCAGAACGGCCCGTTATCAGGCATTTTCCTCACATTTAGCCGCCGATGAAGTATTACTTACCGCCCAGCATCAAGATGACCAATGTGAAACCTTTCTGCTGGCACTCAAACGAGGCAGTGGCCCGGCGGGGTTATCCGCGATGGCCGCTAAAATGCCTTTTGCTCACAGCCAGTTATTGCGGCCATTGTTGTCATTTTCCCGTGAAACGTTAGAAAACTATGCTCGAACACAGCAATTACAGTGGATTGAAGATGACAGTAATCAGAATGATCGCTTCGATCGTAATTTCTTGCGATTAAGAGTCTTGCCTCTGCTTCATCAGCGTTGGCCGCATTTTGCTCAGGCTACGGCGCGTAGTGCAGGTTTGTGTGCTGAGCAGGAACAGCTATTGGATGAATTGCTGGCCGATAATCTGCAACAACTGCAAAACAACGATGGTGCGCTTTCCATTGAAGGTTTACTACTGGCTTCAGAAGCTAAGCGTGCGGCGATATTACGCCGTTGGTTAGCCGGATGTGGTGCATCAATGCCATCGCAAAGCCAATTACAACGTTTGTGGTTGGAAGTGGCTATGGCCAGACAAGACGCCGAACCTCAATTAACTCTTGGCACACATCAGGTCCGGCGTTTCCGACAATATTTATATCTATTGCCACCGCTGGCTGAAATAAATATACGGCATCTACCTTGGGCCAACATTGAGGCTGGGCCTAATCATGTCGCAATCCCCCCTGGCCCTTTGATTCTACCTGCCAATCTGGGGGTATTGAGTTTTATTACTGAAGGGGGGCAAGCGGTCAGGGCTGCGGCTGCCGGTGAGGTGATCAGCGTCCGTTTCGGTTTACAGGGGGATATCAGAATTGTCGGACGACATCATTCACGTCAGAGTAAGAAGCTATGGCAAGAATTGGGGGTGCCGCCGTGGCAACGGGAACGTATTCCTCTGCTCTATTTTGGTGAACAATTGATTGCTGCTGCTGGGGTATTCGTAGCTCAGGCAGGTCAGGCTAAAGAAGGTGAACCGTGCTGGTATCTGAATTGGACCAAAGCGGAATAATAAAATAAGAACAAGTAGACCGTCCATTTTGAGGAGCAATGATGAAATTTGTCATCAGTATGATGGTGTTATTGGGATTGAGCAGTTTTTCGGCACTGGCAAAAAATGATATCGAGGCGGGGCGGGTTACGTCTGCCAGTTGCGTGGCTTGTCATGGTGCCGAGGGCAAGGTTTCGGTGCCGATGTACCCGAATCTGGCTGGGCAAAATGCCCTGTATTTAGAACAATCATTGGCAGCCTATAAGAAAGGCAGTCGCACTGGTGGGCAGGCTGAAGTGATGCGTGCTTATGTGAGTAACTTATCGGACGAGGATTTTTCTGATTTGGCCGCTTACTATGCCAGTTTGAAACCTTGAGGCCAGTTTGAAACCTTTAGGTAAGTTTAAAATTTCAAGCACGGCAGTAACGTCAAATACAAAGAGGACGGGCCACTGTTCAGCGGCCCGTCGTCAATATCATGGGATGAAACTATGATGCACTCACCACAACAGTCCCGATCTCGGGGTGACTGAAGCTGGCGATATGGTCCAAACGCAACTCGCGCATGGTCCCTTCTTGGTCAACAATCAGGTACTCGACCTTTTTTCTGAGCAGCAGATCGCTGGCTTTTCCCTCTACAATCTCACCGCCTCTCAACTTCAACGTCAGTATCAGGTGATGTTGGCAGGCGAGCTCTAGATTATCGTAGTCATCACAATTGATGGGTTGATACTCTTCACTCATCGACATAATCGCTCACCAATAAGTTAGCGGCGG
>NZ_CQAZ01000010.1:0-8802 GCF_001152565.1 Yersinia pekkanenii | reverse complement strand
CCGCCTGTTCCCTAACGGAGGACGGGAGTGCGTCGTTAGCCGCAACTTCGTCCAATGCTTTCAATACACAACGCAGGGCGTCTGGCACATAGCCAAGGTCACCACTTCCAATTTCGGCATAAAAACGGCGTACTAATTCACAGTATTGCTGCACAGTAACCCTCCCAGAAAAGTTTAACCCGGTAGATTCTCAGTGGAAGCACCACACTGTCAACCGACGAAGATAAACTCTGAACTTATAAGGACTATAGCACAGGAGTGATGGAGATATTAGAGACAGAACAAAGCTTTCTTTTTAGTATTGATACCGCGAATAATCCTCTTTATGTCGGGCTGGCTGCTGGCAGGCTTAATCAAGTACACTGTCCACCAGATAATTAAGAGGTCACCCATGGCACTAAAAGCAACCATCCATAAAGCTGCTGTTAATATTGCAGATATGGATCGTAATTTTTTTCAGGATATTAACCTGACAATTGCACAACACCCATCTGAAACTGACCAGCGTATGATGCTGCGTTTATTGGCCTGGATCTGCCACGCTGATGAACGTTTGCAGTTTACTAAAGGTTTGAGCGCTGACGATGAACCAGAGATTTGGCGTCATAACGACCACAACGGCATTGAATTGTGGGTTGAGTTGGGGCTGCCGGAGGAAAAACGCCTGCGTAAAGCTTGTAATCAGTCACAGCAGGTCGTGCTGTATGCCTACAGTGAACGCGCAGCCAAGGTGTGGTGGCCACAAGTTCAGGAGAAGTTATCCGGGCACCGTAACCTCCGGGTACGTTTTCTTGATGACGAACAGATGGCAAAGTTAGCTGCACTTTCTCATCGTAATATGTCACTACAAGCAACTCTGCAAGAGGGGACTATCTGGTTATCAGATGCCCAGAATAATCTGGAAATAAGTTTTGCCGAATGGCAAAATAATGGGCAATAAGTGTGTTAATTATATCCAATAGTATCAGTCTACCCGACAGTGAGGTTGAGCTGACCGCGATCCGGGCACAGGGCGCGGGAGGCCAGCACGTCAATAAAACCTCAACTGCTATTCATTTGCGCTTTGACATTAGGGCCTCAAGCCTGCCAGAGTATTATAAAGAAAGGTTATTGTTATTAAATAACCACTTGGTGACTGCCGATGGCGTCGTTATCATCAAAGCACAAGAGTATCGCAGCCAGGATATGAATCGCGAGGCTGCATTGGCGCGGTTGGTGGCGTTAATTCGCCAGGCAATGGTGGTGGAAAAGGCCCGTCGGGCGACGAAACCGACCAAAGGCTCAAAAATAAGGCGAGTCGAGGGTAAAGTCCGCAAAGGTGCGACCAAAGCGTTACGAGGGAAAATTCATCAGGAATGATGCCGGTAGTTGGCATTAGCGTCACCGCGTTGCGGCTAAGACAGCCTCATTCCTTATATATCGGACACAGTATGGGAGAATAACTGTGAAAAAATTAACGATAACGCTAGTTTTGGCAGTAGGTGCACTGTCATTACTTGGGTGTAATAATCGGCATCAGCCGGTTGAGCAATCTTTACAACCCATGCAGCAAAGTTATCAGGGAGTATTGCCCTGTGCGGATTGCAGTGGCCTGGATACCTCGCTGTTCCTTGACAGTGACGGGACTTTTATCCTGAAAGAAATTTATCGTGGCGTCACTCATCCTGATGACAGTAGCGATGGTGATCAGGCGTTTGCTGAATACGGTAAGTGGGCACGTACAGCGGATAAGCTGGTGCTGACTAATGGGCGGGGGGAAAAACGCTACTTCCGGCCGGTAGGTAAAAATCTGGTGATGCTCGACCAACAAGGGTTACCTATTATATCGACACTGAACTATCAACTTGCCCCTGGCGATCAGCCTTTGCCAAAAACACCGATGCCTTTGAGCGGGATGTATAAGTATTTTGCTGATGCCGCAGTATTTACCGATTGCGCAACGGGCAAGACTTTCCCGGTAGAAAATAATATCGCATTGGAAAAAGGGTATTTAAGTACCCGTAAAAATGCAGGTGAACCCGTATTCTTGACTCTCAATGGTCATTTTGATGTGCGGCCGTCGATGGACGAAGGGCAATCAGACAAAACGCTGATCCCAGCAGGTGATATTCAGTTTAATGCCAATAAGAGCTGCGGCAGTCAGTTGTAAACAATAAAAAAACCGCCAGTAGCTATTCACTCTCTGGCGGCTCGATATTGCTAGCTAATGTTAGCGTTTGATTTGGCTCAGCAGGAAATCGACGATTTCGCTGGTTTTAATCATTTGCTTCTCGCCAGCCCGACGATTTTTGTATTCCACTTCTTCGCTATCGAGGTTGCGATCGCCAATCACGATATTGTGTGGCACGCCAATCAATTCCATATCTGCAAACATCACGCCCGGGCGCTCTTTACGGTCGTCAAGAATAACGTCAATGCCATGAGAACGCAGGGTGGCATATAGCTCTTCCGCGAGTTCTTTTACCCGGAAAGATTTATGCATATTCATCGGTAAAATTGCCACCTGGAATGGTGCAATTGCATCCGGCCAAATAATGCCACGGTCGTCATGATTCTGTTCAATAGCAGCAGCAACCACACGGGATACCCCGATACCGTAACAACCCATGGTCATTACTTGGTTACGGCCATCTTCGCCCTGAACCGTGGCTTTCATCGCTTCCGAGTATTTAGTGCCTAACTGGAAGATATGACCCACCTCGATACCACGTTTGATCTGCAAAGTGCCTTTACCATCTGGGCTAATATCGCCTTCGACCACATTACGCAGGTCAGCAACTTGTGGCAGCGGCAAATCACGCTCCCAGTTAATACCAAAGTAATGTTTACCGTCGATATTCGCACCCGCGCCGAAATCGCTCATTACCGCCACACTGCGGTCAGCCACCACCGGTACTGGCAAATTAACCGGGCCTAATGAACCAGGGCCTGCGCCAATAACCGCGCGGATCTCTTCTTCGCTGGCAAAAGTCAGTGGTTTGGCGACTTGTGGCAGTTTCTCTGCTTTGATCTCATTTAGCTCATGATCGCCACGCACCAGCAAGGCAACCAACTTATGGCCACTCTCTTCGTGAGCATGAACCAACAAGGTTTTTACTGTTTTCACTATTGGAAGGTTGAACTGCTCAACCAATTCGGCGATGGTTTTTGCCTTCGGAGTATCAATGATACGCAGCTCTTCTATTGCCGCTGTCCGTGATTCAGCAGGGGCCAATGCTTCAGCGAACTCAATATTAGCGGCATAATCAGAATCGGTTGAGAATACGATATCGTCTTCGCCACTTTCGGCCAATACCTGAAATTCGTGAGATGCACTGCCGCCGATCGAACCGGTATCTGCCAGAACTGCACGGAAATTCAAATCCATTCGTTCAAAAATCTTACTGTATGCCGCATACATCGCGTCGTAAGTTTCCTGCAAAGATTCTTGAGTGGTGTGGAAGGAATAAGCATCCTTCATCAGGAACTCGCGAGCACGCATCACGCCAAAACGTGGGCGAACCTCATCGCGGAACTTGGTTTGAATTTGGAAGAAATTCAGTGGCAACTGTTTGTAAGAGTTGATCTCACCGCGAATCAGGTCAGTAATAACCTCTTCATGGGTTGGGCCGAGAACAAAAGGGCGCTCGCCACGATCAACAAAACGTAACAGCTCAGGGCCATATTGTTCCCAGCGGCCACTTTCTTGCCACAAATCAGCTGGTTGCACGACGGGCATTGAAACTTCGATAGCACCGGCATTATTCATTTCTTCGCGCACGATGTTTTCGACTTTCTTTAACACCCGAACCCCGGTTGGCAACCAGGTATAAAGACCTGAGGCCAGTTTACGGACCATCCCGGCACGAAGCATCAGTTGGTGACTGATCACTTCAGCATCGGCAGGTGTCTCCTTCAGAGTGGCGAGCAAATATTGGCTAGTACGCATGATGTTTTGGTTCCATTAGCGCTGCAACAAGTAGAGGCAGCCAAAAAGTAAAAAGTGGTTTAGTTTACCAGCGAGTACGGGTTGTCAAAAGAGAACTGGGTGAAATTTAGCGCAGGTCGAGTGATAACACTTCCGTTTGCTGGCCAACAACCCGCCAGCACACATTAAATTCCAGTAATAGAACGGCATATTCACGGCTTTCACTATCTTCTTTACGGTAGGCAGGGCGTGGGTCTTGCGCCAGAACCTGAGTAATAAAACGCCGCAACTGTGGATAACGTTTTTGCTGCTGTGCTAACTGTTGCTCAGCTGTAGTAGAAAAGCAAACGTGCATATCTGCATCAGGGGCCGTTTGAGCAAAACCAGCACGCGCCAGTGGCTGGCTCTCGGCGAAAGGCAGATAGGGCTTAATATCAATCACCGGTGTGCCATCAACCAAGTCCAGGCTGCCTAACTCAAGGATCACGTTCCCCTCTTGGCAATGTACACTTTTCAGCTCAATCAGGGACATACCAATAGGATTTGGACGGAAAGTGGAGCGGGTGGCAAATACGCCGATCCGGGTATTGCCCCCTAAGCGTGGGGGGCGAACCGTCGGACGCCAGCCCCCTTCCATGGTTTGATGGAAAACGAACATCACCCATAAATGGCTAAAATCAGATAAACCGCGTACGGCTTCTGGCTGGTTATAGGGAGGCAGTAGCTGTAATTCGCCTCCGCCATCTTCAATCAAACCGGGTTGCCGCGGCACCGCAAACTTTTCTTTATAGGGCGAGCGGATCACGCCAATCTGATTAAAGGAGAATGTACTCATTTTGATGAAACATTCAGTGCCGAGCCTTGACACACGGCTTGTTGATAGCAGCCGGGGACTCCGTTCTGGATTTCACATTCATGCAGCAGGACGGCATTTGCTTTCATATAGGATGCACGGATCTGCATCCTCTTGCGGGCGGTTGCGATACTGGCTGGCGAGTCCTGAACCGTCGATTGGCAAGATTCACCAGAGACTTCGCCTAAGTCGCGAAAAGGCTTGCCAACAAGTTCTTCAGCACTTTTATACAGTTTTACGGGTACCGGGCGAGGAGCTGCTGTTGGGCTAGGTTTGGTCACTGGAGGCGGTTGTTTAACCGGGCTTTCTGTGGTGGATGGCTTTGATTGAAGCAGGGAGCATCCAGTTAGCGAAAGGGCTAACAGACACAGAGGTAACGCACGCATAGAAATTCCTCGGCCTTTTTTAACTAAGAAGTGCTATTGAAGCAATCTATTATGCAAATAACAAGACGGGCCGTAGCCCGCCCTGCAATATATTTAGCAAACATTGAATTTAGCTTCGCTGTATTCAGCAAAATAGCCAATTAACGATTACCAACCTTTAACTGCGCCACCGTTGAATGCTTTGTTTGCCGCGTCGTAAACTTCATCAGACTGGTAAGCTTGAACGAATTTCTTCACGTTTTCCGCATCTTTATTATCTTCACGGGCCACGATCAGGTTAACGTAAGGTGAATCTTTGTCTTCGACAAACAGGCCATCTTTAGCGGGTGTCAGGCCAATCTGGCTCGCGTAGGTGGTATTGATAACAGCCAAGGCGATTTGTTGGTCATCCAAAGAACGGGGTAACTGAGGCGCTTCCAGCTCAACCAGTTTCAGATTTTTAGGGTTCTCAACCACGTCCAGCACGGTTGGCAGCAAGCCAACACCCTCTTTCAGTTTAATCAACCCTACTTTTTGCAGCAGCAACAGTGAACGGCCGAGGTTAGTTGGGTCGTTTGGCAGTGCTACCTGAGAGCCTGGTTGTAACTCATCCAGTGATTTGATTTTTTTAGAGTAACCAGCAATCGGGTAAACGAATGTGTTACCAACAGAAACCAATTTGTAGCCACGATCTTTGATTTGCTGATCCAGATAAGGTTTATGCTGGAAGGCGTTCAGGTCAATATCACCCTTGCTCAGTGCTTCATTTGGCAATATATAGTCATTGAAAGTAACCAGTTCGACATCCAGACCATATTTATCTTTTGCTACTTTCTGAGCAACTTCAGCAACTTGTTGCTCAGCACCGACAATGACACCCACTTTAATGTGGTTTGGTGCTTTTTCGGCCGGGCCGCAACCCAGCAGAGCCAGAGTACCAATCAGTGCGCTGACAGCTGCGATAGATTTGAATTTTAAAGACATATCCTTACCTCTATAGACATTCGTTATAAGATGCGCCGTGGTGTGAGTCCGTCGCGAATTAATGATTATTTGTGGGTAACGGCTTTTACGATCCGATCACCACTGAACTGAATCAGATAAACCAGAATTACTAATAATACTAATACTGTATTCATTACAGTGGCGTTATAGCCAATGTAACCATACTGATAACCGATCTGGCCTAAGCCACCGGCACCGACTGCACCACCCATAGCAGAATATCCCACCAGGGTAATTAAAGTAATTGTGGCGGCATTTACCAAACCGGGTAGCGCTTCGGGTAATAACACCTTTTTGATAATTTGCATTGGGGTAGCGCCCATGGCACGGGCCGCCTCAACCAAACCGGACGGGATCTCCAGCAGAGCATTTTCTACCATACGAGCAATAAAGGGCGCGGCACCCACAGTTAATGGCACAATCGCTGCCTGCAAACCAATAGAAGTACCGACGATCATTCGAGTGAAAGGGATCATCCATACTAATAAGATAATAAAAGGTATGGAACGGAAGATATTCACTATCCCAGACAGGGTGCGATAAATGTTATTATTCGCGATAATTTGCCCAGGACGGGTGACATACAACAGCACCCCGACCGGTAGCCCCAAAACAAAACCAAAGAAACCAGACACAAAAGTCATCATTAGAGTTTCCCAGACGCCTCGGCCCATTAACCACATCATTGCCTCAGACATAACCCAGAACCTCTACTTTTACATGATGATCTTGCAAAAACTTGATGGCAGCGAGACCATCCTGATTGTCGCCATGTAGCTCTGCCAGCATGACACCAAATTTAACTCCGCCAGCATAATCC
The DNA here is from genome assembly GCF_001152565.1 of Yersinia pekkanenii. Lineage (GTDB taxonomy): Bacteria > Pseudomonadota > Gammaproteobacteria > Enterobacterales > Enterobacteriaceae > Yersinia > Yersinia pekkanenii. Next base: position 1,852 of record NZ_CQAZ01000010.1, on the reverse strand, counting down.
ATTTGTGAGCTAAGGATACCGATATCAATATTGAAACGACGTACAGCCTGTGAAATCAACGGTGCATCAACAGACTGACCGGTAAACTCCAGTTTCAGCAGTGGAACACGATCCGCAGTTGGCTCCTGAGTCATCCGCTTGGCATAATCCTCTGGAATATCCAAATGCAGGGTTGATTGGATAAATTGTTGCGCCAGCGGGGTTTTCGGATGTGAGAACACTTCGCTGACACTATCTTTCTCAATCAATTTACCTTCACTGATAACCGCAACCTGATCACAAATACGTTTTACCACGTCCATTTCATGGGTGATAAGCAAAATAGTAAGACCTAACCGGCGATTGATATCTTTCAGTAATTCCAGAATTGAACGGGTAGTTGCAGGGTCCAGTGCGCTGGTGGCTTCGTCACACAGCAGAACCTTAGGATTACTGGCCAATGCACGGGCGATGGCCACGCGCTGTTTCTGCCCACCAGATAGATTCGCAGGGTAAGCATCTTGTTTATCAGTCAGACCGACTAAATCTAGCAGCTCAGTGACTCTCTTCTTTATATTTGCACGTGAAGTGTTATCCAGCTCCAGGGGCAGCGAGATATTGCCATATACGGTACGGGAGGAGAGTAAATTAAAATGTTGAAAAATCATGCCTATTTGGCGACGTGCGCGAGTCAATTGACCTTCAGACAAGGTTGTCAGGTCTTGCCCATCCACCAGGACCTGCCCGCTGGTAGGCCGTTCTAACATATTGGCGCAGCGAATTAGTGTACTTTTACCGGCGCCTGAGGCACCGATAACGCCATAAATTTGCCCAGCAGGGACGTGTAAGCTCACGTCTGAAAGCGCGGTAATCGAGCTCGAACCCTGTTGGAATACTTTGCTGATGTGAGAAAGTTTAATCATATTATTCTTATTTTATCGTTAATTCCGTGGCTAGATAATAAATAAACTTCGGTAGAACCAAAGTATGGATTGGATGTTAAGGCGTCTAGACGGCTAAGTCAACTGGCAACACTGATTCTCTTCCATTCTCAATCGGCAATAAAACATGCGATACTAATAAGGTTTACAGCCCTCAGGAGCAGATAAGTGACTCAGCCCGTCCCCGCAATATTTTTAGATCGTGATGGTACAATTAATGTCGATCACGGTTATGTCCACGAAATTGATAACTTCCAGTTTATCGATGGCGTTATTGATGCATGTCGTGAATTGAAAGAAATGGGTTTTGCTTTGGTACTGGTAACCAATCAATCAGGTATTGCGCGCGGTATATTTACCGAAGAGCAATTTTTAAATCTCACCGAATGGATGGATTGGTCTCTTGCTGACCGTGGTGTGGATTTGGACGGCCTTTATTTCTGTCCGCATCACCCCGATGGCAGTGTAGCGGAGTTCAGTGAAACATGTGAATGCCGTAAACCGCTGCCTGGCATGTTACTGCAAGCACAAAGCGAATTGAACATTGATATGGCTTCTTCTTATATGGTTGGTGACAAAATTGAAGATATGCAGGCAGCATTAGCGGCTAATGTCGGCACTAAAGTGTTAGTTCGCACCGGTAAGCCTGTTAGCGCAGAAGGAGAGGCGCTAGCTGATTGGGTGCTAAATAGCCTGGCAGATCTACCAAAAGCGATAAAAACGCACCATAAATAACCTTTACGTTTAAATAATCATCAAACGGAAAAAACTTTACTATAAACCCTTGCCATTCTGAAGTAGCTCCCTATAATGCGCATCCATCGACACGGCGCTGTGAGCAACTTCACAGAGTGGCCGGGAAGAGCAGAGAAAATTAACTGATTAAGTGATTGACTCTGTAGCGGGAAAGCGTATTATCTGCCTCCCGCGTT
>NZ_CQAZ01000009.1:91104-127809 GCF_001152565.1 Yersinia pekkanenii | reverse complement strand
CTGTCTGCGATTGATGTGGTGTTTGAGTGCCTGGACTACACGCTTACTCTGATGAGCGATGAGACAGAGAAAACAGCCATGCGTGAGGTTACCCCCTCGTTGCTTTATGTCCTCGGCAATGATGAATAAATTACTAACCTAGTGGGCTATAGACCCGCAATCTCCAACCTTTGCCAGCCCTGCGCTGGCTTTTTTGCTCATAGAGGGAACCGGGCCGCCCTGACTCTCTCGATGAATGAGGATACCTATATGTTAAAACATGAGCAGATTGAAAACACCCTGATCGCTGTCGCCAAACAGCAAGGGTTAGACCTTAATGGTAAGGATTTACTGGATATTCGTACAAAGGTAGCGGCAACGCTGACTGCTAAAGAACGCCATCGGCAACGCATGAATACTGACACATTCCAGTGGAAGAGGCCGAGACCGCCACTAAGATAGTTCTGAGGTTAATATTGGGTTTGCCAAGTCTGTATCAGAAACACGGACATACTGCCGGCTAGATTTACTGCAAGCAAAGCGTGCCTATCCGAAGGTTTAGCCGGTTTTCTCCCGTTTCCATGAGCATCACCAAGTCGATTTCTAAGAGTCCCTAAGCCATTTACAATTGCTGAACATCCACCAAGGATTTGCTTAAAAATCTGTTCCGTATGCTGTTCTGGGGCAAGGTTAAGCTCCTTAGATACCAATTTGTAAAGCTCGCTCATATCTGTGTTTCTATCGTATGCAATTTTACGGTCATCGAGGATGTGTTTACATACCGTTTCTATTAATGACCTAGCAGCTGTAATAGCGCCTTCGGGATCTGATAACCTCCGGGCCAATGCTTTAGTCCAAGCTTCGCTCACGCCCGCTTCATCATAACTTTTTAGGCCATCTGTTATGTGGATATCGGCCGGGGAAATGTTGTTACCTTCCATGAGGTCAAGAAGCGGTTGAAATTCAGCCCAAATGATTTCGCGCCTAGAGGCGTATCCATCTGTCTTTTTAATATGTTGCCAAAACTGACTAAGTGAACGACATGTTCTAACAAATTGAGGTAGCTGATCTGAGAAGGGAGTGGAATTGAGAAAATAATTACGTAATTGCATATAGGCAATATCGTCTTCACCTTTCCCCGTTGCTCTATCAAGCAATGTGTTTTGCAATGCAAGTGCGCGCTCTAAGTCATTATTTAACACATCTAACAAGTTATTCATTTACGCCATCCAACCTTAAGTTGCTCGAACTTATGACGAGAGAACATTTTGACAATACCTGACGATACCGCTCTGAGGTATCCTATAGGTATCCTAGAAATAACAAAGGAGTCACGCTATTAACGTAACTCCTTGTTTTATTTGGTGGCCCCTACTGGACTTGAACCAGTGACCAAGCGATTATGAGTCGCGTGCTCTAACCAACTGAGCTAAGGGGCCAGACTTGGGCGCTGATTATACGGTAGTTTTTATCCTGCGGTCTAGAGCTGATAAATCAGATGGGCGTTTTCTGCACAAATTTAAGGTTTTTTACGCATATAATAGATAATGGTAGGCCATTTTGGCTTTATATCTTTTATGCGGCATACGCCAAGCGCTGTATTTGTTACCTGGCTCAAAAAGAAAACCCCCCCCCCCCCCCCCCCCCCCCCCCCCCCCCCCCCCCNCCCCCCAGCATGCTGGGGGGTTTTGTGTGCGGGTTGCGGTTAACCCCGACGATTAATCGTCGAGGAAGCTGCGCAGCACTTCAGAGCGGCTTGGATGGCGCAGTTTACGCAATGCCTTCGCTTCGATCTGACGAATACGCTCACGGGTTACGTCGAACTGTTTACCCACTTCTTCCAGAGTATGGTCAGTGTTCATATCAATACCGAAACGCATACGCAGAACTTTCGCTTCACGGGCTGTCAGACCGGCTAATACATCGTGAGTGGCAGAACGCAGACTCTCAGAAGTTGCAGAGTCCAGCGGCAGCTCCAGAGTGGTATCTTCAATGAAATCGCCCAGGTGTGAGTCTTCATCATCACCGATCGGGGTTTCCATTGAGATTGGCTCTTTGGCAATCTTCAGTACTTTACGGATCTTGTCTTCCGGCATCAGCATGCGTTCAGCCAGCTCTTCCGGCGTTGGCTCACGCCCCATCTCTTGTAGCATCTGGCGTGAGATACGGTTGAGTTTGTTGATAGTCTCAATCATATGCACCGGAATACGAATGGTGCGCGCCTGATCCGCGATAGAGCGGGTAATTGCCTGACGAATCCACCAAGTTGCATAGGTTGAGAACTTATAGCCACGACGGTATTCGAACTTATCTACTGCTTTCATCAAACCGATATTACCTTCCTGAATTAAATCAAGGAACTGTAGACCTCGGTTGGTGTATTTTTTCGCAATAGAGATAACCAGACGCAGGTTAGCCTCAACCATTTCTTTCTTGGCACGACGTGCTTTCGCTTCACCGATAGACATACGGCGGTTGATATCTTTCACTTGCTCAATGGTCAGACCGGTTTCTTCTTCGATCTGGCGCAGTTTCTGCAAGCTACGTTGGACATCATCCGAAACATCTTTCAGTTTTTCAGACCATGGTTTACCCATCGCTACTGCGGCGGCAAACCAGGTGTCGCTGGTTTCGTTGCTGGAAAACAGTGTGACGAAGTTTTTCTTCGGCATTTTGCACTGCTCAACACACAACTTCATAATGATACGTTCTTGAGTACGAACGCGGTCCATCATGGCGCGCATGTTATTGACCAGATAGTCAAACTGCTTCGGTACCAGGCGGAACTGTTTGAAGACTTCTGAAAGCTTTACAATCTCTGCAGCAGCATTCGCGTGGCTACGACCATTTTTCTTGATTTCCATGCGTGTGTTTTCATACTGCTCACGCAATTCGCTGAATTTTTGGCGTGCCAGCTCAGGATCGATGCTGTTGTCGTCTTCTTCTTCTTCTTCGTCTTCTTCTTCTTTGTCGTCGTCATCCATCTCTTCAGTGGATAATTCGGAACCAACGTGAGTTGCCGTTGGCGCAATATCTTCTTCGGCGTTTGGATCAACAAAGCCATTGATCAGGTCGGATAAACGGGATTCACCCGCTTCAACGCGATCATATTGTTCCAACAAATAAGTAATAGCTTCAGGGTATTCAGCAACTGAAGACTGGACCTGATTGATGCCTTCTTCGATACGTTTGGCAATATCAATCTCGCCTTCACGTGTCAACAGCTCAACGGTACCCATTTCGCGCATGTACATACGCACCGGGTCAGTGGTACGCCCGATTTCGGATTCAACACTGGACAATACCTGTGCAGCAGCTTCAGCTGCATCATCGTCGGTATCAGTGGTATTCTCGGCCAGCATTAAATCATCGGCATCAGGGGCTTCTTCCAGCACCTGGATACCCATGTCATTAATCATCTGGATGATGTCTTCGATCTGATCGGAATCGACGATATCTTCCGGCAGATGGTCATTGACCTCAGCATAGGTCAGATAGCCTTGCTCCTTACCACGGGTGACAAGTAGCTTCAGCTGTGACTGCGGGTTTTGCTCCATAAGACGGTATCCACACTTCAGAGTATTTGGGTTGGTGTCGGTCGGCGAAACCGCCAACAATAGCATTTGGGGCCTTTTTTTATCGCCGCTGCCCGCTATGGCGGCATATTGCGGGGAGTAACCCCCACATTTATCGGCAATTAAGCCGTTGGGTGTTTCATTTTTTTCTGGCCAAAGCCAGATTCAAAGACCAAAGCTCTTTACGTTCTTCGGCGTTCAATCCATGCGTTCGATCACGCGCTATCAGGGTTTCCTGACGTTGCTCCAATATGGAGTCATACAGGCTGGTTAGCGTGTCGACAAAGGTCTGCTCGACCATATCCTCTACAATCATGTGGTTCCATGTTGCGAGAGTTTCAAGCTGTTGGCTGAATTTATTATCACGGTACAGTTCTAATAACTGCCCGGTAGTCAGCCCCGGTTGGGCCAGACAAGTCTCAACCAACTCAATAAATAACGGTAAACCGGCTAACTTGGCTTGTTCAACTCCCTGTAATGAGGGAATAAGTGTAGCCAGTTGTGGGTTTTGTACCAGTAGCCCTATAAGTATACGCATGGTTGTGCGTTTTAGCTGGGGCGGCTGGTAGGTATTCGCGTTTTCGGCTTGTCTCGGCATCAGCTTATCAAGCTGGCTGTCATCAAGCAGGCCTAACTTGTTGCCTAATTGCTGACGCAGATAGAGACGTAAGGTTTCACCGGGTACCTGACTGATTAAGGGTAATGCTAAGGTACTTAACTTGGCGCGCCCATCGGGGCTGCTCAAATCTACCTGTGGCATCAAGGTTTCAAACAAAAAGGTTGAGAGTGGCTGCGCCTTCTCCATCCGTAGTTCGAATGCGTCTTTCCCTTCTTTACGTACCAGAGTGTCCGGATCTTCTCCGTCAGGCAAAAACATAAAGCGTAGCTGACGCCCATCGTTTAGATAGGGCAGCGCCGTTTCTAATGCCCGCCAGGCAGCATCTCTACCGGCCCGATCGCCGTCATAACAACAAATGACGTTATCGGTCGCGCGGAATAATAATTGAATATGTTCCGCCGTGGTCGCCGTTCCCAGCGAGGCAACAGCATAATCAATGCCGAATTGCGCTAACGCCACCACATCCATGTACCCTTCCACCACAAGTAAACGTGTTGGATTGGGATGACTCACTTGTGCTTCATACAAGCCATATAACTGGCGGCCTTTATGAAAAATTTCTGTTTCCGGGGAGTTGAGGTATTTCGGCACTCCGTCACCCAGAATTCGCCCACCAAAGGCGATAACCCGCCCGCGTTTATCGCGGATAGGGAACATGACGCGCTCACGAAAACGATCGTAAGTTCGCCCTGTATCATTAGTCACCAGCATTCCAGCATCGTTCAACGCGGTACGGCTCTCACCATCACGGCCAAAACGTTTTAAGGCATTGTCCCAACCTGGGGGGGCAAAACCGATAGCGAAATGTTGGATTATTTCTTCACTCAATCCGCGATGTTGAAGATATTCGCGTGCCTGGTTGGCAGTCGTGCCTTTGAGTGATTGTTGATAGAATGCGCTCAGGCTTTCCATCAGTTGATAAAGACTTTGTCGTTGATGACGTTCGAGCTGGGTGGTGCCGGTTCCTGCCTCGTAAGGCACTTCCAACCCATGCATGGTGGCTAATTCCTCAATACTTTCGACAAATTCGAGTCGATCATAATTCATCAGGAAATCAACAGCATTACCATGTGCGCCACAGCCGAAACAGTGATAAAACTGTTTTTCGCCATTAACGGTGAATGAGGGTGTTTTCTCATGATGGAACGGACAGCACGCATGGTAATTTTTGCCTTGCTTCTTCAGCTTTACCCGCGCATCGATAAGATCAACGATGTCGGTGCGAGCCAGCAAGTCATTGATAAATATGCGTGGAATTCGTCCAGCCATAAGCCCCTATTCGATCAGTCCATAAACGAGAACAAGCCGCGCATTCCTTTCGGAAAGCACGGCCTTCGTATGCAACTACTCGATCTGCGTATTCTTAGAACATAAGAAACTACGCGGTGGGGTTACCCCCGAAGAATTAATACAGACGAGTGCGGCGTGCGTTTTCGCGAGCCAATTTCTTCGCGTGACGTTTTACTGCAGAAGCTTTAGCGCGTTTACGTTCGGTAGTCGGTTTTTCATAGAATTCACGACGACGCACTTCAGCTAAAACACCCGCTTTTTCGCAAGAGCGTTTGAAACGACGAAGAGCTACGTCGAATGGCTCGTTTTCACGTACTTTAATTACCGGCATGTGCCTCTCACCTCAATAGAAATCGGTTTGCTGCTGGCCAATTGCCAGCCTTCTCAAAATGGTGCGGAATTTTACTTCAATGGATGCTGCTTTGTAAAGCACCACAGCAAATTGAAACAGGCACGCCCCTGTAATGTCGCCCCGTTCTTTACAAGAAAGATGGTGCCAAGAGTGCGACGGCCGCTGATTATATACTAAACAGGGCCTGTGATCGAATTTATCAACATTTTTTTCAGATATGTTAACTATCAACCACATTTAGGGGGGCAGAGATCCCATTGGCCTCCTTATCGTTCAATTTGGGATCAGAAATCATGACGGGCGGCACGGTTATGCTAAACTGTCGGCCGCACGTGAATGATGGGAAATGTAATGCGAGTTTTGGGTATAGAAACGTCCTGTGATGAAACCGGAATTGCAGTGTATGACGATGAAACCGGTCTGTTAGCTAACCAACTTTACAGTCAGGTTAAATTACATGCTGATTATGGTGGCGTAGTGCCCGAGCTGGCTTCCCGTGATCATGTGCGCAAAACTGTGCCTTTGATTCAGGCCGCGCTGAAAGAAGCTAACCTGAGCGCCAAAGACATCGATGGCGTAGCGTACACAGCAGGCCCAGGCTTGGTAGGTGCATTGCTGGTCGGGGCCACCATCGGCCGCGCATTGGCATTTGCGTGGGGGGTTCCTGCGGTGCCGGTCCATCATATGGAAGGTCACTTACTGGCACCGATGCTGGAAGATAATGCCCCTGAATTCCCGTTTGTGGCCCTTCTGGTTTCTGGCGGCCACACCCAATTGATTAGCGTGACTGGTATTGGTGAGTATGTGTTGTTGGGGGAATCTGTCGATGATGCGGCAGGTGAGGCTTTTGATAAAACAGCAAAATTATTAGGGCTGGATTATCCCGGAGGGCCAATGTTGTCGAGTATGGCCCAGCTTGGCACCGCAGGGCGATTTACTTTCCCGCGCCCAATGACTGACCGCCCTGGGCTGGATTTCAGTTTTTCTGGTCTGAAAACCTTCGCCGCAAATACCATTCGCGCCAATGGTACTGATGACCAAACCCGAGCCGATATCGCCCGTGCCTTCGAAGATGCTGCTGTCGATACGCTGGCGATTAAATCTAAACGTGCGCTGGATCAGACTGGTTTTAAACGATTGGTCATTGCCGGTGGGGTCAGTGCTAACCGAACTTTGCGTTCGAAACTGGCCGAAATGATGCAAAAACGGGGGGGGGAAGTGTTCTACGCCCGGCCAGAGTTTTGCACCGATAATGGCGCGATGATCGCCTATGCTGGGTTGATCAGGCTGAAAAGTGGTGTGAACAGCGAGTTGAGTGTGTCGGTGCGGCCGCGTTGGCCGTTGGCAGAGTTGTCGAAAGTCTGAGCGAGGCTGCGGCGGCGTTACCGCGTCATCTCGTGATGCTCACCTACTGATGTATGCTCCGCTCTCTCAATTCCTTGCGCCTCGCCTCGCTCCCGCTCAGCCATTTTGGATTGGGTGGGATAGCGAGGTAATTCGGTAAAACTAATCTTCTTTCTCTTCCAGCTTTGTGGCTTCTTCAGCGGGCGTTTTCTGCTTTTTCTTTCTGAGCTTGTCCCAGATTTTACTTTCTTTGCCACGCCATAAACGTTGAATATTATCATGGTGGCGCATCAGAATCAGGCACGAGAGCATTGAAACCGGAAAGGTAAATTGTGGTTTAAACCACCAAACGTAGAAGGGGGCTATCAGGGCGCTGATAATTGCCCCTAAAGATGAATAACCACTCAGCAATACCGTCAACAGCCAGGTGCCGGCCATCAGGCCAGTCAGATCCCAGCCAATGGGAGCGATAGCACCCAATGCGGTGGCGACGCCTTTGCCGCCTTTAAAGTGGAAAAACACCGGATAAATATGACCAAGGCAGGCGGCAATAGCGGTTAAGCCAAGATACAATGGTGGAACATACAGCAAGTAGGCTATCCAAACCGGTAACATACCTTTCAGCACGTCGAAAATTAGTACTGTTGCGGCTGCGGTGCGGCCACCTATGCGCAGTACGTTGGTCGCCCCGGGGTTACCGGAGCCGTGTTCGCGTGGATCGGGCAGCTTGGCAACCCGGCATACCAGGACCGCGCTGGAAATAGAGCCACACAAATACGCGAAGATAATCATGCCAAGCGCGATAGCACTCATAACACCGCCTTGTTGAATAATGATCGTTTTAATCGCAACATCAGTGGATAATACGCATATTCCGCTGGAAGTGGTATCCGGCAGGCGCAAAAACAGAGAATGACGTGATGGACATCGTATTTATTGAGGAACTCAGTGTCATAACCACGATTGGTGCTTATGACTGGGAACAGACCATTCAGCAAAAGCTGGTGTTCGATATCGAAATGGGCTGGGATAATCGTAAAGCCGCTGCCAGTGATGATGTAACTGATTGTTTGAGCTATGCAGATATCAGTGAGGCAGTCATAAAACATGTGGCATCGCAGCGTTTTGCCTTGGTAGAACGCGTGGCTGAAGAGATTGCCGAACTGCTGCTACAGCGTTTTAATTCACCTTGGGTGCGGATTAAGGTCAGTAAACCGGGGGCGGTGGCACAGGCCCGAAATGTCGGCGTGGTGATTGAGCGTGGTCAGCGAAATAGCTAATTTTTTGTTGAGCGACGACATGAAAATGTAACCCTATATTGATAATGTGGTCCGACTTATTAATTAATGTGATATTTTTACAGACTGAAATTTAACGGTATTGTTTTTTACATTGCCGTTTTTTTGTGATTTTCCATTACATGGCATTGGGTATCGTAGATGACGGATATGTATTCGCTGTTTGTGGCTTTTGTTCTGGGTGTGGTTGAAGGGTTGACTGAGTTCCTGCCGGTTTCATCTACCGGGCATATGATTATTGTCGGCGAGTTGTTGGGCTTTACCGGTGACAAAGCAAAAACCTTTGAAGTCATCATTCAGTTAGGTTCGATTCTGGCGGTGGTAGTGGTGTTCTGGCGGCGCTTGTTCGGCCTGATTGGCATCCATTTCGGTGCGGTACCCCATGAGGGGAAAACCAGCGGCCACCTGACATTGGGCCATATTTTATTGGCGATGATCCCGGCGGTGGGCCTGGGGTTGGTATTTCACGACACCATCAAATCTTTATTTAATCCGCAAAGTGTTATGTATGCCTTGGTCGCGGGCGGGATACTTTTGCTGGTAGCTGAATGGTTCAAGCCTAAAAATCCTAAAGCTGTCGGGTTGGATGATATTACTTACCGTCAGGCATTTGCCATTGGTTGCTTCCAGTGCCTGGCATTGTGGCCAGGGTTCTCCCGTTCCGGTGCCACCATTTCAGGTGGGATGCTGGTCGGTGTGAATCGCTACGCCGCCTCTGAGTTTTCCTTCATTCTGGCTGTGCCGATGATGCTAGGGGCCAGCGCCTTAGATTTGTATAAAAGCCTGCATTTCTTAACGCTGGGCGATTTACCGATGTTTGCTGTCGGATTTATCACGGCATTTATCGTGGCACTGATTGCTATCAAAACCTTCCTGTCACTGATTAAACGTATCTCTTTTGTCCCTTTCGCCATTTATCGCTTTGTGGTGGCAGCCGCAGTGTATTGGGTCTTTATGTAAGAGTGCGCTAATTTCGTGGCATAAAAAAACCTGAAAATATTCAGGTTTTTTTGTTTCATGGCGACCCACGATTTATTCTGAAATCACTTCTTGAGTTTGTTTCCATTGCGCCAATGCTTGCTGGCGGCGGTGTTTCAGTTCGTCCCGAATTGCCAAGCCTTGTCGCCCGCTGGCGACCACTTCCCGCACTGATACCCCGTTGGCAACATGGAATGCTGCTCGCAGATAATCCCCTTGTGGATAAGGATTTTCTTCAAATCCGGTGCGACCTCGGGCATCTGCCTCGCTGGTCATAATCATCTGCTCAAGGCGCTCTGGTTTACGCCACACATCAATAGCATCAAACAATTTAAGCAGAGTTTCAGGGCGAAGCTTATTCACCGTATGAATTAGATCGTGGTATTCCGCTACCAGCTTCGCCAAATCACGGACCGGATTAGGTACTCGTAAGCGCTGGCATAACTGCTCGACCAATTTGACTCCTGCCGGGCCATGGCCATGGTGATGCGGCCAAAACTCTTTCGGTGTTAGGCCCTTGCCCAAGTCGTGGCAGAGTGCGGCAAAGCGTACATCAACCTCAGGGCTGATTTGAGCTGCAATTGCCAGTGTCATCAGGGTATGAATACCGGTATCAATTTCCGGATGCCATTTCTCCGGCGCAGGCACGCCAAACAGACGTTCAATTTCCGGGAACAACACGGACAGCGCACCACAATCCCGCAGCACCTGAAAATAGATCTGTGGGCTTGGTGTTTTCAGCGCTTTCTCAGTTTCTTTCCATACCCGTTCAGGTGTCAATGCTGAGAGTTCACCACTGTGCACCATGGCTGCCATTAGGGTCTGGGTCTCTGGTGCGATAGTAAAACCGAGGTAAGCGAAACGGGCCGCGAAACGGGCGACACGCAGCACACGTAATGGATCTTCACCAAAGGCATCGGAGACATGACGTAATATTCTGTTTTCTAAGTCCTGTTGACCGTGGTAGGGATCGAACAGTTCCCCATCGGCGCTACGGGCAATGGCATTGATGGTCAAATCGCGCCGCAGTAAGTCGTCTTCCAGTGTGACATCCGGTGCAGCGTAGCAGGTAAAACCGGTATAGCCTTGGCCTGATTTACGTTCAGTGCGTGCCAGTGCATATTCTTCATGGCTTACCGGGTGCAGGAATACAGGGAAATCTTTACCGACCTGTTGGTAACCCTGTGCCAGTAACTGTTCTGGAGTTGCCCCCACCACCACCCAATCTTGTTCGGTAACCGGCAGGTTTAATAGGTTGTCGCGTACAGCCCCGCCGACCAGATAGATTTCCATGTTAATCCTTCGTTCTTGACGTTGCAGCGTTGTTAGCGGTTCTCACTCACCCGAATCACTTACTTATGTAAGATCAACGGGATTCACTCGTTTACTGCCTGGCTGGAACGCCAATAACGTTGGATAGACTCTTCGTTCTTGAGGTTGCAGCGCAGGTTGGTAATGGCTATCAGTTCATCCAACGGTTGTTCTTTTTACGGCGGCTGGGTATCAGATGTGGTAGCACCAAACCAATCAGTAGGCCGACACCGGCAACACCACCACCATACATAAACCATTGCAGAATGATGGTGCGCTGTTTGTCATCCAATTGCAGATTCACCGCACTGACTTTCTTTTGCGCAACCACTAACTGGTTTTTCAGCGACTCGTTTTCTTTTTGTAGCTCGGAGATGACGCTATCGCTGGCAGCCACTTTCTGCTGCATTTCTGCGGTGCGCTGATTCCAACTATTATCAATATTAGCCAACTTGTCAGTCAGTGTTTTGACCTGTTGTTCAAGGTCAGGCACCCGAATGCGCAGACTTGGCGTTTCACTCAATTGGTTAAGTGGTATCCAAGTGATTTTGCCCTTGCTATCGCGGATTTGACCATAGCTGTTGCTGTCTTCAACGCTTATCAGGGTGACTTCATCCCCGCCTTTTAGCGTACCGACAATACGGTATTGGTTACCAGGGCCGCTATGAACGTAGGTATCCAGCTCATCAGAGATGTAGCGTTTTTCTTCAGCGTGCGCACCCCAGGAGATACTTAGACTGAGCATCGCGAGGCAAATTAGGCGTAATTTCTGCATTAGGGAGTCATTTATGAGTGAATTTATGGAACGATAGTAGAGTGTTCAGTTTGCCGACGCAACGCATAAACCGGAATGAGAACTATCTTACTCTCATAGCCGGTGCGGCTTTAGCGACTTTATTGTTCATTTTAACCGCAGTGAAAATTTGTCTTATGAAGCCTTAGGGCAGACCTGTTAAAATAGGGTTTGACCCAAGGGTCGCGCGGTTTTTTTGTGTAAAATAGGTAAATCTGTGTAAAACAGGCAAATCGCAGCGAAAAAGGCATAATACCCGTAATCTCGCAACATACCGGTGTGAATGAAATTATGACCGTTGAAATAGAATTAAAATTTATTGCTACTCCTGCGGCCATTGCCGCGTTGCCGGAGAAACTCACGTCCTGGCAAAGCCAGCATTCTGCCCCGCAGACTTTGACTAATATCTATTTTGAAACGGTCGATAACCGGCTGCGTCAGCATGATATTGGTTTACGTATTCGTGGCTACGATGGCCGTTATGAGATGACGGTGAAAACTGGCGGTAAAGTTGTGGGCGGTTTACATCAACGCCCTGAATATAATGTAGATATTGATAGTGACCAATTGGATTTGGCGCGTTTCCCCGCCGATATCTGGCCGGAAGGTTGGGCGGCTGAAGCACTGCAAGCTGAATTACAGCCATTATTCCGTACTGATTTCACTCGCGAGAAGTGGGTAATTACTTACGGTGAGAGCGAGATAGAGCTTGCTCTGGACCAAGGTACCATCAGCGCGGGTGAGTTATCGGAGCCACTGAGTGAAATTGAGCTGGAGCTGAAACAAGGCAATCAGGCCGATTTACTGGCATTGGCGGCTGAATTGGCATCCATCGGAGGCTTACGTCAAAGTGATTTGAGTAAAGCCGCGCGTGGTTATCGTTTAGCGCAAGGTCAGCCATCAGGTGAATTACGGCCATTACTGGTTTTACAACCTGCGGCGAAATCTACGGTTGAGCAAGGGATGGTGGCAGGGCTGGAAATGGCGTTGGATCACTGGCAATACCATGAAGAGCTGTGGCTGCGCGGTGAGCCAGCGGCTAAAGCAATGATCATTGAAGCAGTGGCGATGGTACGCCAGTCATTAGCTATTTTTGGTGGGTTGGTGCCACGCAAGGCCAGCACCGAATTGCGTGCCCTGTTAATCGCGCTGGAACCGCAGTTAGAGCCGAAAAATGTCGATGCTGAGCAGCTCTGTTATAGCGCCGATTACCTAAAATGTAAGTTAGCACTTACATCATGGTTGGTGACCTCTGGCTGGCGGCCATTTATGGATGCTAAAGCACAGGCCAAGTTAGATGGTTCATTTAAACGCTTCTGCGACATTATGCTGAGCCGCAGTGCTGCTGACCTGAAAGAAGCCTTTGGTCACCATATGGATGACGATGGCTATCTGGCACAACTCCCTCGTTTGAACCGGCAGATCATGACCTTCCAGTTGCTCTCCGGTTTCTATCCACAAAGTGAATGGCTGCCGTATATCGATGGCTGGTTTGGCTTACAGCAAGAGATTATGCAACGTCAAGGGCACTGGCGTGATACCGCTCGCAAGGAAGCGTTGGCTCAGCCAGCATTTTGGTTGAATGGTGCTACTCGTTAATTGAGCATATACCCAAAGTCGTTGGAGTCGCAGGAAGGCGGCAAGCTAACAAGTCCTGAAGTTAAGTGATTTGGGCGCGTGAGCGCAGCCAACCTGCTGTGGCTTCAAATACGAAGGGTATACAAGGAATTCGATATGTTGCCACTTCCTGCGGAATTACAGCTTCAGGCGCAGAATATACAACAGCGCTTTTATGAGTTACCGGCTCCGCCGGGTTTGCGTGATGAAGATATCGCTGTACTGGCGTTGAGTGATTTTGTCAGTGATATGTTACTGATTCACCCTGAATGGCTGGAGGAGTTGCATCAGCAACCGCCGCAACCGCAGGAGTGGCAATATTACCCGCAATGGTTAAGTCAGGCGCTGGCAGAGATACATGACGAAGCGGCGTTATTAGCAGCGCTGCGCTTGTTTCGTCGTCGGATTATGGTGCGCATCGCTTGGTCACAGGCCCTGCAAACCAGCTCGACCATCGATACCCTGCAACAGTTGAGCTGGCTGGCTGAGAGCCTGATTCTCTCTGCCCGGGATTGGCTGTATCAGGCTTGCTGTCGTGAATTCGGTACGCCATGTAATGGTGAGGGGCTACCGCAGCCGCTGTTGATTCTGGGGATGGGTAAATTAGGTGGCGGTGAACTGAATTTATCCTCTGATATTGATCTGATTTTTGTTTACCCAGAGAACGGCCAGACTCAAGGCGGGCGGCGGCAGTTGGATAATGCTCAGTTCTTTACCCGTTTGGGGCAACGGCTTATTAAGGCGTTGGATCAGCAAACTATTGATGGCTTTGTCTATCGGGTAGATATGCGGCTGCGGCCGTTTGGTGACAGCGGCCCGCTGGTACTGAGCTTTGCCGCGCTGGAAGATTATTACCAAGAACAGGGCCGCGATTGGGAACGCTATGCCATGGTTAAAGCCCGGCTGATGGGCGGAGCTGAAGACCATTACAGCAAAGAACTGCGCCAAACCTTGCGGCCTTTTGTCTTCCGTCGCTATATCGATTTCAGTGTGATTCAGTCACTGCGTAATATGAAAGGCATGATTGCTCGTGAAGTCCGGCGGCGTGGCCTGAAAGACAATATCAAGCTGGGTGCCGGAGGGATCCGTGAAATTGAATTTATTACGCAGGTATTCCAGTTAATCCGTGGTGGCCGTGAACCGCGTTTGCAACAGCGAGCTTTACTGCCTACCTTGCAGGCGGTCGCAGAGCTGGGTTTATTGCCCGAACAGCAGGTGACAGATCTCAGTAGTAGCTATCTGTTTTTACGCCGGTTAGAGAATCTGCTGCAAGCTATTGGCGATGAGCAAACCCAGACTTTACCCAGCGATACACTGAATCAGGCTCGATTGGCCTGGGGTATGGGTCATATCAATTGGGCAGCCATGAATAGCGCATTAGAACAGCATATGCAGGCGGTGCGCTTGGTATTTGACGACTTGATTGGCGACGATACCCCTGATATTGGTGAAGACCCCTGCCATGGTTTGTACAAAAGTTTATGGCAAGACGTACTGGAAGAGAGTGACTTAGCACCGCTGACGCCGCATTTAGATGAAACGGGCCGCAGCCAGTTGCTGACGATAATTAATGATTTCCGCCATGACGTTGATAAGCGCACCATTGGGCCTCGTGGCCGCGAGGTATTGGATCAACTGATGCCACGCTTGTTTGCCGAAGTTTGCCCACGTTCGGATGCAAATGTTGCCCTCCGTCGCCTGGTCCAATTACTGCTTAGCATTGTTACCCGCACCACTTATCTCGAATTGTTGGTGGAATACCATGCGGCACTAAAACACGTTGTTCGCTTGTGTTCTGCCTCGCCGATGGTGGCCAGTCAGTTGGCCCGCTACCCGCTATTATTGGATGAATTGCTCGATCCGCAATCGCTCTATCAGCCATTGGAACCCAGTGCCTACCGCGATGAATTACGCCAATACTTACTGCGGGTACCGGAAGATGACGAGGAGCAGCAACTGGAAGCTTTACGCCAGTTTAAGCAGGCTCAGCAATTACGAATTGCCGCAGCGGACATCACCGAGGCGCTGCCGGTAATGAAAGTGAGCGATCACTTAACCTATCTGGCTGAGGCCATGATTGATGCGGTTATCCAGCAAGCCTGGAACCAAATGGTAGCTCGCTATGGTCAACCGAGCCATTTACAACAACGGGAAGGCCGTGGTTTTGCGGTGATCGGTTACGGTAAATTAGGGGGCTGGGAACTGGGTTACAGCTCTGATCTGGATTTGGTGTTCCTGCTCGATTGCCCGCTGGATGTGATGACAGACGGCGAGCGCAGTATTGATGGCCGCCAGTTCTACCTGCGTCTGGCCCAGCGTGTGATGCACTTATTCAGCACCCGCACCTCGTCAGGTATTTTATATGAGGTCGATGCACGGCTGCGGCCATCCGGTGAGGCTGGCATGCTGGTCAGCACCGTCGAGGCGTTCGCTGATTACCAGCAGCATGAAGCCTGGACATGGGAGCATCAGGCACTGGTTCGCGCCCGTATTGTTTATGGCTGCCCTCAATTACATCAACAGTTTGACGCCATCCGTCAGCAAATCCTCTGCCGGCGTCGTGAAGATCCGCAATTGCAGCAGGAAGTGCGCGAAATGCGCGAGAAAATGCGTACTCACTTAGGCAGCAAGCAGCGTGATGTGTTTGATATCAAAGCCGATGAAAATGGTATCACCGATATTGAGTTCATTGCGCAATATCTGGTGTTGCGTTATGCCGCCAGCGAGCCGCGTTTGACTCGTTGGTCAGATAATGTGCGTATTTTTGAGCTGATGGCCAATTACGACATTATGGCACCGGAAGAGGCGGCCGCGCTGACCCGTGCTTATGTCACCATGCGCGATGAAATTCATCATCTGGCCTTGCAGGAGCAATCAAGCAAAGTTTCAGCCGACAGCTTTATTGAACAAAGAGCGCAAGTGGCTGCCAGTTGGCAACGTTGGTTAGGGTGATCCGTTTTGAACGCTGCTTGCAGCGGCCTATGGATGGGCCGAGTAATGAATTCAGCTAACCCCCTGTGGCTTCAAGTACAAAGGGTATAAGAGCCTGTGATATCATCAACCACAATAATATAATGACTTGTTTGGAGCTAAGGGATGAAAGTTACACTGCCTGATTTTTGCCGCGCCGGTGTCTTGGTCGTGGGGGATGTCATGTTAGACCGCTACTGGTATGGGCCAACCAGCCGGATTTCGCCAGAAGCCCCCGTGCCAGTTGTTAAAGTAGAGACTATCGAAGAACGCCCTGGTGGTGCTGCTAACGTCGCGATGAATATCGCATCCCTTGGCGCTATTTCACGTTTGGTCGGGTTGACCGGTATCGATGATGCGGCGCGGGCGCTGACCAGCAAGCTGAATGAAGTTCATGTGCGCTGTGATTTTGTTTCGGTATCCACTCATCCGACCATCACCAAATTACGGGTACTTTCCCGTAATCAGCAATTGATTCGCCTGGATTTTGAGGAAGGTTTTGACGGTGTTGATCCACAGCCTATCTTTGAGCGCATTCAACAAGCGTTGCCACAGATGGGTGCGTTGGTGCTGTCTGATTATGCCAAAGGCGCATTGAACAGCGTGCAGCAGATGATCCAGTTAGCGCGTAAGGCCAAAGTGCCGGTTCTTATCGATCCTAAAGGCAGTGATTTTGAGCGTTATCGCGGTGCCACACTGTTAACGCCTAATTTATCTGAATTTGAAGCGGTGGTTGGCCACTGCAAAAATAATGAAGAACTGGTCAGCCGTGGCATGAAGCTGGTGGCAGACTTTGAACTTTCAGCGTTGCTGGTGACCCGCTCCGAGCAAGGTATGACCTTGCTGCAACTGGGGAAACCCCCGCTGCATTTGCCGACTCAGGCGCAAGAAGTGTTTGATGTGACCGGTGCCGGTGACACGGTTATTGGTGTGCTGGCGGCCGCTCTGGCGGCTGGCAATACCCTGGAAGAGTCCTGCTTTCTCGCTAATGCTGCCGCCGGAGTGGTGGTTGGTAAGTTAGGTACGTCGACGGTTTCCCCCATTGAGCTGGAAAACGCGATCCGTGGCCGGGCTGAAACAGGTTTTGGGGTGATGGATGAGCAGCAACTGAAAAAAGTCGTTGCACAGGCGCGTCAGCGTGGCGAAAAAGTGGTGATGACAAACGGCATTTTTGACATTCTCCATGCGGGTCATGTCTCGTATCTGGCCAATGCCCGTAAGCTGGGTGACCGCTTGATTGTGGCTGTTAACAGCGATGCCTCTACCAAACGCTTGAAAGGCGAAAAACGCCCGGTGAATCCACTGGATCAACGCATGATTGTATTGGGCGCGTTGGAAGCGGTGGATTGGGTGGTGCCATTTGAAGAAGACACGCCGCAGCGCTTAATTGCCGATATTTTACCGGATCTGTTGGTGAAGGGCGGTGATTATAAACCTGATGAGATAGCAGGCAGTGCCGAAGTCTGGGCTGCCGGTGGTGAAGTTAAGGTGTTGAATTTTGAAGACGGTGTTTCCACCACCAATATTATTCAGTCAATCAAGAATGGTCGAGGCTAACACCCCTGCAACATCAATGACTTGGGTCTTAAAAAGAATGAGTGGACTAAAACAGGAATTGAGTCTGGCACAGGGCGTTGGATTGCTGTCCACCTCCCTGCTGGGAACCGGTGTCTTTGCTGTGCCCGCACTGGCGGCGATGCTGGCCGGTAATGATAGTTTGTGGGCATGGCCAGTATTAATTGTATTGGTTTTCCCGATAGCTATCGCTTTTGCTGCTTTAGGCCGCCATTTCCCCAGTGCCGGTGGGGCTGCCCACTTTGTGACGATGGCTTTCGGGCCAACGCTGGGTAAAGTCACCGGCTGGCTATATTTATCGGTTATTCCGGTGGGTTTACCCGCCGCCTTACAAATTGCCGCAGGCTTCTGGCAGGCGACGTTTGGTTGGAGCGACAGCGGGCTGTTGATGGTGCAGTTGGTCACCTTGCTGGTTATTTGGGGGCTGGGTACGCGCAGTGCCGGTTCCAGCGCCAATATACAAACCCTGATTGCGTTACTGGTTATTGCACTGGTCGTGGCTATTTGGTGGCAGGGGGGGATTCGCCCATCACAGATACCGTGGCCCAGGCTACAAGATATTTCCCCGCCGAATATGTTTAGTGCTCTGGCTGTGATGTTTTGGTGTTTCGTCGGGTTGGAAGCCTTTGCACATTTGGCGACAGAATTCCGTCATCCTGAACGTGATTTCCCCCGCGCCCTGATGGTTGGGCTATTGGTCGCCGGTGCCGTTTACTGGGGATGTACCGTGGCAGTGTTACATTTCCATGCTTACGGCGGACAGCAAGCTGCTGCGGCCTCGTTGCCGGGTATTGTGGTGCAACTGTTTGGTGAACATGCGCTGTGGATTGCCTGCATTATTGGTTATCTGGCCTGCTTTGCCAGCGTCAATATTTATACTCAGAGCTTTGCTCGTATGGTGTGGTCGCAGGCTCAGGTGCGCCCGCAAAGTAAATTGGCTCGCTTATCCGTGGGCCAAACGCCGGTTAATGCACTTACGGCGGTGGTCGGTTGTAGCCTGGTATTCGCGTTGCTGATTTATTGGCTGTCTCTGCCATTGGATTTGCTGATTGTTTATGCCAACGGTATTTTCGTATTGATTTACTTGTTGTGCATGCTGGCAGGCATTCGCTTATTGAGTGGGCGCTCGCGAGTGATGTCGGTGATGGGCAGTATTCTGTGTTGTGTATTACTGGTCATGATTGGTTGGAAGAGTTTATATGCTTTACTGATGTTTGCTCTATTGTGGATGCTGATATCCAGACTGCGGCTGCCAGAAATAAAGCCTTAAACTTAGGGCGCTACATAAGCGCCCTAATCATCAGCGATGGCTATTACCTTCAATGGCTTGCACCAACCTTATTTGCCAGTTTTATCATCATTATCATTGTTATCAACCAGATCCGGCGCACTGTTGAATTTGGCTTCCAATTCTCCCATCCGTTGTTCCAGTAAAGCCAGCTTTTCTCTGGTACGCAGCAGCACTTGAGTTTGCACGTCGAACTCTTCACGATTAACCAAATCCAATCGGGTTAACTGCGATTGCAGCACCAAACGAATTTTCTTTTCGACGTCTTCCCCGAATTCGCGAATACCTTTTGGCATAGACTCATGCACCTGGCGGGCGATTTGTTCAATTTTTTTCGGGTCAATCATGATGTTTCCCTAATTTAATGTGTGGTTACTGCTTACTAGTGTAATGCCTGATGCGAATTGTATAAACCTTCATACCTACCATTTTGGTAATTGCTACGATGAATCAATAGCGTTATAGTCTCAGGGCTTATTCTCAGGGCGGGGTGCAAGTCCCCACCGGCGGTAAATTGTGTTGCGGCATTCCGTGCTGTATTGCAAAAGCCCGCGAGCGCTCACGCTGTTTCTCTTGTCAAAGAGAGAGCAGGGTAGAGGTCAGCAGACCCGGTGTGATCCCGGGGCCGACGGTTATAGTCCGGATGGGAGAGAGTAACGGTATCTGCCGGGCTTATTTATTTTATTAAATAGCCCGCTGCGTTATTTCGGCTATTTCTATTTTGTTGATGGCCATTTACTCCTCAAGACCGCCCTGATTCTGGTAATCCATAATTTTAATGAGGTTTTTTACCATGAATCAGACCCTTTTATCAGATTTCGGCACGCCTGTTGAGCGTGTAGAACGTGCCATCGACGCTTTGCGTCATGGCCGTGGTGTTATGGTGTTGGATGACGAAAATCGTGAAAACGAAGGCGATATGGTTTTTGCTGCAGAAACGATGACCGTTGAGCAAATGGCACTGACCATCCGCCACGGCAGTGGCATTGTGTGTCTGTGTATCACTGATGAACGCCGTCAGCAGCTTGACTTGCCAATGATGGTGACCAACAACTCCAGCCAGTTCCAGACGGCATTTACCGTGACAATTGAAGCGGCTAAAGGCGTAACGACCGGTGTTTCTGCTGCTGACCGTCTGACCACTATCCGTGCGGCAATTGCCGATAACGCTAAACCTGCTGACCTTAATCGCCCAGGTCATGTATTCCCGCTGCGCGGTCAGCCGGGTGGCGTATTATCCCGTCGTGGTCACACCGAAGCCTCTATCGACTTAGCCACACTGGCGGGTTTCAAACCTGCGGGCGTGTTGTGTGAACTGACCAATGACGATGGCAGCATGGCACACGCTCCAGAAGTGATTGAATTCGCCAAATTGCACAATATGCCGGTAGTGACTATTGATGATTTGGCGGCTTATCGTCAGGCCAGCGAGAAAAAAGCCAGTTGATTTGATGGCAAGAACACCTGCTGATCCTGGGTGTTAAACTTTTTTCTATCAGTTCAAATACCGGGTAGCCTTTATTATTCTGAATAGATCGCGACCCGGTTATCTTCTATTATTAAACGTATTAAGCCGTCCCTTTCCTTTGGTTTCCCCCATTCAAATTTATTGAATATCTTCATCATTGTTATCCGGCTGTGTAATGAAAAGAAAGCGCGTAATGTACTTATTATGGTTTAAGCGCCACTCTTTTTCTTAACCGTAAGGATTTTCTATGAATACCTCTCGTATGCCTGCACTGTTTATCGGCCACGGTAGCCCGATGAACGTGCTGGAAGAAAACAGTCACACTCAGGCATGGCGTATGTTGGGTGAGACATTACCGCGTCCTAAGGCTATTCTGGTGGTTTCCGCCCATTGGTATACCCGTGGGACGGCGGTGACAGCAATGGAGCAGCCTCGGACTATCCATGATTTTGGTGGATTCCCACAAGCGCTGTTTGATACCGAGTATCCGGCTCCGGGGTCTCCTGAATTGGCGGCACAAATTCAGCAACTGTTGGCACCTATCGCGGTACGAGCTGATACCGGTGAATGGGGGCTGGACCACGGCAGTTGGGGGGTATTGATCAAGATGTATCCTGAAGCTGATATTCCCGTGGTGCAGTTGAGTATCGATGGTACGCAACCGGCGGCATACCACTATGAATTAGGCCGTAAACTGGCTGTGCTGCGTGAGCAGGGGGTGATGATTGTCGCCAGTGGCAACGTGGTACACAACTTGCGGATGGTCAGATGGCAGGGAGATAGCCGCCCGTATCCGTGGGCTGAGTCCTTTAACCAGTTTGTTCGGGATAATCTGAACTATCAGGGTGATAACCACCCATTGGTTAATTTTATGCAGCATGAAGGAGCAGAACTGTCTAACCCATCACCTGAGCATTATCTGCCACTGCTTTATGTCTTGGGCGCTTGGGATGGTAAAGAACCCATTTCGATTCCAACCGATGGGGTTGAGATGGGGTCGCTGAGTATGCTGTCAGTGCAGCTAGGCTAATACCCTTCGCCCTTAACGACTACAGCGTTGTTAGCTGCTCTCATTACTCGGCCCGTCCATGGACCTCGCCTCTGCGAGGCCGCTGCAAGCAGCGTTCAAATCTGCTCCCAGCAGATTTGTCGAATCACTGACCTGAGTCAGTGATTCGGGATTATGAGCCTCTATGAAGCTCACCCTATGGGCCAGCGCAAGCGCTGTTCAACATGGTTTACAACCAAGTTGAACAGCGCTTGCTGCCTGGCTGTAACGCCAATGACTTTGGGTATTTACTGATAAAGCTGAACCAAGGGGAAACGTGCCGTTGGGGCCACTTTTAGTTACAAATACCAGTGCGTGAGCCGTCGGAGCGCCCGTAAGTGCGGTAAACCCTTGGCTCAGGGTATGGTGTGTCGCCTTAGCCCAAAATGATATGCGGGTAAAAACGTGACAGATCTTGGGTGATCAATTCGCGGTCTTCACGCAAACCAATACCGCAGGGTTGGTCGTTAACCAGCCAGCTACCAATCAGCGTATAGCTATCACCGAACTTAGGTAACGGATGGAATTGCTGAACAATCATGCCTTCCTCACCGTATGGCCCATCAACCCGCGCCACTTCTTTACCGTTTTCCACTATCTGAATATTGGCACCTTCCCGCGAGAACAGCGGCTTGGTGACATAATGATCCATTGGTGGATGATCATCTTCTGCAAAGTAAGCGGGTAGCAGATTCGGATGATTCGGGAACATTTCCCACAACAGTGGCAACAAGGCTTTATTGGATATAATGCTCTTCCAGGCGGGTTCCAGCCAGCGAACGCCAGCATCTTCCAACTTGGTGGAGAACATTTCGCGGAACATAAACTCCCACGGATAGAGTTTGAACAAATTACTGATAACCTGATTATCCAGGTCAGTAAATTGGCCTTTTTCCCCTAAGCCTATTTCTTCCATAAACATGAATTCAGTCGGCAGACCGGCTTCCAGTGCGCAATCTTGCAGATATTGCACAGTACCACGATCCTCTTCGCTATCCTGACAGCAGGCCAGATGCAATAAGCTAAAGCCGTGGTTATCACGTAGATCAATAAAACGCTCGATCAGCTTCTCTTGCATGCTGTTGAACTGGTCAGAATCCTGACTCAAATTGCCCGCATTGATCTGGTCTTCCAACCATAGCCATTGGAAAAACGCGGCTTCATACAATGAGGTCGGAGTATCCGCATTGTTTTCCAGCAATTTTGCCGGGTTGATGCCGTCGTAGGCCAAATCAAGGCGGGAATAGAGCGAGGGTTGATTGGTCCGCCATGAACTGCGGACAAAATCCCAGCAATGCTTCGGAATGCGGAATTTTGCCATCAGTTGATCGCTATTCACCACTTTCTCAACCACTTGCAAACACATCTGATGTAATTCTGCAGTGGTATCTTCCAGTTCTTCAATTTGTGCCAGTGTAAATTCGTAATAGGCGTCTTCACACCAGTACGGCTCGCCATACATGGTGTGAAAACGGAAACCGAATTCGGTGGCTTTTTCGCGCCAGTCTGGGCGTTCGCTAATCGGTAAACGTTTCATTAATCAGACCTTAGCCACCCATGCTGCGCGTGCTGGTTTTGGATGATGTCGCAGCACTACGTTGCATTGAAGACTGTTTGGCTACTGATTCGCCAAAACCGCCACGGGTGATGGTATTAGTTACAGCAGGTTTCGGTGCCATTGCGGTTCTTGGCACCGTCATGGTGCGGCCGGTGGTGGCTGAACCAAAGTTTTTACCGGTAGCATCGACAAACTTGCCACTCGCCGGGCTATTAGGCGCTTTAGAGGTGAATAATGGCTGGCTTGCTCCGCCGCCCATCATCCGGCCCATCATATAGCCGGCCATTAATGGCATCCACATACCGCCGCTTTGTTGCGGTGCTGCAGCGCTAGTTTCAGAAGAAGACGATGTTGGTACCATCCCTGCCTGAGCAGGGGCTTGAGTACACTGCGATTCACCAAATTCGGCGACGCAATCTTCGCGGGTCGCATATTTTGGTGCGGTTTTAACCGCTTCCTGTAATGCCGTATTGTACGCAGTGGTGCATTCCGCGCTCTTGGACGGGTTAGCCTGAGAACAATCATCAGCATTTTGATACAAGGAGACGGTTTCATCGGTTTTTTCACAGCCGGCCAGCATAAATACAGCACTGACAGCTAAAGCTACGGGCGCAAGTCGGTAGCTACGCCAAGATTTACGGAAAGTCTCTTGATTGATGTTTTGAGTCCGTTTCATCGTTATTTATCTCATTTCCGGGCATTGGAGCCCTTTCCCAGTAAGTGCGCTCTAGAATAAGGGAAACATGTATAAAATTAAAGCGTGAGGGCCGGCAAGCGGCAGACTTTACAAAGCTATACGAAATACTGCAGGCTGTTTCGCTTTTTTCATTGACGAAAAATGCTTGCTGACAAAGAAGATAAATGCAGAAAAATAAACCGGGCGCAGCCTGAGGCTGAACCCGGGGAACCCGAACCTATAACCATTAGTTACGGAATGGATTGCCGTTACGTGACGCTGCGGGTGCTGCGGCCGTCGGTTGGCTTACAGGAGTAACACGCGGTGCAGCTTGAGTGTTATCGCCATCAGCATAGGCATTTTGGTTGGTATTATCGGGTGCCAAACTGGTGGCTGAGGTTGGAACCGGCTTATCCAGTACTCCATTCAACTCCATCAGGTCATTCATGTTCAGCGTACCCAGTGCGGATTTAATATTTAACTGATTAATCAAATAGTTATAACGTGCATTGGCGAGTTGCTGCTTGGATTGATACAAGCTAGTCGTTGCCGTCAACACATCCAGAATTGTACGGGTACCCACCTGATAACCGGCTTCCATTGCATCCAATGAGCTTTGATTGGAAACAACCACCTGCTCATAAGCCTTAATACTGCTGATAGAGGCTGAAATATTATTGAATGAGGAGCGTACCGTTTGCACCACACTGCGGTGAGCGCTTTCCAACTGCTCACTGGCACCGACAAAATTGTACTGGGCTTGTTTCACCGCAGAATTGGTGGATCCACCGCTGTACAGTGGCAAGTTCAGTTGCACGCCAATTTGGTTTTGGCCAGCATCATTATTCACTTGCTGACTGGTGGGTCTGCCACCGCTGTATCGGGTATTGGTTAGCGAAGATGACGCAGTCAAATCGATGGTTGGCATATAACCGGTTTCTGCCGACTTAATTTGCTCACGGGCTAAATCTTGGCTCAAACGAGCAGAAAGCAACAAAAGGTTACGTTTTTCTGCTTCTTTCAACAGGTTATTAACGGCTTGCGGGCGCTCGGTCTTCAAGCGGGCCACATTTAGAGACGCCAATTCAGGGTAGTATACACCGGTAATCTGACGCAGGTTTTCCAGCGCATTATCCAGATTATTACGGGCAGTCACTTCGTCAGCTAATACGGTATCGTAAGTGGCTCGGGCGTTCTGTACATCGGTAATTGCCACTAAACCCACATTAAACCGCTGGGTTGTTTGATCCAACTGGCGATAGACCGATTGTTTCTGTGCTTCGGTATATGACAGGCTATCAATCGCCCTAAGGACGTCGAAATAGGCGGTTGCCGTGTTCAAGATCAGTGTTTGTTCATTGGTCTGGAACGTTACGTCCTGAATACCGGCCGACTTTTCCTGTAAGGTTAGGGCGCGCCATTTAGACATGTCAAAAATAGTTTGAGTCAGTTGCAGAGAGCCTGATGTCTGGTTGCTATCCGGGCTGTCAGATGCGTCACGGAAACCATTGGTATGGGTGTAACCGGCACCCAAACCGAGCTGTGGTAACAGCGGGCTGCGAGCTTGATTTATTTTTTCATATGCAGCATCGCGGTCAGCAGCCGATTTACGTAAATCCGGGTTACTATCCCTGGCTTGCTTATAAACTTGCAGCAAGTTCTCTGCCTGGCTCATGGTACTGAAACCAGCCAGACTCAGCCCGATAAGAAGGGGGAGCAGTTTCTTCATTTGCAGTCCTTGTTGTGCAGCATTTGTGCGGCAATTTTACTATGGTAGCTGTCGATAGACGAATTGTTGCCGATTCTA
The DNA here is from genome assembly GCF_001152565.1 of Yersinia pekkanenii. Classification (GTDB taxonomy): domain Bacteria; phylum Pseudomonadota; class Gammaproteobacteria; order Enterobacterales; family Enterobacteriaceae; genus Yersinia; species Yersinia pekkanenii. The sequence goes on along the minus strand of NZ_CQAZ01000009.1, from coordinate 102,263 downwards.
TCAGAGTCTGCCAATGGGATAAGGTGGCTGATTGTGCCATCTCGCCTTAATTTACTTAAATCTATCACAAAGCTAAATGAGTATTTAGACAACTAATCGGTATCGGCCATGTTTGTCAAATAATCTTTATCAAACCGCTCAGTTCTATTAGTAAAATCATTTCTATCAGCTAACACTATGCCTGCTATTTTAAAATCCTGTAGCCTGCAGTTGGGTTGTCATCAAAAAGTACCATTTTAAGTTCAATATTTATGTTAGGGAGAAGTATATGACATCAGCACAACCCTCACCGGTGACCTTCGACAAAAATGATGTGGAAATTATTGCACGTGAAACCCTATACAGGGGGTTTTTTTCACTGAATTTATACCGATTTCACCATCGTCTGTTTAATGGCGAAATGAGTGGAGAAGTTAAACGCGAAATTTTTGAGCGTGGCCATGCGGCGGTGTTATTACCTTATGACCCGGTGCGTGATGAAGTGGTATTGGTTGAACAGTTGCGGATTGCGGCCATTGACAGTAGCCGGTCACCTTGGTTATTAGAAATGGTGGCCGGAATGATTGAAGAAGGTGAAACCGTTGAAGATGTCGCCCGTCGCGAGGCACAGGAAGAAGCCGGGATTAACATTGGCCGCTGTAAGCCAGTGCTCAGCTATTTAGCCAGCCCTGGGGGCACCAGCGAGCGCTTATCTATTATGGTGGGCGAAGTTGATGCGTTGACGGCTACGGGTATTCATGGTTTGGCCGACGAAAATGAAGATATTCGGGTGCATGTTGTCAGCCGTGAGCAAGCTTATCGTTGGGTTGAAGACGGTGCTATTGATAACGCAGCCTCAATTATTGCATTACAATGGCTGGCGCTGCACCATCAATCGCTGAGAGCAGAATGGCAGTCATAAAGAGAAAAATAATGAGTAAGCGCTATACACCTGATTTCCCTGAAATGATGCGGATATGCGAAACTAACTTCGTACAATTACGTCGTTTACTCCCGCGTGTTGATGAAGTGGGCGAAAGTGTGGCTTATCAGGTTAACAACAACAGCTATCGGCTGACAATTATTGAATTAACCCGCTACACTTCTGTAGTCGAGATTGTACAAACTGAGCCTGCTGTTAGCCATTGGAGTCTGCCGTCGATGGTGGTACGGCTTTATCATGATGCACAGGTGGCGGAAGTGTGTGCCAGTCAGCAGATCTCCCGCTTCAAAGCAAGCTATGATTATCCGAATAAAAAGTTGCATCAGCGGGACGAAAAGCATCAAATTAACCAGTTTCTTGCTGACTGGTTGCGCTATTGTTTGGCGCATGGCGCGGTGGCAGTTCCGGTTTATTAGACAGACTTATAGCCTTGCCTACAGTGAATGAATATACGTGGCAAATCTGGTTGGGAAGGGCGCAAAAACAAGGACACCATTTGGAAAGCCTGTTTAAACTGCCTATGGCAAGTGGGGCCAGGGCCAGAATTTTACAAATAACAGATACCCACCTTTTTGCAGGTGAACATGAAACCTTGCTGGGTGTGAACACTTCCCTCAGTTATCGCGCTGTGTTGGATGCGATTATTGCTGAGCAGCGCCCGTTTGATCTTATTGTCGCAACCGGCGATTTGGCTCAGGATCATTCTATTGCTGCCTATCAGAATTTTGCGAAGGGCATCTCTCGTTTGCCTGCGCCTTGTTTATGGCTACCGGGTAATCATGATTTTCAACCGGCAATGGTAGATGCGCTGGCAGATGCCGGTATTGCCCCTTCAAAGCAAGTATTAGTCGGCGATAACTGGCAAATTCTGTTATTGGACAGTCAGGTGTCTGGCGTGCCTTATGGTGAGCTGAGTGATTATCAATTGGAGTGGATGGAGCGTTGTCTGGTGGCATATCCAGAACGCTATACACTCATTTTATTGCACCATCACCCAATGCCATCGGGTTGTACCTGGCTTGATCAACACAGCCTGCGTAATGCGCATATGTTGGCGGCGGTTCTTCTTCGTTATCCACGTGTTACGACCTTATTGTGCGGCCATATTCATCAGGATTTGGATCTTGATTGGTATGGTAAACGCCTGCTGGCCAGCCCTTCTACCTGTGTGCAGTTCAAACCGCACTGCACAAATTTCACACTTGATACTGTGGCTCCGGGATGGCGCTACCTCGATTTACTGCCTGATGGAATACTTGAAACTGAAGTTCGTCGGTTAGACAGTAATGAATTCTGCCCGGACATGGACTCGGATGGTTATTAATGAGCACGCTTCTTTATATTCATGGGTTTAATAGCTCTCCCAGCTCGCTCAAAGCAAGTTGCTTTAAAAGTTGGTTGCAGCAGCACCATCCTCATATCGAGATGCTGACACCACAACTGCCGCCTTATCCGGCGCAAGCAGCAGAAATGTTAGAAAGCATTGTGATGGATAAAGCCGGGCAATCCATTGGGATCGTTGGTTCTTCCCTTGGTGGCTATTTTGCTACCTGGCTTTCCCAACGTTTCAGTATTCCCGCCGTCGTTGTTAACCCGGCGGTTCGGCCCTTTGAGCTGCTCAGCGATTACTTGGGTGAAAATGAGAACCCCTACACCGGGCAACAATATGTGTTAGAGTCTCGGCATATTTATGACCTGAAAGCCATGCAAATTGAAACGTTGGGATCACCGGATTTACTCTGGTTATTGCAACAAACCGGGGATGAGATCCTCGATTACCGACAAGCGGTTGCCTACTACACCCCTTGTAGGCAAACAGTAGAATCAGGTGGGAATCATGCCTTTGTGGGTTTTGATCACTATTTCTCCCCGATTGTGACTTTTTTAGGGCTAGCGACCGCCTAAAGCCTTCTAACCATTAGCCGAATATTAATCAAACCATGACTGAATCCAGCTATAACGCTGATGCCATTGAAGTACTCAGCGGTTTAGAACCAGTGCGTCGTCGTCCGGGAATGTACACGGATACCACGCGGCCAAACCACCTTGGTCAAGAGGTGATTGATAATAGCGTCGATGAAGCACTGGCGGGGCATGCCCGTCGTATTGACGTTATTTTGCACGCCGATCAATCACTCGAAGTTATTGATGATGGCCGTGGGATGCCTGTTGATATCCATCCCGAGGAGGGGGTTCCTGCTGTTGAACTGATTATGTGTCGTTTACATGCGGGCGGTAAATTCTCCAATAAAAACTATCAGTTCTCTGGTGGTTTGCATGGTGTAGGTATTTCCGTTGTGAATGCCTTATCCACGCGGGTAGAAGTCAAAGTGCGCCGCGATAGCCAAATTTACAGTATCGCCTTCGAAAATGGCGATAAAGTGCAGGAATTACAGGTTATCGGTACTTGCGGTAAGCGCAATACTGGGACCAGTGTGCATTTTTGGCCGGATGTGTCTTTCTTCGACAGCCCACGTTTCTCGGTTTCCCGCCTATCCCATTTGCTGAAAGCGAAAGCCGTGTTGTGCCCCGGCGTAGAGATCGTTTTTAAAGATCTGGTGAATAATACCGAGCAACGTTGGTGTTATGCCGATGGTTTGACCGATTACCTGATGGAGGCGGTTGACGGCTTGATTACCCTACCGGAAGTGCCGTTTGTTGGCGCTTTTGCCGGTGATACCGAAGCCATTGACTGGGCACTGTTATGGCTGCCGGAAGGTGGCGAACTGCTGACTGAAAGCTACGTCAACCTGATCCCAACGATGCAGGGCGGTACTCACGTTAATGGCTTGCGTCAGGGCTTGCTGGATGCCATGCGTGATTTTTGTGAATATCGTAATATCCTGCCGCGCGGTGTCAAACTGTCGGCAGATGATATCTGGGAACGCTGTGCTTATGTGTTGTCAGTAAAAATGCAGGATCCACAATTTGCAGGTCAGACGAAAGAGCGACTTTCCTCACGTCAGTGCGCCGCTTTTGTCTCCGGGGTGGTCAAAGACTCCTTCAGCCTGTGGCTGAACCAGAACGTACAGGCGGCAGAACAACTGGCTGAACTGGCTATTTCCAGTGCTCAACGCCGTATGCGGGCTGCGAAGAAAGTGATACGTAAAAAACTGACCAGTGGCCCGGCATTACCTGGCAAACTGGCCGATTGTACGTCGCAGGACTTGAACATGACCGAGCTGTTTTTGGTGGAAGGGGATTCCGCTGGCGGTTCAGCTAAACAGGCGCGTGATCGTGTCTACCAGGCGATCATGCCGTTGAAAGGCAAGATCCTCAATACCTGGGAAGTCTCGTCAGATGAAGTGTTGGCCTCGCAAGAGGTACACGACATCTCGGTGGCGATTGGTATCGATCCAGACAGCGAAGATTTGAGCCAGTTACGTTACGGTAAAGTCTGTATTCTGGCGGATGCGGACTCCGATGGCTTGCATATTGCCACCTTGCTGTGTGCGCTGTTTGTACGCCATTTCCGTGCTCTGGTGCGTAATGGCCACGTCTATGTGGCGATGCCGCCGCTGTATCGCATCGATTTGGGCAAAGAAGTGTTCTATGCATTGGATGAAGAAGAGAAAGCCGGTGTGTTGGAACAGTTGAAACGTAAACGTGGCAAACCTAACGTTCAGCGCTTTAAAGGGTTGGGTGAAATGAATCCATTGCAGTTACGTGAAACCACCCTCGATCCAAATACCCGCCGCTTGGTGCAATTGACCATTAGTGATGATGATATTGATAAAACTCTGGCCATGATGGACATGTTGTTGGCGAAGAAGCGATCCGAAGATCGCCGCAATTGGCTGCAAGAGAAAGGGGATACCGCTGAAATCGAGCTTTGATTGATGACGGGGAAAAATCCATGAAGGTTACGTTAGAAGAGTTACAGGCATTTACCTCAGTAGTTGACTGCGGCTCTATAACGGCGGCGGCAGAGCAGCGTAACCAGACCGCCTCTGGTATCAGCCGGGCGTTGAGCCGGTTGGAAAAAAAACTGGCGACCACTTTGCTACGCCGCACTACCCGGCGGCTGGAACTGACAGAAGAGGGTGAATTGTTTCTCAGCCATGCGCGGCAGATTATCGGTGCGGTGGATGATGCTGAAGAACAAATTGCCCTACGGCGGCTGAAACCGGCTGGTCGGTTGCGGGTTAATGCGGCCGCACCTTTTATGCAGCATGTGATTTTGCCGATGGTTACCGGTTTCCGCGCGTTATATCCGCAGATTATTCTCGAGTTGAATACTGACGATCTTAATATTGACCTGCTTGAACAACGTACTGATATCGCTGTTCGTATCGGCGCGTTGCGCGACTCGACTATCCATGCCCGTTTATTGGGTGCCAGTCGGGTGCGTATCCTTGCCAGCCCAGGTTACCTACAACGGCACGGTACGCCACGCACGATTGATGAATTGGCAGGTCACAGTTTGCTGGGTTTTACTCAGCCGGAATTCCTCAATCAGTGGTCGTTGCCGCATTTGCCCTCAGGGCGCGCATCCATTACTCCCAATCTGGCAGCATCCAGCGGTGAAACACTGCGCTTACTGGCTTTACAGGGGGAGGGCATTGTCGAATTATCTGATTTTATGACCCGAGAGGATCAACTGGCGGGGCGTTTGGTTGAGGTGATGGCCGACCAAATTCTGGAAACCTGGCAACCGATCAACGCAGTTTATTATCGTAATACTCAGCTTGCCGCACGCATCACTTGTTTCCTTGATTATGTGAGTGAGCAGATTCGGTTGCAGGGTAGCCATTGGCTCAGAAATTGATGCGGCAGGGGTGTTAGCTGCGCTAGTTACTCGGCCCATCCATGGGCCTCGCCTCTGCGAGGCCGCTGCAAGCAGCGTTCAAATCTGTTCCCGACAGGTTTGTCCATAGAATCAATGACTTGTAGTTGACCTTGCATGAGTAAGCATCATCGGGATAGGTTTGCTTGCCGCCTACCTGCAACACCAATTACTATTGGGAATAGACTGATTAAACGTTATTCAATATATGAATATTCACATCTAACACATCATCTTTAATCACTTCACGATGCTGATGCATATGATCCATCTGTAAGTGTAATTCCAGATGATGCACACTTTGCCACTTTTCCAGCATGAAAATGGAGTCCGGCGAATTCTTTTGCCAGTCAAGTTGAGTTGGCACATCAACCATCGGCACATAACCGCCACAACCTTCCTCTGCCAGCACCGCAGGAATAAGCTTCTCAATCGCCTGCAATACCGCCTGACGGCGACCCGGTTTGACTTTTATTTCTGCAAAAACGGTAATCATAATGGCCCCCTGTTTATATTTGGTATGCAATCACACTGCCTGATTGTTAAAATTTTCGGCTAAATGCTGACGATAACGGCTAATATCACCTTCAATATCAGGTTGTTTCATCACATCGTTACATATAAACGTCGGCAATGGCTTCATGCCAAGAAATTGATTTGCCTTATGGAAATGCAGATAAACACCTTCAACGCCTACCCCCTCGAAGAACTGCTCAGGGTCATTAAAGGCTTCAAGTGGTGCATTCCAGGTTACTGAAAGCATATAGGTTTTACCCTGAATTAAACCGCCGGAACCGTAGCCTTTAGTGGCATCAGAACGGGTACGGCCATCACTGGCATACAGTTTTCCATGACCTTCGGTAAAGACTTCATCAATATATTTTTTCAGGGTCCACGGCTCACCCATCCACCAGCCCGGCATTTGATAAATCACGCTATCGGCCCACAGATATTTCTCAACTTCACTTTTAATATCATAACCTTGGTCAACCGTGGTTATCTTAACCTGATGGCCGCTTTCCTGCAGAAAATCGGCAGCGACATTAGTGAGAGTGAGATTAAGCGCGCCTTTGGAATGCGCGAACTCTTTCATTGCGTTAATAATTAATACGTTACTCATCGATATAATCCTTGTGAAGCGGGGGGCTAATAACACAGAACAGTACCTTCCCCGGAATGATGAGTATGCTAACGGTTATGACACCAGAGGAAAATAGGCAATAATGCATAACACTATTGCTAAATAAGCAACAAAGCTGATCCATTTAAACCTTTTGGGCCATATATGTGCGAAGCTCCCCGCATTGGATTTCATATAACAGAAACAGTGGAATAACAGTTTTGAGGCAGCTCGCAGAACGAAGTTAATACCTCGTAACGTATAGCTGCGCATCGAGTTATAGCGGTACACTGCTTGTCTATTAGCGACGCTCGTTTATTCAGGTCAGCGCCATTATGTCCCCTCATACTTTGCTCGTAATTGATGATGATGAAGAGATCCGCAGCTTGCTGACGGAATACTTTACCAAAGCGAATTTTCGTGTGCTTTCGTTACCTGACGGCGAACATTTGCTGGCAACATTGAAGCAGGAATCCGTGGATTTAGTCATTTTGGATGTCATGTTGCCCGGTGATGACGGTTTTACCCTTTGCCGTAAAGCCCGGCAAGTATCGGCAGTACCTATCATCATGCTAACTGCGGCGTCTGATGAAAGTGACAAAGTGATTGGGTTGGAGCTGGGCGCAGATGATTATCTGGCTAAACCGTTCAGCGCCCGCGAGCTATTGGCGCGGGTTAAGGCGTTATTACGTCGTAATCAAATTGTGCAAAGCCCCGGAACTGAGGCACGGTTTTTGTGTTTTAACGGCTGGAAACTGGATTTAGTTCGGCGGGAGCTTATTGATCCGCACAAGCAGAGTGAACCGTTGTCGGGCATTGAATTTACTTTACTCTCACTCTTTTTGCGTCATCCAAATCAGATCCTCGACCGGGATCAAATTTCTGAAATAACCCGCCGCCGAGAAAATAACCCTTTGGAGCGGGGGATTGATGTGCAAATCAGCCGCTTACGTCAGCGCCTGCAAGATAGCCAGCGCTTGCTGTTGCGCACCCTGCGTAATCAGGGCTACATGCTATGTTGCGATGTAACTCGTGAATATTGATTCGGGCCGTTATGCCCGCTGGTTACAGGATATGTTCCGGCCACTCTGGCCGCGCTCACTTCTGAGCCGCATGTTGTGCATGCTGGTGATTGCCCTGCTGTTGGCAGAAAGTATCTCTGGTTCCATTTGGTATCGCCAGTTTAGCCTGCGTAATCAGGCCAGTCTGGAAAGTACTATCAAAGGGCTGGTGCAAGGGATGCTGACCAGCTACAACTTTATGTCTTCTCTGCCATACAACTATCGCCATTTAGTGTTGCAACAACAATTGGCGTTAGGCGGCTCGCAGTTTTTTATTTCGATCAATAACCATGTATTGGACGAAGTGCAATTGCTAAACAGTCAGGCCGCCAGAACCGTAGTATTGCAGGCAAAACAGGAACTGCGAACACAATTAGGGGAACGGCAAGCGGCAATTATCTCTCTGACACCCGCAGATCAACTGAAAGTTTTTAACGCTGGAGTTTTGGTTGAAAATCTGCCCCCGGCATGGACGCGTTTTGGTATCACAACATCTCACAAAGATGCACCGGTATTGGTTATTCAGCTACAACTGAATTCCAATGAATGGCTGTTTCTGGCGGCCCCCCTACCACCGCCTTACGATCAGTTGGAAAGCCCGCTGTTTAGCTTGCGTCAGGTCGGCTTTACCCTGTGTAGCTTGCTCCTGGTTTTATTGTTTACCTGGTGGCTGATTCGCCGTGAACTGAAGCCATTAGCACGGCTAGCCCATGGCGCACTTGAACTTAACAGTTCACTGGATAGCGAACCATTGCCGGAAGAAGGCAGTGCAGAGCTGGTTACCGCGACCCGTTCTTTCAATCAAATGCAAAGTCGCCTGCGAGCTTACCTGCATAACCGGGAGATGCTATTTACCGCGATCAGCCATGACTTGAAAACTCCGCTAACCCGCCTACGGCTACGGGTAGAAATGCTAGAAGATGAAACGTTGGGGAAAAAGTTTGAACGGGATGTCGCTGACTTAGAGATGATGGTCAAGGGCGCACTGCAAAGTATGAAAGATACTGATTTACATGAAAATATGGAATCCATAGATATCATGAGTTTGCTAAGGCAAACGATGGACGCCTATCTCAATGTCAGTGTTTCCGGTAAAGCTAGCCCGATTTTTGGCCGCCCTCTGGCGATTAAACGCCTGCTTAATAACATTGTGGAGAACGGGCTGAATTATGGGCAGCGGGTAGAGCTAACCCTGTCAGATCATCGGGATTACATCATGTTGTTTATCCGTGATTTTGGCCCCGGAATTCTAGAGGAACAATGGGAGAAAGTGTTTAAGCCTTACTATCGTTTGCAGCAAGATAACCGTGGCAGCGGGTTGGGGCTTGCTATCTCTCGTAGCATTGCCAGAGCGCACGGTGGCGAAGTGACATTACGCAATCATCCCGTCAGTGGTCTGATAGTTGAAATCCGTTTACAACGCTATAACTGAGTCTATTACATATGTTAAAGAAGCTATCTCTTATCTTTTTGCTGTTGGTCGCGACCCATGCCACTGCCGTTAACGTTGAAGTTCTTCATTATTGGACCTCATCGAGTGAGCAGGCGGCGCTATTATCGGTAAAACAGGCGCTGGCCGAAAAAGGAGATAACTGGCAGGATTTTGCCGTTGCTGGTGGTGCAGGGGAGAGCGCATACAGTGTATTGCAAACGCGTGCTATTGCCGGTAACCCGCCTGGTGCGGCATTACTGGAAGGTAAGGCCATTGAGGAGTGGGCCAGATTGGGCTTTCTCTCTAGCCCTTACACACCGGAGCAAACTGTTGAGTGGGATCAGGTTTTGCCTCCCTCCATCAAAGCCAATATCAAATACCGTGGTGCGTATGTTGCCGTGCCGGTAAACATACATCGCATCAATTGGATGTGGGTTAACCCTAAACCTTTCGCCAAATTGAAATTAGCAGTACCTACCACATGGGATGAGTTTTTTGCCGTAGCCGATAAGTTACAAGCTGCCGGATACATTCCACTGGCACATGGCGGGCAGGCATGGCAGGACGCCACGGTGTTTGAGAACCTGCTGTTAGGCATGGAAGGGGGGGAATTCTACCGTCAGGTATTTATGGAACAGCGTAGCAGTGCCATCACAAGTGACAAAATGGTGCAGGTACTGGAAAAGTTCCGCAAGATCAAAGGTTATATCGATCCCGATGCCGCCAATCGTCCATGGCATGAGTCGGTAGAAATGCTGCGCAGTGGTAAAGCCGCCATGATGATTATGGGCGACTGGGCCAAAGGCGAGATGATGCAGGATGGTGATCGCCCTGGCCAAGCGTTTCTGTGTGTGCCGGCTCCCGGCACTCAGGATTATTTTATTTATAATACTGACAGCTTGGCTATTTTGCAGCAAAACGGTAATCCGGTCGTGGTCTCGGGTCAGCGTCATTTGGCTGATGTACTGATGGATAAGCAGTTTCAGGTTACTTTTAATAAACTAAAAGGTTCTATCCCCGCGCGAATGGATGTTTCTTTGCAGGATTTTGATTCCTGCTCGCAGCAGTCAAGCAAGGCGTTCCGTCAGGCAGAGGTTTCGGGGACGTTATTGCCGAGTATGGCGCATTCGATGGCGACAGACGCACAAACCAAAGAGATCTTTTTCCACGTACTGAACTACTTTTTTATCCATCCAGAGCAGGCTCCGCAGCAGGCTGTGCGGCAGCTCAATACCGCCTTAATCGCGGTGAGATCTTAAGGGCTAAACGGTTAGGGTATTAATGGTTGACGGGGCTAGATCTGTTCCATATTGCTCATTGAGCAGAAGGGCTGGTTTGCCCCTCGGTGGGAGGGGTATTGGTATTAAGCCGCTATGACTAGATCCCCTCCGACTCTTCATTTTCCTCATTATTTTGCGTTTCATCCGCAACCACAAAATGCACGATCCCTCGACTTCCCGCCGCCAGTGCCTGCCGAACTAATTCGCTGGCAGTAGAGACTTCATCTCTGTCTAGTACCGTTTCTGCCAGCATCTGCATATTGGTACCAGTAATAACTTCAAATTGGGGCTGATGCACACTTAATTGAACTGCACTGCGGAATGGCGAACCCCCTAGCAAGTCGGTGAAAAACACCACACCGAGCTCAACAGGTAGTACATCCAGTGCCTGTTGTAGCGCCTGGTCTAACTGCTGAGTACTCATACCTACCGGAAAGTCGACGGCAATGATTTGCTGTTGTGGACCAATGACTTGTTCCACCGCGTTATACAGCCCACTGGCAAAACGGCCATGGCCGGTGATGATGATGCTTACCATAAAAGGTCCCTAGGCGCCGG
>NZ_CQAZ01000009.1:0-91080 GCF_001152565.1 Yersinia pekkanenii | reverse complement strand
GCGCATTAAAGATTGAAACGGCTTGAGCTGCTACAACACGCCGAGCCATGACAGTGCGATAGACAATACAAACGTCACCAGAATGAGCGTAACCGGGCTGACTTTCTTGGCGCGCAACAGGTAATACATCAGCAAGGTGTAGACCATCGGCAGCAGATTAGGGAAGACTTTGTCAAAGAAGGCTTCCTGAATAGAGACCTCGTGGCCTGCTGTCACCGCGACTTTTGCCGCCACGGTAATATGGACATACGACGCAATCAGCCCGCCGACTACGGTCACACCGAGGATGGTGGCTGCTCTGGAAATAGCCCCCGAACTGGCCCGCAGTTTATCGATGGCTCTTACCCCCAAGGTGTAGCCCAGATGGGTCCATACCACGCGCAGTAAGAATAGCGCCAGATAAACCACGAAGAAGATGATTGGCCCCAAAATACTGCCCTGACTGGCAAAAGAGGCACAAACCCCGGCAACAATCGGCAATAAAGTGAACCAGAAAATAGCATCACCAATACCCGCCAGTGGCCCAAACAACGCCACTTTCAACCCCTTGATCAGGTCACGGCTTTCATGGCGTTCCTCCAGAGAAATCAGTAACCCCATCAGGAAACCAACCGCATTGGTGTTGGTATTGATAAACTCCAGATTATCTTTCATGGCGGCAGCCAGAGCGGCTTTGTCATTGCCATAAATCTTCTTCAGCAAGGGGGCTTGTGCACTGGCAAAACCGGTGGCTTGCATCCGCTCGTAGTTAAAACCTGATTGTAATAGCGCTGACCGGAAGCCCAGCCGTGTGATATCCCGCCGCGTCAACTTGGTGGTAGGTTCTGCACTGACCTCGGTGGTCGTTGGCAAGGTGTTAGATTCCATCGTTCATCTCCTCAGGTACTGCGGCAGCGGTAAGAGCGGCTTTTTTCTGTTGGTTGTAATATTCGTAGATGGCGAAAGCCGTTCCCAATAGCGCGACGGGCAACAGATTTTGTACCGGTATAAAGGTGACAAACAGGAAACCGATAATAAAGAATGGCGTGAACGGAGTTTTCATCATGACTTTCAATAGCAAGCCAAAACCCACCGCAGGCAAGATGCCCCCAGCAACCTCAAAGCCATGAGTCAACCAGACTGGCATTGACCGCACCAGACTTTGCATCGCGCCCTGTGAAACATAAGCGCACAGGAACGTCACGGCGGCGTAAGTCACGGCAACAATGGCGGTTAACAACAGGTTCAGCCGCCCGAGAGCTGCGCCATCAGCCTCTTCTGCATAACGGTCAGCTTTCTGCATAAAGAAGGAGAAGGCTGAGTAATAGAACAGAATGATGTATTGCATTAAGAAGCTAAAGGGCAGACCCAATCCGATGGCAGTTTTCGCATCGACACCGGTGCTGTGGGCAATGACGGTGGTCATAATCCCCGCCAGTACTGGGTTCGGTGGTTGGGTACCGCCAATCGGAGTCAGGCCGGTAAAAGCCAGTTCAGTCAGTGCACCGGTAATCAAACCGGTTTGAATATCACCGAGAATGGCACCCGTTAAGGTACAAACGATGAGTGGACGGAAAATATACAACGCTTCCAACCAAAAATCGATCCCGACAATCAGGGCCATAATTGCCAGCCCAATACCTTGCATCATTGTTATTTCATGCATAAATAATTCCGTCACCAAAGGCGTTGTAGGGCAGGGTATTATCGGATTAAGTATCAGTACTCTCTGATTGCGATACCCTGATGCGGCGGCTATTTACTGGATTTTATCTTTGCCGTCGCTCGGTGTGTCCTGAATAAAGACATTTACGTTATGCTGTTGAATTGCATGCAGGTTGGCCAGATCGTTATCATCGACATACACTTTTTTGGTCAGTGGACGCTTGCCTGGTAAAAAGTGCATATTCCCGACATTCACATCGCGGATAGGTACCCCGCCCTCAACCAAGCGGCGAGCCTCATCTGGTGTGCGGCAGACGATGAAAATTTTCTGTTCGGCAGAAGCTTTACCAATGACATCAATGGTTTTCTGGATCGAAAAGAATCGGATCCCCAAGCCCATAGATTCGGCTGTCATCGACATAATTTGCTGTTGGAGTGTGTCCTGTGCGACACCATCGTCGGCAACTAATAACAGGTTGGCCCCAAGAGATGAGGACCATGCCACGCCGACCTGGCCGTGAACCAGCCGGTTATCAATACGTAACAGCAGAATATTGGGTGATGCCATGGTGATTCTCCTACTTTTACTGCAAGCGAAACGACATTGACTGTAAGCAAAACGGCATTGTCGCTGTGTGTTGATTTGCACGCTGTCGTCCCGACAACTGTTATCGGGGGAGCGAATAAAAGTGGAAGGAAGTCCAGCGCATAGCCAGTATATGAAGGGAATAGAAGCGGTAGGCTACATGATGATATCGTTTTGTTACCCCGTTGATAGAAAGGGCGGCCAATGTTGCAGGGGTGAAAGATTGAGATTATCTGTGGGTTGTGACAGTAACCCCGCAGATGAGGTACTATCGCGGGCAGAAATCGACAATGAACTTACGGTATCGATCCGCTGAAGCCTGGCGGTCGCCACTCCAGAGTCTGAGGATAATTGAGTAATGAGTGATTTGACTCATGACGGTGCAGAACGCTTACCGCTGCACACCTTTACTGAAAACGCCTATCTGAACTATTCCATGTACGTCATCATGGATCGGGCGTTGCCGTTTATCGGCGATGGTTTGAAACCGGTACAGCGGCGCATTGTCTACGCAATGTCCGAACTGGGGCTGAACAATAGCGCTAAATTTAAAAAATCAGCTCGCACCGTGGGTGATGTGCTGGGTAAATACCATCCACATGGCGACAGTGCTTGCTATGAAGCGATGGTATTGATGGCGCAGCCATTCTCTTACCGCTATCCACTGGTGGATGGGCAAGGGAACTGGGGTGCGCCGGATGACCCTAAATCCTTTGCGGCGATGCGTTACACCGAATCCCGTTTGTCCAAATATGCCGAGATTTTATTGGGTGAACTGGGACAGGGTACGGTTGACTGGGTGCCAAACTTCGATGGCACCATGCAGGAGCCGAAAATGCTCCCTGCGCGTCTGCCGAATATTCTGCTCAATGGTACTACCGGTATCGCCGTTGGTATGGCAACCGATATTCCGCCACATAACGTGCGTGAAATTGCGCAAGCGGTGCTGGCACTGATTGATAAGCCAACGTCTTCACTGGAAGAGTTGCTGGAGTTTGTGCAAGGGCCGGATTTCCCGACAGAAGCGGAAATCATCACGCCGCGTGATGAAATTCGTAAAATTTACCAGAATGGCCGTGGTTCAGTCCGTATGCGGGCAGTGTGGAAGAAAGAAGATGGCAGTGCAGTGATTACTGCGTTACCGCATCAGGTTTCCGGTGCCAAAGTATTGGAACAAATTGCCAACCAGATGCGCGCCAAGAAATTGCCGATGGTTGAGGATTTACGTGATGAATCTGACCATGAAAACCCGACTCGACTGGTGATTGTTCCCCGCACCAATCGCGTCGATCTGGATCAAGTGATGAACCACCTGTTCGCCACCACCGATCTGGAAAGAAGTTATCGCATCAATATGAACATGATCGGTTTGGATCATCGCCCGTCAGTGAAAGGGCTGTTGACGATCCTGACCGAATGGCTGGTATTCCGCCGGCAAACGGTGCGTAACCGCCTTAATTATCGCCTGGAAAAGGTATTGAAGCGGCTGCATATTTTAGAAGGCTTATTGATTGCCTTCCTTAATATCGATGAAGTTATTCATATCATCCGTACCGAAGATGAACCTAAACCGTTGCTGATGCAGCACTTCGCCATTTCGGAAACGCAAGCTGAAGCGATCCTCGAACTGAAACTGCGCCACTTAGCCAAACTGGAAGAAGTGAAGATCCGTGGTGAGCAAGATGAGTTAGCCAAAGAACGTGATCAGTTACAGGCATTACTGGCATCAGAACGAAAACTTAACACAATGATTAAGAAAGAAATTCAGGCTGATGCGGCTGCCTATGGTGATGACCGTCGTTCACCGTTGACTGAGCGTGGTGAAGCCAAAGCGATGAGTGAACATGACATTGTGCCTTCTGAGCCGGTAACCATTGTCTTGTCTGAAATGGGCTGGGTGCGCAGTGCTAAAGGCCATGATATTGATCCGAGTGGATTAAGTTATAAAGCGGGCGATAGTTTCCGTGCGGCAGCTCGTGGTATGAGTAATCAGCCAGTGGTGTTTATTGACTCGACGGGGCGTAGTTATGCGTTGGATCCGCTGACACTACCATCTGCCCGTGGGCAAGGGGAGCCGCTGACCGGTAAGCTAACCCCGCCACCGGGAGCGACCATTGAACAGGTCTTGATGGCACCGGATGACCAGAAATTGTTAATGGCATCGGATGCAGGCTATGGCTTCGTATGTACCTTCAATGATTTGGTAGCTAAGAACCGTGCGGGTAAAACGATGATTACCTTGCCAGAAAATGCCAAGGCTCTGATGCCATTGGAAATTCATGGGCCAGATGACATGTTGTTATCCATCACTGCTGCTGGGCGTATGTTGATGTTCCCAGTCGCAGATCTGCCTGAGTTATCAAAAGGTAAGGGTAACAAGATTGTCTCAATCCCGTCGGCACAAGCCGCTGCGGGGGAAGATCGCCTGGCATGGTTGTTTGTCTTACCGCCTCAAACGTCAATTACCCTTCATTTTGGTAAACGTAAGCTAATCTTACGACCAGAAGATTTGCAGAAATTCCGGGCCGAACGTGGTCGGAAAGGTTCACCACTACCACGTGGGCTGCAACGTATTGATCGGGTTGATGTTGATGCGCCATCCGAACCAACCAATACCGCAGAATAATCGTCGATAAAAATGAATGACCCCCTTGGCTTGAGTTGCCGTGGTGGTCATTATTATATTGTTGGTCAGGTATCACCCGGTGAATGTAACAAACGGTGGGCACAATTTGCGTACGCTATCGCGTAACATGATTATAGCCAAGGAATCTGCGCGGTATTTTGCGGGTAAGCCGTTATACTAGCGTCGATTACATGTCTAAGAGTGAGTGTTTAAGAGGTTGTTATGTTATTAATTTTGCGCACGGTGCTGGCAGTTTTATATTGTGTTCTGGTGTGTGTGTTTGGTTCTATTTATTGCCTGTTTAGGCCACGGAACCCGCGTAATCTTGCAACGTTCGCGCATTTGTTTGGCCGGATGTCAGTGCTGTTTGGGATTACAGTTGAGCAGCGTATTCCCAAGGAAGCGGCTAACTACGGCACCTGTATTTATATCGCCAACCATCAGAATAATTACGATATGGTCACCATGTCGAATGTCGTTCAGCCCGGTACGGTAACCGTGGGTAAAAAGAGCCTGCTGTGGGTGCCTTTATTTGGCCCGCTTTACTGGCTGAGCGGCAACCTGCTTATCGATCGTGATAACCGTGCCAAAGCGCATGGCACTATCGCCCAAGTGGTTGAGCAGGTTAAAAAAAGAAATGTGTCTATCTGGATGTTCCCGGAAGGGACCCGTAGCCGTGGCCGTGGGTTGCTGCCGTTTAAGACCGGGGCTTTCCATGCTGCGATCGCCGCTGGCGTACCCATTGTGCCAATCTGTGTTTCCAGCACTAATCATATTAATTTAAACCGTTGGTCAAATGGCAAAGTCATTGTAGAAATAATGCCGCCAATTGATACCAGCGGCTATGGCAAAGAGCGGGTTCGTGAGTTGTCCGAATATTGCCGCAATCTGATGCGGGCTAAAATTGAGCAACTCGACGCGGAAATTGCCCAGCAGGCAGCCTCTGAAAAATAATATATATCCTAAAGATATAGGCCCAAAGTAATTGAAACGACTCTGGTCGTGAGCGTTTTGCCGTCCTTCAGCGTTATTCGCAGTCAGGCAAAATTTTGCAGTAAGTTTGATTGTGGTTTTCACGGAGAAGATATGTCACTCAGTCGTCGCCAGTTCATTCAGGCTACGGGCTTAGCGCTAGGTGCTGGCTCGTTGCCATTGAGGGCACAGGCTAATAATACTCAACAACCCTCGTTACCTGTTCCCCCTTTACTTGAGTCCCGTCGCGGTCAACCGTTGTTTTTGACCTTACAGCGGGCGCACTGGGCATTCAGTGGCGGCCAGAAAGCCGCAGTATGGGGCATTAACGGTATGTATCTGGGGCCGACAGTCCGGGTTTACAGCGGTGATGACGTTAAGCTCATTTACAGCAACCGTTTAACTGAGCCGGTATCCATGACAATCAGTGGGTTGCAAGTTCCCGGTACTCTAATGGGCGGTGCGGCGCGCATGATTTCCCCAGGTGTGGACTGGTCACCGGTATTGCCAGTGCGCCAACCGGCGGCAACCTGTTGGTATCATGCCAATACCCCTAATCGTATGGCCCCTCATCTCTATAACGGGCTGGCAGGCATGTGGCTGGTGGAAGATGAAATCAGCAAAGCGATGCCACTGCCGAGCCATTACGGTGTTGATGATTTCCCGATTATTATTCAGGATAAACGGCTGGATAATTTTGGTGTGCCGCAATATGCCCCGCCAGCCAATGGCGGTTTTGTGGGTGATACGCTGCTGGTTAACGGGGTGCAAAGCCCGTTTGTTGAAGTCTCTCGTGGTTGGGTGCGGTTACGTTTATTGAATGCATCCAATGCTCGCCGCTATACCTTGCAACTCAGTGATGGTCGCCCGTTGTATGTTGTCGCCAGTGACCAGGGGTTCCTGCCGGCACCTGTCGCGGTACAACAGCTTTCACTGGCTCCAGGCGAACGGCGTGAAGTTGTCATTGATATGTCGCAGGGTAACCAAGTGTCCATTACAGCGGGTGAATCTGCCGGGATTATGGATCGCCTGCGCGGGTTATTTGAGCCATCCAGTATTTTGATTTCTACCCTGGTGCTGACATTAAAACCCACCGGTTTGCTGCCATTGGTGACCGATAATTTACCCATGCGTTTGCTCGCGGATCAGATTCTGGACGGTAATGTGATTCGTTCTCGTGAGTTCCGGTTAGGGGATAATCTGCCGGGAATCAATGGTGCTATTTGGGATATGAATCGGGTTGATGCTCAGGCACAGCAAGGTACCTGGGAGCGTTGGACGCTGCATGCGGATATGCCACAAGCGTTTCATATTCAGGGTGTTTCCTTCTTGGTGAAGCAAGTGAACGGTGCACCGGCAATGGCTGAGGATCGTGGTTGGAAGGACACCGTTTGGGTTGATGGTGATGTGGAGCTATTGGTGTATTTTAATCAGGTTTCCTCCGAGCACTTCCCGTTCTTGTTCTACAGCCAGACGCTGGAGATGGCGGATCGTGGGTCCGCAGGGCAGTTGGTGACTCAAGCTGCACCCACACTCGGTTAAGGGGGGTTAGTGATCAAGTTCTAATCACTGGACTTGATCAACCCATTCCCAATGACTAAAAAAACGAAAACCTCGCTATACCCTTCCTCTTCACGTGGATAAATGCGTATAATCGCCGCCCGGTGATGATTTCTTAACCCGAACCACCTCAACTTTTCCCAATTCAAAGAGTATTGCTATGAGTACCAGCTTGATCCAGCCAGAGCGTGACCTGTTTTCTTATCAGCCTTATTGGGCTGAATGCTATGGCACTGCGCCATTTTTACCCATGTCGCGGGAGGAAATGGACATCTTGGGCTGGGATAGCTGTGACATTATTGTCATCACTGGTGATGCGTATGTTGACCACCCCAGTTTTGGCATGGCCATCATCGGCCGCATGCTGGAGGCGCAAGGCTTCCGGGTAGGGATTATTGCTCAGCCGGATTGGACTAATAAAAACGATTTCATGCGCTTGGGTGAGCCGAATCTGTTCTTCGGTGTGACTGCGGGCAACATGGACTCGATGATCAACCGCTATACTGCCGACCGCAAGTTGCGCCACGACGATGCCTATACGCCGGATAACCAAAGCGGTAAACGAC
The DNA here is from genome assembly GCF_001152565.1 of Yersinia pekkanenii. Taxonomy (GTDB): domain Bacteria; phylum Pseudomonadota; class Gammaproteobacteria; order Enterobacterales; family Enterobacteriaceae; genus Yersinia; species Yersinia pekkanenii. Next base: position 83,126 of record NZ_CQAZ01000009.1, on the reverse strand, counting down.
CGGATCGGGCCACATTGGTGTACAGCCAGCGCTGCAAAGAGGCATATAGCCATGTGCCAGTATTGCTCGGCGGTATTGAAGCCAGCCTGCGCCGCATTGCTCATTATGACTATTGGTCAGATACTGTGCGCCGCTCGGTGATTGTCGATGCTAAAGCTGACATGCTGGTGTACGGTAATGGCGAACGCCCGCTGGTTGAAGTTGCCCATCGATTGGCCGCCGGTGAGAAAATTGCCGACATCCAGGATGTGCGTAACACAGTTGTTATGCGTAAAAGCGCATTACCGGGCTGGAGTGGGGTGGATTCTACCCGTTTGGACAAACCGGGGCATATTGAAGCCATTCCCAATCCTTATGGTGAAGATCTGCCATGCGCGACGAATGACATTCCGGAGCCGGAAGCTAAACCGGTTACAGTGCGTGCTGCCAAACCTAAGCCATGGGAAAAGACCTATGTCTTGCTTCCTTCTTATGAAAAAGTGAAAGCAGATAAAGTCTTGTATGCCCACACTTCACGCATTTTGCATCATGAAACCAACCCCGGTTGTGCGCGGGCTTTGATGCAAAAACACGGAGATCGTTATATCTGGATTAACCCGCCAGCTATTCCGCTTAGCACCGAAGAGATGGACAGCGTTTTTGGGCTACCTTATCAGCGCGTGCCGCATCCGGCCTACGGCAAGTCGCTGATCCCAGCCTATGACATGATCCGCTTCTCCGTTAACATCATGCGCGGTTGCTACGGCGGCTGTTCGTTCTGCTCCATCACTGAGCATGAAGGGCGCATTATCCAAAGCCGTTCCGAAGATTCTATTATTCGTGAAATCGAAGAGATTCGCGATAAAGTCCCTGGTTTTACCGGTATTATCTCTGATCTTGGTGGCCCGACGGCGAATATGTATATGCTGCGCTGCCAGTCGCCACGGGCGGAGCAAACCTGTCGCCGTGCGTCTTGTGTTTACCCTGAAATTTGCCCGCATATGGACACCAACCATCAGCCGACTATTTCTCTGTACCGGCGAGCACGTGATCTGAAGGGAGTCAAGAAGATCCTGATCGCATCTGGGGTTCGTTACGATCTGGCAGTAGAAGATCCGCGCTATATCAAAGAACTGGCCAGCCACCATGTGGGCGGTTATTTGAAAATAGCGCCGGAACATACCGAGGAAGGGCCACTGTCCAAAATGATGAAGCCGGGGATGGGCAGCTATCAGCGTTTTAAAGAATTGTTTGATACCTATTCCAAACAGGCGGGTAAAGAGCAGTATCTGATCCCTTATTTTATCTCCGCCCATCCGGGGACTGAAGATAAAGATATGGTCAATCTGGCACTGTGGTTGAAAAAAAACCGCTTCCGTTTGGATCAGGTGCAGAACTTCTATCCGTCGCCGTTGGCTAACTCCACCACCATGTATTACACCGGCAAGGATCCGCTGGGGAAAGTGGATTACAAGAGTGAGGATGTTGTTGTTCCGAAAGGCGATCGCCAGCGGCGGTTGCATAAGGCATTGCTGCGTTATCATGATCCCGCTAACTGGCCGATGATCCGTGCGGCATTAGACGATATGGGGCTGCAAAATTTGATTGGCAGCCGTCGCGAATGCCTGGTTCCGGCACCGACAATAGAAGAGCAACGTGAGGCACGTCGGGCGCTGCGCCAGTATACTCCGGCGCTGACCAGGCACACCTCGATGACTCGCCAGCGTCAGCCGGGTAGCCAAACAAACGCAACATCTGTGGGTAAAGTTCCTGCGAGTAGAACGCCTTTGGGTAAAACAGTGCAGGCAACTGCTAGTACGCCTGCGGCCAAGACATCAGGCAGCAAAACCGGCGCGAAACGCGCGCCGGTGAATAAACCCTCTGGTGGCACCAGAGGGAAAACCAGGCATCATTAAACTAATAAACTAGCGGTCAGGCCTGGGAGCATCTGGGTCTGGCCCCAATCGTTTACCGCTATCCAACTTCGAAATTGCGGTCAGTTCATCTTTATGCAGTTTAAAATCAAATACTTCAAAGTTCTCCTTGATGCGCGCAGGTGTCACTGATTTCGGAATAACAATTAGCCCGCAGTCCAGATGCCAACGGATCACTATCTGTGCTGGGGTTTTATTGTATTTTTGCGCTAATTCACGGATAACAGCCTGATCAAAAACGCCGTCGCCGCCTTGAGCCAGCGGGCTCCAGGATTCGGTCGCAATATGATGCATGGCGTTCCAGGCATGGAGCTGACGTTGCTGTAGCAATGGGTGTAACTCAATCTGATTGATGGTAGGGGCTACGCCGGTTTCATCAATCAGCCGTTGCAAATGAGGGATATGGAAGTTACAGACGCCAATGCTACGAGCCAGACCTTGTTCTTTCAACGCGATCAGTTCACGCCAGGCACTGACATAACGATCCTGTGCGGGATCAGGCCAATGGATCAGATAGAGATCGACATAATCGAGCTGAAGCTTTTTCAGACTCTCTTCCAAGGCTTGTCGCGGATTATGTTGGCTGCTATTCCACAGTTTAGTGGTAATAAAGAGATCGTCACGGGCGACGTTTGTTGTTTTCAGCGCCTGACCCACACCCTCTTCATTTTTATAAATAGCCGCAGTATCGATTGATCGATAGCCAACCTCCAGCGCCTTGCTGACAGCACGTTGTGTTTCTTCAATGCTTGCTTGCCAAACGCCAAGGCCGAGTTGTGGCATCAGGTTTCCATCGTGCAATTTGATAATGGGTTGCGTCGCCATGTTTATCTCCTTAGCTTAAATCACGTTGTATTGTTATTAGACCGCAGCTTCGTAGATACGTTTGCTATCGGCTAAAGTGATATCACTGTGTTCGCCAAGCTGGGTCATGCCGTGCTCTGCCAATTTTTTGATTAAATCAGGAATGGAGCTGCCATCCAGTTTGTAGGCTGACAGACGAGTGGCTACTCCCATGCTTTCAAAGAAATGACGAGTGGCTTCAATGGCTGCGTCAATACGTTGTTCTTCACTACCTTCATGCAGCCCCCAGACACGCTCTGCATATTGCAGCAGTTTGGCGCGCTTTTGCTCTTTCTTCGCCACCAGTAGTGCAGGCAACACTACCGCCAGTGTCTGCGCATGATCCAGGCCATGACGGGCTGTCAGTTCGTGGCCCAGCATATGGGTCGCCCAGTCTTGCGGCACACCGGCACCAATCAAACCATTCAATGCCATGGTGGCGCTCCACATAATATTGGCGCGCACATTGTAATTTTCAGGGTCGGTCAAGGCTTTTGGACCTTCTTCAATCAGGGTTAATAGTAGCCCTTCAGCAAAACGATCCTGTACTTTCGCATCAACCGGGTAAGTCAGATATTGCTCAATGGTATGAACAAAAGCATCGACAACGCCGTTAGCAACCTGACGCGGTGGCAAGGTATAAGTGACAACCGGGTCCAGTACGGCAAAAAGTGGCTGCACATGGGGTGAGAAGAAGTGTTGCTTATCACCGGTACTGCGACGGCTGATAACCGCGCCGTTGTTGGCTTCAGAGCCAGTGGCAGGTAAGGTCAATACTGAACCCATTGGCAACGCTTCTTTTATATCGCTGCCGGTAGTTTGCAGTATATGCCATGGGTCTTGTGGATAATTTACCGCCGCAGCAATGAACTTGGTCCCATCCAATACTGAACCGCCACCCACGGCTAACAGGAAGTTAATTTTCTCTGCTCGACAAACCTCAACCGCTTTCATCAGCGTTTCGTAAGTCGGGTTCGGCTCAATACCACCAAATTCCAGGAAATCAAAGCCTTTCAGCGCATTATGCACTTGATCCAGCACGCCATTTTGTTTAATGCTGCCGCCACCGTAGGTAATCAAGATACGGACATCAGCAGGAATTTCTTTACTCAGTTGTGCTATCTGACCGGTACCGAACAGCACTTTAGTCGGGGTGTGAAGGGTAAAATTTTGCATGATTTGTCTTCCAGCTTAGGGGTGATGAACGTTCTAATGAAGATAATTAACGAGTGGTGCAATAATTGTTTGTCGCCGTATCATTGGCAACTATTGTCGGCAACTCAGCGTCATATCTCAATGCACATTTCTGCCTTGCTCTTGCCTATTTCTCCAAAGCACTGTAGAAAAACCGGCAAATATTGCACAATTTATGTCAAATAGTTTTAGATGATAGATTACCTCAGAGAACAGAAACAGGTGAGAACATAATGGGTGAGGTCAACGATATTCAGGCACAGATGGCGGCAAAGATTACCCGTTTGGCTCAGGGGAATGGTTTAACGCCCTCAGCGGTGCCACGGGTGAAAATTCTGTACTCCACTGTCCATCAACCGCGCACCCCGGTAATGTACACCCCCAGTGTGGTGATTATATTTCAGGGGCACAAAGTCGGTTACCTGGGCAGTAAAGTGTTTCAGTATGACCCCAAAAACTATCTGATCCTGACGGTGCCACTGCCGTTTGAATGTGAAACCTTTGCCAGCCCTGAAGTACCGCTGGCAGGGATTTCAATTCATATAGACAGCCAAATGCTACAGGATTTGCTCATAGATATTGGTGATGATGAGTTGGATAAACCTTTCGGCAATACCTCTGGCGTCAACTCATCGGCTCTGACTGAAGAGATGCTCTGTGCCACTGAGCGGTTACTGGATGTGATGTCCAAACCGCGAGATGCTCGAGTGCTTGGCCCACAAATTGTGCGAGAAATTATCTACTATGTGCTGTGCGGTCAGTGCGGCGGGGCATTGCAGGCGCTGGTTAATCGCCATGGGCATTTCACCCAAATCACCAAAACACTACGGCGTATTGAACATCAGTTTGCAGATAACCTGAATGTCGAGCAATTAGCGGCAGATGTGAACATGAGTGTTTCAGCGTTCCATCACAACTTCAAAGCGGTGACCAATACTTCGCCGCTGCAATATCTGAAATCTTACCGGCTGCATCGTGCACGGATGATGATGTTGCACGATGGGCTAAAAGCCAGTACAGCAGCAAACAAAGTGGGGTATGAGAGTGCTTCGCAGTTCAGCCGTGAGTTTAAACGCTATTTCGGCCTGACACCCAGTGAAGAGGTTGCAAAGCTGCGGACTAACTGATCTTTAGCAGCTTAGAGGCACAAGAAACGGCGCACTGAGCGCCGTTTGACTGCCTGAGTAAGGGCATCCCCATAGTGAAAAGAGCAGCCCACTACTCAGTCACACTTTTACGTTTACACCACACCAGCACCAATGTGCCGACTAAACCGACCAGCAATAAGACAATCGGTAAAATCATCAGCGCGGTCATGACCTGATTTTCATAATGCTTAACGAATGGGATATGGCTAAGAGAAAACCCCAACCCAACTACGCTGCCAACCCATAGCAGCCCGCTTAACCAGTTAAAGAACTGAAAACGGGTGCTGTTTAGGCCGGAAATACCTGCCAGCGTTGGCAATAAGGTCCGCACAAAAGCGAGGAAGCGGCCAATGATCAGGGCTGCTAAACCATGGCGCACAAACAGGGTATGAGCGCGTTGGCGATAATGCACGGGTAACTGTAACAGCCACCTTTTCACCACTTTGGTATCTCCCAACCACAGCCCTTGCAGGTAACTTAACCAACAACCCAGGCTGGCCGCGGTGGTCAGAATGATCATGGTGGGCAAGAATGCCATAACGCCCTTGGCAATTAATGCACCTGCCAATAACAACAAGCTATCACCGGGGAGAAAAGAAGCCGGTAACAAACCGTTTTCTAAAAATAAGGTGGTAAAGAGTATGCCGTAAATGACCCAAATTACATTAGGGTCGGTAAGTTTACTAAAATCCTGCTGCCATAAGGCATGAAGGATTTCGCGTAATACATCCATTTCTGTTTGCCTATCGAGTGAGGATATGGTTGGTAAGGACTAACCTAGTGTATCCGTATTGCTGCTGATCCACATTGATCTTCTCCCCAATAACTGCATTTGGGAGGGGATACCACTGCGCTGTTGATGTTTTTTGTGTAAGAGAGAATTAATGCGCGGATATTGTTGCCGCGCATTAATGGGTCGTACCGATCAGAAACGATTACAGTACTGTTTTGATGCGCTCAAACCCAGCGGCTAAATCGTCCTGCAAATCTTGCACATTTTCCAAACCAATATGAAGACGGAACAACGAGCCTTTTATCCCTTTGCCATCATACTTGCGTATTGCACCGATATCCTTCGGCTGATAACCCAGAATCAAGGATTCAAAACCACCCCATGAGAAGGCCATGCTGAAGTGGCTAAAATGGTCGAGATAGGCTTCTAACTGTTGCTGAGTCAATTCTTCTTTTAATTCAAAAGAGAACAAGCCATTACAGCCGGTAAAATCCCGCAGGTAAAATTCATGACCTTTACAGTCAGGTAATGCAGGGTGATAGACCGCAGCAACTTCCGGACGTTGAGCCAGCCAGTTCGCCATCTCGATACTGCTTTTCTCATGCTGTTTTAACCGAACGTTCAGCGTTCGCAGCCCACGGCTGGCCAGATAGGCGGTGTCTGCATCAACCATTTGCCCCATCAGATACGAGTCTTCGCGCAGTTTTTCCCAGCAACGGGCGTTAGCAACGGCAATTCCCAGCATCGCATCGGAATGACCAATAATATATTTAGTCCCTGATTGGATGGAGATATCAATATCAAAATCCAATGCTTTAAACAGCACACCTGCAGCCCAGGTATTGTCCATCATAATAATAATTTCTGGGGAAACGGCACGGATGGCTTTCACCATCGCCGGAATATCTTGCACTTCCATGGTGATAGAACCGGGTGACTCAAGGAAGACAACTTTAGTTTGCGGCGTAATCAGGCAGGCTATCCCAGCACCAATCATCGGATCAAAGTAGGTGGTGGTGATATTCATGCGCGACAGAATTTTATCGCAAAAACTTTGCGCCGGCTCATAGGCAGAACCGGTCATCAGTACATGTGAACCGGTTGAAACAAATGATAAAATAGCATTACTGATGGCGGCGGCACCACACGGATAAAGCACGCAACCTGCCCCACCCTCCAGCTCGGTCATTGCCTGTTGTAAGGAAAAATGCGTCAGTGTTCCACGGCGGCCATAGAATAGTTCGCCATTTCCCCGATTGATAGTGGCATGTTTTTTGGCTTTAACTGAATCGAAAACCAGAGATGATGCTCGTTGGATCACTGTATTGACCGAGCCTTGGGTGAATCTCTGACTCCTGCCCGCGTTGACTAAAGTTGTTTCCAGTTTTTTTGTGGTTGGTTGGTTTGCAGACATGATCGCGGTGTCACCTTTTTATAAGCTATGCCTACTATTTCCTGGCTAGCATTCATTATGGGGATGTATTCCTTACGTTAGCATGATGACTGTAGCGAGGGAGCAGCTTTTAACATGAAAAAAACTAAAGAGGGCGACCCACTGTTTTCTATGATTTTGTGATAGAAAAATTCTGCATAAGTGGCGAAATAGGGCGTTTATTAAGGAGCTATAACGGGGAGATATATTATCTGGCAGTTTCTCAATTCAATCAATAAGTTCCCATTTTTACATTTAATGTAACCCATAATGTACAGCTAAAAGCCTTATCCGCTTTGTTCGGCGGCGTACTCCCTGATATTAGAGGAGTTCTCTTTTTTTCTCAAAAAACGGCGTAAATACTAATGATAATTACTATCAATCCCCTGTTTGTTTGATATGATCGGCATCTGATTTCGTCCTTAAATTGATATGCATATTGGGTGGAGGCGCAGCGTGAAAATAGCGGGAAAAAAGATTAAAGATAAATCATTCGTGGGTGGCAGAATGATAAAAGGCGCAATGGCATTATTGCTGGTGACAGGTTTAGTCGGCCATGCACAAGCCGTGTCAGGCAATAGCAGTGCAGTCGCGGCCTCTGTTGCGACACCAACAACGGCGACATCAACACCGTTACCTACACCGGAAATTACGCCGGTAGCGACAAATAACGAGGTTGTTGCATCCGCCAGCCAGGACCCGATGGTTCAGCCGCTAATCACCCCCGCACCACAAGGATTGGCAATGGACTTATCCGTCTGGGGAATGTATCAACATGCAGATGTGGTGGTCAAAGGTGTAATGATGGGTCTGGTGTTGGCCTCAATTGTAACCTGGACCATTTTGTTTTCTAAAGGTACTGAATTATTCCGCGCCCGCCGCCGCTTACAGCAAGAGCATGGAATCATTGGCGCAGTGACCGACCTGGATACCGCGTCTGAGCGAGCAGAAGCATTTGCCCAAGACAGCATCAGCGGCATATTACTGCGTGAAGCACAGAATGAGCGCTTATTGTCAGAAGAATCGAACGACAATAATGGTATTAAAGAACGTACTGCTTTTCGTCTAGAGCGTCGTGTGGCCGCGATTAGTCGTGAGATGGGTAAAGGTAATGGCTTCCTGGCAACTATTGGTGCTATCTCACCCTTTGTTGGGTTGTTTGGTACGGTTTGGGGCATCATGAACAGCTTTATCGGCATTGCTCACTCACAAACCACTAATCTGGCTGTTGTTGCGCCGGGTATCGCTGAGGCCTTACTGGCAACAGCATTAGGTTTGGTAGCGGCAATTCCTGCCGTGGTTATCTACAATATTTTTGCTCGCCTGATGGGGACTTATCGTGCTCAGGTGGGGGATGTCGCAGCACAAGTATTACTGTTGTTAAGTCGTGATCTTGACCTGGCCAGCAGTGCTGAAGCAAAGTCATCGAAGCTTCCTCACCAATTGCGTGCGGGGTGATATATGGCCATGCGGATGAACGATAACCTCGATGAAAGCGGTGAGCTGCACGAAATTAACGTGACACCGTTTATCGATGTCATGCTGGTATTGCTGATTATCTTTATGGTGGCAGCACCACTGGCAACGGTAGATATCAAAGTGGATTTACCGGCGTCTTCAGCGGTACCACAGCCGCGGCCAGAGAAACCGGTATTTCTGACTGTCAAAGCTGACAACCAGCTTTACGTTGGTGACCAGCAGGTCGACCGCGATACATTAGCAGTGGCATTGGACAAAATGACCCAATCTAATAAAGAGACCACCATTTTCTTCCAAGCGGATAAAGTTGTGGACTATGAAACCTTGATGAGTGTGATGGATGCACTGCGCAAATCAGGTTACCTCAAAGTTGGATTAGTCGGAATGGAAGCGGGCGGCGCGAAATAACCTGCAACAGGCGCGGTTACTGTTACTGCGCCTGATATTAGTCTTTCGGCATATTGTGGCCGACTTCACGAGCTTCTGTTACCCCTAATGCCTGCCGAAGGTCGGTTTCGAGTTCATGGGCATTATGAGCCTCGAAATAATTTCCTTTTCCGACGCAATCTTTACAATCAATACTACCGGGTTTATATCCAATTCCAATAAATACCATTTTTATGTCATTTGCTTTAACTTTTTCACACATCCCTTTTTCAATCAGCCTTTTACTAACATTAATCTCTAAATAAGTATCCTCACCATCTGACAGAATTATCATTAATTTATTATTATCTGACTTTTTAAAAATATTATTTCCAACCAATATTCCTGAACTCACTAATGTTGCACCATAAGGTTTCATCGCAATTATATTATCAATCAATTCTTTACTATGGTAGTCTGATTTTAATACATATGCATCAGAACCTTTCAAACAGATACTATTATAAGTAATGTCTTTTATATCAATATTAATTTCTTTATATCGGTCAGTTATTGATTTAATGGTTTCATCAAAATCAATATTACTTTCAATTATTTTTTGTATTGGTGCATGGTTAATGGCCATTGGTTTACTTGTTGCATTATGTGCTCTTATTTGTTCATCTATAGAGCTGTTTTTTTTAGATGCAAAAGGGAAATGGCAGTATGTATTAGAGTGTTGTTTGTCACCGATAATAATTTTAGTTCCCCATGAAAATGGTACAAATCCAATAGTATTAGTATTGCTATTCTTTAATATAGTGTTATTTAACCGTTCAAATATCTCTCTTAAATAATCTATCTTACTTTTATTGCTTAAGTCACCGCGAAATTTTTCTTCCATCGAACTGGAATAATCCGCAACAAAAACCACATCAGTTTCCTCTGTAGGGGCTACAAATAGATTTTTTCTGGCTATAGCATTATCGGTCACACTGATGTTTTTATCTATGTTAGGTATAAAATTCTTGGCTAAGAATTTAGGCGCGTAACTCAGAGTAGTTGCTGCTCGGTATTCAAGATGAGTGGCACGAGTTATTATGTCGATCTCCGGTATGGAAAATACGTCCGATGGCAGGTAGGCATTAGCATAATAAGTTACCAATGCAGTGTTTTTTGCTCTTTGGGAATCATTCGGATTATTACTGTTGTTCTCTACTGTCAGAGCTAATGTTGCTTGCTCAATAGCATCAGAGAGTTTGGCTTTTTTTTGTAAATATTGTGAAATTTCAAAAAATAAAAATAGTAACCCAATAAAAACAGGTAAAAACATAACAAAGGGCAATAATATGGCACCTTGTTTATTTTTAATAAATTCAATAAAATTACATGCTTTCCGATAAATAGAATAATTTTTTAGCATCAATAGCCTCTACTGTTGAGGGAGCGGATCAGTATCATTGATTAATTAGCGTTCAATAGTTATGGCAGAGGATTTTATATCGGGAATGGTTCCTGTCAGTCTAAATAGAGACTGATACCAAGCTGGGGCAGGCAAGCATAATGTTACTTGATAAAGTGGTATCCATCGGCCCCTATTGCCATAGGGTGATAAATCTACCATTTCACGCAATGGCTTGGTTGGTAGACAGGTTTCTGAGCCAAGTGATGCAGATTTTGTATTGTCAATAATCTTATCCTCAGGAGTAGAAGTGTTAAAATGTAATGTTTCCACCATTATTTCAAAGTTATCATTGTTTATACCGGATGCTAATAACATGTTGTTAGCCAGTATATTTAATTGATTAACATTACTTTGTGTCAATATATTACTATTTTCATATAACCTATCGCGCTCCCTGACTATCCCTGCCAGAGAATATGAAATACGATCCAATTTACCGACAGTTGACTGATATTGTGCCACTGAAATCAGCGTTTTTATAAAAATAGTGATAATTAAAATGACAAATACAAACTCGACAATAATCGCGCCATCACGGTTTGTAATAAAGTATTCATTATTAATTTTCCTGTGCAAAAATCACCTCTCGTTTTAATAAAATATTAGTCCAGGACGAAGGGAACGGAAAAAAAATAGGGCGATAAAAGTAACTTACTGTATAGCGAGCCAGTTTTTCACCTCTGTATCGTTCATTTCTATTGTTATTCGTAAGGCTTGATAGATTATTAGACATGTCTGAAATGCTATTGCTAAAATAAACATTGACGATTATGGCGTTATTTGCTGTGATAAATGAACCTAATACACCTTGCTGTCGCATTAATTTTTGATGGAATGTTTCCTGATAGGTTATATTATAGTCAATTTCTTTGTTTTTGGTCGACTTTGCTGTTTCTGAAACTGCCAGATCCAGACTGGCAGATATATACAGTAAACGTGCTATCTCTGCACACGAAAGTAGTGTAAATATAAATAAAACGATAACAATAGAAAACTCTACAGCAATAGAGCCTTCATTTGAATGGAAAAATCGCTTTCTTATCTTATTCATCTAAACACCATCATCGCTAATATTCTCTTGACGGAGGTTACCGACTTGACTTAAAGCTAAGACCAATTCATCGGGATCCTTCGTCATTTTTTCAGCAATAATAATCTTTTTTGCGTAGGCTGCATCACCCATTTGGATAAGAGAAAATACCAGGTTATGCAACATCAAAGGGTTTCGTTTACCCGCCAAATAATTAGGTAGTAATATTCTTACTGAATCGATATAACGGTCATCAAGCATTGCTACGACAGCAATATTATTCATTGCTGTCTCATCAGAAATAAATAAAGACCGAGACTGTTCAATGGCCAGTTTAGCTTTATGAATCTCACCATTATTAGCTAATGCAATACCATTTAAATTATGTGCTTCTGCATTATTAGGTGAAAGGGATAATGATTTATTTATAGCCTTTATTGCACCAATATTATCATTGTTATTAATCAAGTTTTTAGCTTGCAATATGTATATATCATTATTGGGCTTGTGAATTATTGGCTGTAAATAATACAAAGATGATTTACTGTCACCGGAAAGATAGTAGGCGTTAGCCAGTTTTAATCTGATGGTGTCATCTTCTTGTTGTTTTAACTTATTACGGTATAGGGTGATTAACCCGGTATGATTATTTGCCTTTAGCAAGATACTTTCACGATAAGAAAACTCCTTATTGCTCATACCATTATTCCAAGAGCATCCACTTATCATAAAGATGAAAAGTGAAACAGCAATAGTTGTATTAAATTGTTTGTACATACTTGAGTAACTCCAAGACACTGGGTGATATGACTAATACGACAAAAGGAATAAGAATAAAAACAAACAAAGGGAACATCATTTTTGTAGCTAATTTACTGTTTTTTTCCTCTGTAACGAGTAATTGCATCTCTCGCATATCTTGAGATAACTTAATAAGTTGGTCATAAACAGTAGATCCGAAACTGATACTGTATTGCAGTGCACTACAAAACATTTTTATCTCTGTTTCATTAGAACATTGTTGAAATTCTTTAATCGCACTTTCTAAGCCATTAATTTCAGCTCGCTTAGTGATTTTTGACATTATTAAGCTTAAATCAGTATTGATTAATTGGAATTTTTTTGTTGAATAACTCAGAGCGCTGTCTATAGTCATTCCTGATTGAACACATGCCGCGGTAATATCAATAAAAAAAGGTAGGGACTGTAACAAACATTTTATTTTCTTACTCACAATATTTTTTATTACAATTCTAGGAAGGTATATGGTTGCTATAAACATAGTTGAACCAAATAGAAGTAAGTTCATAGTATTAACCACCATAACTCTCATTGCTATTAATATAATCATGGTTGTTATGAAAACAATTACTATTAATATCTTGAAGTAAATAATGTTGTACAGAATATAAGGTAATCTTATAAGCGAAGATAGATTCATGTCGCTTTTATTTTCTGATTTTTTGCTTTCATTTTTTACTTGTAAGGTGTCTTTATTGTTTATTTTATTATATGTAATTATTTTATTTGATTTTATTCTTGTCATCAGGAATGCAATCAGACCAAATAGTACCATTATAGTATATAATAATATATTCATAGTGCTTTCCTAAGCATTGATCTTACTAATGTTATTCCAATAATTTCACTAGAGATAATGTAGTAAAAAATAACCCTACCGATAGGATGGTTCCACATGGACTCCATGACGGTTGGGTCAATAAAATAAAGCAAAAGAGAAAATGCAAATGGCATAACGGATATGATATTTACTGACATTCTTGTTTGAGCCGTCATAACTGCTTTTTTCTGCTCAGTAGTTTTACTTTTCGTTATTACTTGGGATAAACGGCTAGTGAGTTCTCTTAATTGCCCGCCTTGTTGCATATTAAGTAAAATAATTGTGATAAGAAAATAGAATTCGGGATAATGAAAACGTTGATATGCATCATTAAAAACGGTTTCAGGATACTCACCTACATTCAAACGGCGGCAAATAAGGCTTAGTTCATACCCCAGTGGCCCACAGACTTCTTTTCCACAACGTTCTAATACTTGATTAATACTGGCCCCACTGCTGGCAGCCATGTTAATCATCAGAAAAACTTCAGGGAAGTCTCTTATAAAGAGAACGTGATGGTTTTTCCTCATAAAGTGTATTTGAAAGCAAATTGTGCTAATTAATATAAAAATAAACACCATGATTAAATTAATATTAAACCATATTTAGTTTGCGAAAAAAATAAGTGAAGCGTAACCGATAGGAATGAGTATATGCTTTTTGTTTTTACTTTTGTTAATATTTACCAAATAAAGCATCCATTCATTAAATACCTTCTTGGGAAATAAATGTATAAAATAATCATTGTTAGCGTGTTTTTTTCTGGGTTTACTAATGGATTTTTTTATTCTTACCCATTTTATATTTACCAGTAAGAATAATAGAATGCCAGATGATGCTATAATATAGTAAATCATCATTTCACCGTGGAAAAAATACTGCTTAATTCATTTGATAGTCCGTAAATATCGGCATTTATCCTGACAGAGGAACGGCTAAATAAGCCATGATTAATAAAGTTCCCTTGAATATTGCCTTGTCCATCGCGTTGTTTGGACGGTTCAAATGAAAAAATATCTTGTAATACAACATTTTCCCCTTCGATTCCCATAATTTCGCTGATGTAGCGTACTTTTCGTGAACCATCATTCATGCGAGAAACTTGCACAATAAGATTAATAGCCGATGCAATATTACGGCGAATGGTAAATATGGGCATGTTAACCGGGCCCATCATGATCATACTTTCCAAACGGGCAATAGCATCGCGGGGAGTATTAGCATGTAACGTGGACATAGAGCCATTGTGACCGGTGTTCATCGCCTGCAGCATCTCAAATGTTTCTTCACCACGGCACTCGCCAATAATTATCCTATCGGGGCGCATACGCAGTGAGTTTATGACTAAGTCTCGCATCGTGATTTGTCCGGTATTTTCCAGCCCTGCTAGCCGTGTTTCCATTCTAACCACATGCGGTTGTTCAAGATTTAACTCTGCGGCATCTTCTAAGGTAATCACTCTTTCATTTTCAGCGATATATTTTGATAATGCATTTAGTAATGTTGTTTTTCCTGATCCTGTGCCGCCAGAGATAATAATATTGACCCGACAACTGGCGGCGATGATCAAAAAGTTAGCCATATCGCTGCTCATTGCTCCCATATCAACCAAATCTTCTAGTTTTCGCTTGTTAGTATTGAACTTTCGGATTGAAAGGGCGGTACCATCTAAGGTGATGGGGCTAATTGCAACATTGATTCGGCTACCATCAATTAAACGTGCATCGGCCAAGGGCCTGCCTTCATCAATACGGCGGTTTACTCTTTGCATTAGTCGCTTAGCTATATCAGTCAATTGACTATTATTAATAAAGCGGTGATTCGTTAAGGTAAGTAACCCATGGCGTTCAATAAATATCTTTTCAGGACCATTAACCATAATGTCACTGATGGAATCATCTTCCATAAGCTCTCTTAATGGACCAAAACCAGTAATTTCATCGGCTATCATTGCAATAATATATTTCTGATCTTGCGTGGTTAATTTGTATTCATTATCATTGAACAAATCATAATATGTTTGTGAAAGCAAACCAGTAAGCTCGCTATAATCATCAACCAGATTTTCTACTTTATCTATATCAATGTTAGCCAGCATTTTCTCTCGGATTTTTTCTTGTATAACGAGTGAGATATTCATGTTTTACCTTGTTTTTTATTTTATGATTTTATTGATCCATGATTTTCTATTGGCTGATGACTCAATACTTATACCCAAGGTATATTTAGCTAATTTAGTTATTATGTCTTTCTTTCGACCAAAATAATTTTGGTCACTTAACGACTCTTTTGTTTTATACATATAAGGAATGCATATATCAATCTTACGCCCTAGTAATGAGGGTATATCTGAAGTATCTAGCATCTCTCTTGTTATAGGTCTGCTTTCATTTAAGCAAACTAATAGTCGTGTTGCCTGTCGGTTATCTCGTTTAAAACGGTCATATATGTCAATGAATTCTTTGGCAACACGAACTGACACCATACTATTATCTAGTAATATAATAATACAATTAGAATATTCAATATAATCAGTAAGACTCTCTTTCACTGCATTGTGAATTGGCTGATCAAATACAATAAAGTTGTGATTGCTATTTGTTTTTCCATCTATGTCATTTATTTTTTTTCCTCGGCAGAACATAATAAAAAGGTTTTTTTTGTGTTCTGTTATCTCAGAAACCATTTTTTTTTCGGTAACAAGGTCAAGATCCTGAGATCCTTGGTTACCTTGTAATAATAAAGTGGGTAATTGCTTTATATGATTTACTGTATTGGCTAAATGGTAGCTAAGCAGGGTGGTTCCTATCCCCCCTTTACAGCCCAGGATGCTAATAAAAAAGGCTTTTCTTTCTGATTCTATATTAATACCCTTGAGCAAATGCTGCGTTAGTTCAGGCAACTGTGACTGTATATTTAAATATAATATTCCACGTTCAATAAATTGTTGAGCAATACTAATTGAATCAATATCACCGACCAGGATACACCAGCAATCACGGGGTACATGGCTTTTTATTAAGTTTAAAATTTTCACAATGTCATCATTATGTACAATGTCAATAATGACACCGATAGTTTGATCAGGTAAATTTATTGTTGGCATCGTAAAAATATCTTTATTAATTTCTTTTAAATCATTAATTCCGGCGAGACGCACTTTCTCTGATGCATCTTCCGACAGCCATTTTCTGTTGGAAATAATTGAAATAGTTCTTTTTGTTTTAT
The DNA here is from genome assembly GCF_001152565.1 of Yersinia pekkanenii. Classification (GTDB taxonomy): domain Bacteria; phylum Pseudomonadota; class Gammaproteobacteria; order Enterobacterales; family Enterobacteriaceae; genus Yersinia; species Yersinia pekkanenii. The sequence goes on along the minus strand of NZ_CQAZ01000009.1, from coordinate 66,674 downwards.
TGTCTTTTTTGTTGATTAAATCTTTATTAAGAATTAATTGCATACATCACCGATAAAGTCATTACTTAGATTGTTATATTTTGAATGTATTTCATTTTTATTTGTCGCACATCCTATTTCGCTATCTTTCTTTGTGCGATAATCATTGAGTTGATATCGGCAATGCCTCTCTTTAGCGCTATCTGATTTGCATTCAGATGATACTTTTTTTGCAGGTATCTCTATTTTAGTCAAAGAGAATGCGCGATCATTCTTATCTGGTTCAATAGTTAATACTGTATATGAAAGGCAGGGGTAAAAGATAATTCCGCCCAATATTAATAACTTCATTTTATGAAACCTCCTTTCCGTAAAAAATCCTTAGCGAGTTTCTTTCTTTTTACTTCCATAATATGAGTAAAGTTAAAAAAACGTTCTAGTGTTGACGTGTGCATAAAATCCGGTAATTCAACTTCTTTTCCGGCAAGCGGCCTCACCAGACTAACGGTTGCAACCACCACCAGTTCGGTCTGTTTATTTTCAGTCTGTGCATTACGAAAAAAGGCCCCTAAAATAGGAATATCACCAATAAATGGGATCTTTTTAAGTGACTCTCTCTCAGTTTTAGTGATCAAACCACCGAGAATAAAGCTTTCACCATCAGCTAATTCTAATGTGGTCGCTGCCTTACGTGTTTCCAGTGTAGGGTAAGCACTTCCCCCTTCAACATTAAATCTCTTGCCTACGTTACTGACTTCTTCATCCACCTTAATGCGGATTTGATTGTTTTTATTCACTTTGGCAGAAATACTCAATTTAATTCCATAGGGTTTATATTTAATCACAGTACTATTCTGAGTTGTATTATATAGAGGTATCTCGCCACCAACTAAAAATGAGGCGCTTTCACCGGATAATACCGATAGATTAGGTTCCGCCAAAATTCTGGCAATAGAATCATCATTAATAGCATGAACTAATGTGCTAATTCCTGTTGCGTTGAATTTTAAAAATTGGAAGGAGCCAACAGACTCTCCTATGGTGCTCCAATCTACGCCGATATTCTCACTAAAATCTTTGGTGACTTCTGCTATGGTTAATTTTACATTGACTTGATTAGGACGAGGTAATTTTATCTTATTAATCACTCCTAAGTAGTTATGGTCGTTAATATATTGGTCTTCATGAGTTTTTTCTTTTTTGTGGTTTATCGCTTCACCAACCATACTGACGATGGTATCTTTCGCCTCTTCTGATTCTGCCTGGCCAGTTAGGATATAACTATCACCTATTTTATTTATTTCTATTTTGCTATCAGGATATTCAATCTTTATTCTTTTATATATGGCATTAATGATATTGTTAACCAAGATGGCTGTTTTTATCATTGGATGGCTATTTTTGTTAAATAAGATAAACTCTGCGGTTCCTTCTTGTTTTGCATAGACAATAATACTATTTTTACCAACCAACTCATAATCGGCAATGGCTGCGGCAGAGGTAAATACAGTATCAATTTCTTCCTGTGTTTTTATAATATAAGACTCACCCATAGATAAATATACAGGTTTGGCATAGGCGTTATTAACTGCTATTTGTACCATTGTAATGGCAAGTAAAAAAAATAGCCTATTTAAGCTGATGTATCCTGGATTGGGTATCCTCATCCTCTTAGCTCTCTTGTTGTACGTAATTTTGGTATAATGTCATGCAAATTAATTGTTTGGTTATTTACGTCTTTGGTACTCGGTATCAGGAATATGTCACCTGATTTTTCTGCTATGCGTATGATATCGATTTCTTCTATTTTTATTACAACCGCTATATAACCAGTTAATAACACATCAGTCTTCTGGTTTTTGTCATTTATTTCTGATAACTCATCTGTTGAATACTTTTTTATTCTTATTACCTTCATGGTGGGTATTATTTTATTTAATGAATAAAGCTGAATTTTCCTATCATTTAAGTCTCTTGTGTTAATTGTGATACCATTCTCTAATCCTTTCTTTTTATCTGTCTCAAGTGTTCTCAATTGCAATGCGAGTACATCTCCAACATGTAAGGTATCCAGTAAATAATCATCTTGTTGTTTTACATCGAATTTATAAATTATTTCACCTTGTTGTAAGTTTAGGTGATTGAATTCATTGCTATCAGGTGAAACTAGGACCTGTGTTGTGATATAAGAACCCGCCAGAAGGTTGGTTTTCAATAAATGGCCGTTGATATTTGTACTGTTTGATATATCACTTTTTAGTAACTGACTTGTTTCTGGCACAGTAATCGTTTTTAGTGCGTAATCATTTTTAGCCAGTAGAATACCTGAAGAGAGATCATGTGTTGATTGTGCCAGGACGATGCTAACTTCCTTTTCTTTTCTCAGATCGACGTAATCATAGGGTATATTTACATCATCTTCGAAATTCATTAGAATGCCGGCAATGCCTATTGCAACAATCAAAAGTGAAAATAATAAAATAAACTTACGATTCATTATAATAACCTTTCTATTATTACTCAGGAGGTGATTTTTTCTATTTAAATGAATATTGCTAATAAAAAGCCCAGGGAGATTGCGACAGCATAGGGAACCCCTCTCTGTTGAATATCTTTCTTATTAACTAATAGACCAGCGATCATCACTACCCCCCCCATAATTGCGGTATAGATAATAAAATCCAGTGATTGTGCTGTGGTTAGTGCAAACAATAATACTGTAATTAGTTTTACATCACCGCCCCCCATAAGTTTAAACCTAAATATAATATAGCCTATGAATAACGTAACTAGTGGAATGACAAGATTAATCGTGTTGTTTATAGAAAATCCAAAGCCTAGGGTATTGAGTGTAATAGTAACAATGATTATATTGCTGATGATCCGGTGACGGATATCGCTATAACACACTAAAAGCAATTGAAATAGTAACAATATAGTTAGCGTTATTGTAATAATATCCAATTTTTTTCCTAAAATATAATGTACACAATATGGCAACCTCAAGTTGCCATATTGTGTAGTTAAACTTTACTTCCCAGTTACAGATTTCTTGGCCGCAGCAACCAGCTCAGTTACCAGTGTATTTAATGGCGATTGAACGGCAGCAATAAGTAGACCAGCTAATGCAATGACCATAACGTACTCAATAACTGAGCCACGATTATCTTTCAGAAATTCTTGAGTTTTAAGTTGCGCAGTAACATAGCCTTTAGTCATGGTATTCATCATAGTAGGAGTGCCTTGTTAAATGGTTATTGGGAGTATTTCCCGTTTTGCTTAAGATATTAAGTCTTCATGTTTCCACTTTACGAATTTAGTTATTAACTATCACCTCGTTCGTAGTGGTAGCCATTAAACATTTTCTTGAGCGGGAAATCCTTTTTTCACCATTATTTAGTCTTTTAAAATTACACTTATCTTATTTTTAGTATTAAATCTGAGAATTATCCCCATTTAATAAGATAATAATGACCAGAACTGAGAGAAATGAGAGCCAGCAGAAAGAGAAAAATGCCAATAGAGAAATCAATTTCTTCCAACGGTCACTTTGTAAAAAACTTTGTTTGGCTAATGGCTGAGGTTCCGATATCACTACATGCCTGAGAGGCAGGGTTGCTCCTATAATTTGAGCTTTATCGGGTATCGTGACGGCCGAGCTGTCGCTGCATTGCAGCTTTTCAGGCTCCTGAGAGGCGGCTATCTGACTGACTGAACCGGTATAGCGCACCCCTTTGCGCGGAATGGTATGAATAAGGGATTCTTTCAGTCCAACCTGAAGGAATGCTTTGCGCAACATATAGAGTTGCCCATAATAACTACTTTCACTAACGGCACCACGCTGTTCCCGCAATACCTGATTGATAATTTGTTCTTTTTCAGTCACGCCATTAAGCAGTAGTTGTAAGAATCTAAGGTTATTCTCAGTTAATATTACCACCGAACCATCAGGGCCATTTAAACAACGTTGTGCGGGAGAAAATAGCACTGTTCCTTCTAATTTAAACACAATCTCATTTGTCTCCATCTTGACGGCTACCTATCCTATATAAGGTGTATATACCCTTTGTTTTTGAAATTGCAGAGGTGTTAGCTGCGCTCGTGATTCGGCCCATTCGTGGGGCTCGTTCCTGCGAGGCTGCTGCTTGTTATCTACCTGCAGCGCCAATAACTTTGGTTATATTTCTTCTTTGAGCATTTAAGGGCTTGTCTTGCTCTTAGTCACTTCTATTTAAACTGAGGAAGTATTTCTCTTTGATATCGTCTGTATTATAAGAAAGTTACCTGTCATGAATAATAGTGACAAGACTATTAAGATCTTTTCATTCCAACCTTTTTAATAACTTTCCGGCGTATTCTTGCATGATGTAATTGTGTTTAACAAGTAGGTATTTAGTTTGATTATACTATTATTTATTATTTTTCATTATCCATTCTTATTTTTATTTTATTTGCATTGCATGGAAAAACCATGATTTTATTAATGTTCTTCTGTGTTTTTAGTGATTTTTAATATTTTTTTATCTTAATTTATTAAATATAATATTTGTTGTGGTAAGTAAAGTCGTAAATATAGAAGAATAGTGAAAAAACTGTAAAGGTTTTAGCCATATAATATCTTTAATCGATGATAGGCCGTGATGGTCATGGGCCTATTGTCTCAATTGTCTGATGTTCCCTGGACTGAAGTATTAGCCTCGGAAAATATCGAATATCGGTCGCAATAAATAATTTTGGCTGGGGCAGGCCGTTGGTTTTAATGGCTACAACGTGTTGTCTGTGAGGATGGGGAAACGGGTGCTGATGCATATCAGGTTAACTTAACCTTCCGTTGCACCGGAAGAACTGAGGTGTTCTGAGGTTACCAAAAGCAACCCCTCAATCCTTGTGCGACAATCTTGAGGCGCTGCGTTGAATAACACTTGAGTTGGCTCTAAGGATCGTATTGAAGAGGCCATACTCACGCGGCCCCATCAGCGTAATGATGAGCCGAAGAAACCAGGAGTGCTTACAAGTTACCCGCATGGTAATAATCTAACCGCAATATCCTCATTTTGTGACGCATCGTTGGTGTACGATTTTTATCCTGCGAGAGAAAGTATCACGGTATGGGGCTAGCGGGTGTGGTGATAAATATTTGGCAATAGTTCAATGAATAAAATGGTTATTCCCCCACCCTATTCCCTTGTTTAAAATACGGAAAAATAATCAGAGTATATAAATAGTTAAATTCCACTACATATCACACCTGATGGTTATAACTGAATTTTTGTTATTATTATATTTATTGCGACTAATCTTCTTTAATAAGGTATTTAATTCTGTTATGGCAGGGTAAGGTAATGGTCTCTCTGTAAGTATATTAATTGATTGACTTATAGTCCCAATAGTTAATAGGTAAAATAGTGCTGTATTTATATTCAAAACAAATACCTTACTAAGGGCGATAGTTGAGAGTTTTTAATCATTCCATGATTAAAATAAGCGAATGTTATTTACATTTTAATAGATTAAATCAATAGGCTATTTAATGTTGATCGGTTGCCTTGATCTTTTGTATTGATTTTATGTTACTTTAGTGATTAATTCTGGTAATTAACCTTTTTACCTACGGGGTTATCAGCGATAAACACCTTGAAATATCAAGGAAATAAACTAAAAAATAAAATAAAAGGGTATTCCCGTGAATTTTTTAAAACATATCACCATCAGGATGGCGTTATTATCTATTCTTGTTGTATTTTTGTTACTCTGGGGTGGGGTTTCGGCTTTTACATTATTTTCACTTAACCAATTAACATATTCTTTACAGGTAAGTTCTAACCAACAGAAAAGCGTTAATATCGTTAACCAAGGTAATGACCAGTATTTTCGCGTGGTTACTCGTTTAATCCGTGCGGCGGCTTATCGGCAAAATGGCGTAACGGCAGAGGCCGATCGTGAATTGGCCTCTGCAGGTGTAGCGCTTAAAAATACCCAAGAGGCTTTGGCTAAATTTAAGCTACAAACCCATGAAGCCGTAGAGCCGTCACTGACAGATAAAACTATTCAAAGTTGGTCGATATTATTAAGTAAAGGGATCGATCCGATGTTTAAGGCGGTCAGCGAAAACCGCTATGAAGATTTCCAACGTTCGTTTAATAACGACTATCCACCACTCAGCCGCGAGTTTGGTGCCGCAGTAGAGAAGTATAATTCGGCTGTAGATAAAGTAACCGAGGCTGCCAGTTTGCGAGTTACATCATTAGTCACATGGTGTCAGCGGGCGCTACTGGCGGCATTAATTGCGGGCATTATTATTCTGTTCCTGACTGACTGTTATCTGGTTAACTTCCTGGTGCGTCCACTGAATTTAATTAAAGCGCATTTTAAACGTTTAGCTGAAGGGCAATTGGGCCAGCCAATGGCCGAATTTAGCCGTAACTGTATTGGGCAGTTGATTCCTTATTTACGTGAAATGCAAAATAGTCTGGTGAATACAGTATCAACTATTCGCAATAGTACTGATGCGATTTATACCGGAGCAGGTGAAATTGCAGCAGGAAATGCCGATCTTTCTTCACGTACCGAACAGCAAGCAGCGGCACTGGAAGAAACGGCAGCCAGTATGGAGCAGCTAAATGCAACGGTGAAACAAAATGCTGAAAATGCTCATCAGGCCAGCAAATTGGCTGAAAATGCATCGGAAATCGCACAAAATGGTGGGCGTATTATTAATGATGTAGTAGCTACTATGAGCAATATTACGGAAAGTTCACGCCGTATTGCGGATATTATCGGTGTGATAAACAGTATCGCTTTCCAGACGAATATTTTGGCGCTGAATGCGGCGGTTGAAGCGGCGCGTGCCGGTGAACAAGGGCGTGGTTTTGCCGTAGTGGCCAGCGAAGTGCGTAATTTGGCGGCACGTAGTGCGCAAGCAGCTAAAGAAATCGAAGGGCTGATCAGTGAATCAGTATCCCGCGTTAATATCGGTTCACGGCAAGTCTCAGAAGCAGGGGAAACAATGAACAGTATCGTTCAGGCAGTGACTAATGTGACTGATATTATGGGAGAGATCGCTGCCGCTTCGGATGAACAAAGTCGTGGGATAAGCCAAATTGGTCAGGCTGTAGCAGAGATGGATGGTGTCACGCAGCAAAATGCATCCTTGGTACAAGAGGCCGCCGCCGCTGCCGCCTCGTTAGAAGAACAGGCTCGTCAACTGGCTAAAGCCGTCTCTGTTTTTAATTTATCGGATAATATGCAAACTGTTAATTATTAGTTAAAATTTGATTTAATTTAAGAAATAAGAACTATTGTCGTAATAATAGTAGAGAACAACCATCGGATATCATTGATAATCAGCGATATCTGGTGGTTTTCTATTACCGATTTAGTGATGAAACGATATAGTAATCTACCTTATTATTAGTTTGCAATAATAAAAAATCCATGCTTTTATCAGGTTAAATAATGAAAATTGCTCATTTTCGTGGCTTTTTATTTTTATTGGCGATGATTATTTCATCGTCATCTTTTGCCATTAACTGCCAACGGGCAGCAACACCGGTTGAATACACAGTATGCAGTAATGAGGATTTACACTGGCTGGATCAGACATTTAGTGATATTTACCAAGACATGTTGGTTAAATATGATACAGAAACAGTGTATCAGCAGCGACAAACATGGGAGAAAGCCCTCAACAGTTGTACCAGTGATAGCTGTATCCAGCGTGCTTATTTTCAGGGCATCGCTTCTATGTCTGATATTGATAAAAATTTTGATTGGAATGGGCAATGGTGGAATATCACCAAAGGCAATGATCGCGGGGGGATTATTAAAATCAACCAGGTTGCCGAGTGGGGGTTCAGTATTGATAGCCGCGCCTGGTCGGGTGAGAATACCGGTAAGTTCAGGGCAGAGGCGCGTAAAGTTGAAGGGTTGGCTGTCGTCGATCTCATTGAAAATACAGCGAGTTGCCGATTACTGTTGATCCCGATAAAAGATGGCTCTTTTCAGGTGCACAGTAATGGCAGTTGGGGTTGTCGTATTTCGATGCCAAAAGATGTCTTTATTGACGGGCAGTACGTTCGGGCAGAAAAGGATCCGCGCGAAGCCCCCACTTTACTCTCGATCGGTATCTTTAGTGATGCTGCTGTTGATCAATCTTTCCGTGGGCTAGTCGGTGATCACTATGCTCAATTTGTTGCTTCAGCCAATGTCTATATTTATAGCCATGATCTCGATACCCGAGGGGCAAAAGTATTATCTACTTGGGTACGAGGTGCCGCAAATAAACGGGCGTCAATAATTATGTATAGCCGTACCGGCCTGATATGGGCTGCCTATGTCGCGCCAGAGAAGAACGGTACTCTGCGGGTTCACTATTTTACTAATGTGCCTGAAGATAAAGATAAAAGACCAAAAACCATTATCGAGTGGCAACAAACTTTTATGGATAACTAATTATATCCTGCGTAATTGGCGCAGTAGGGGCTTACTGCCTGGCTATAGCGCCAATTACTTTGGTTATATGAAAAAGTTTAATAATCTTTTACTCTAAGGTGCCTATCACATTCAATGCCATATCATCGGGTACTTCATTATAAGACAACACATTTAATCCATTACAGAATAAGCGTGCATAACGGGCCACCAATGGCCGTAACTGTGGTGTCACCAATAGGATAGGTTGATGATTTTCTGCTTTCATCTGTTCTTTAATGATCGGCATATTTTGTTGTAACTGACTTAGAATATTTGGATCGACTGGGAAATTATCCAATATGACTTTCCCTGCTTGCTGCGCCTGATTTAGTGAGCTCAGTAATATATTCTCTAATTTATTATTAATGGTATAAACCGCCAAATTCTTATCGTCACCATTGATGCCATTGACGATCCCCGCCCTTAATGCGTAGCGCACATCTGAGGTTAATAACAGTGAGTCTTTGGTCACATTAGCACTTTCTACCAAGGTGGTGGCAATGGTGACAATATCTTTCAACGAGACATTTTCGGTTAATAACTGACGATACACTTTCAACAATTGGCTAAAATTCAATGTGGCAGCCAGATCTTCTGCCAGACGTGGTGACAGTGATTCAAGTCGCTGGTGTAATTGAGTAATATCATCATAATTAAATAACTCGGATAAATGGTCCCGCACCACTTTATTCACATGGGTAGCCACAACACTGGCACAATCAACCAGCTGATAGCCGAAGTTTAATGCGATCGGTTTATTCTGCGGTTCTACCCACACAACGGCCAGTCCATAAGTCGGATCGATTGCCAACACGCCATCGACTTCTCCGTATTGTTCTGCGGTGGGAATAGCCATCAGCTTATCAATATAGACTTCGCCATCCGCCACTTTGACGCCATTAACATTGATGGTGTACTGAGAGGGCTTTAAGCGGAAGTTTTCTCGTACTTTGACTTCAGGTAACAGCACTCCGCAGGTTTCGGAGATGATCTGCCGCACACCACGCAAGCGTTGGATCAGTGGCCGCCCTTTGGCTTCATCAACCAGAGTGACCAGTTTATACCCCAGATTCAGGCCAATAGGTTCTATTACAGGAATGCTGTCCCAATTGAGGTTCAGCGTATTATCTTCAGAGAGGTTCAGGTTGAGGGCCGTAAGATCGGGTTCAGCATCTGCTTGCTGAATTTTTTTACTTTGCTGCCAAGCGGCGAACAGGAGTAATCCGGTAAAGCTGAGAAAGGCAAGATGGGGCATCCCCGGCACGATGGCGAGTATGAACATCACGAATGCTGCGGCATATAAGATGGTCGGTTTTGCCAGTAACTGATCTTTGATTTCATCAGTCATGTCTCCGCCATCGCTCACTCGGGTAACAATAATCGCCGCCGCGGTTGCCAACAACAATGAGGGAATTTGCGCCACCAAGCCGTCACCGATGGTCAGCAAAACATATTGTTGGAACGACTGGCTGGCACTGAGATCGTATTTAAAGATACCGATACAGATACCACCGATAACATTGATCACCAGAATCATAATACCGGCGATAGCATCACCACGAACAAATTTGGATGCACCATCCATTGCGCCGTAAAAATCAGCTTCGCTGGCGACTTCTTTACGGCGTAGGCGTGCCTGTTCCTGATTGATTAGCCCGGCGTTAAGGTCAGCATCAATAGCCATTTGCTTACCCGGCAGCGCATCTAAGGTAAAGCGTGCGGATACTTCAGAAATTCGTTCAGCGCCTTTGGTTACGACGACAAAGTTAATGATCATCAGAATGATAAACACCACAAAGCCAACCACAAAGTTGCCGCCGATTACCACCTGACCAAAAGCTTCAATGACTTTACCGGCTGCACCGACCCCCTCATGTCCATTGAGTAACACCACTCGGGTTGATGCCACATTCAAGGTTAAGCGCATTAAAGTGGCAATCAGCAATACGGTGGGAAATATTGCAAAATCCAGTGGGCGTTTACTGTTTACACTGACTAATAGCACCAACACTGACAGCACAATATTAAAAGTAAATAAAATATCCAATACGATAGGCGATAGCGGTAATATAATCATTGCCAGTACGCAAAGAATTAATATTGGCACAGTGACGTGCGTCTCTCTAAATACATTGGCAAAATAATTAAGTTTATTTTTCATCATGGAATTTCTGCATCTCTTTGGGAATACCAAGGTGGGTATTTAATACCGGTTTATTTGCCAACCCGGAGCGCCAGGACTTGACCTGTCCGACATAGGTCAGTACCTGAGCGATGGCTCGATATAGCTGGGCTGGGACTTGTTGGTTGACCTTGGTGGTATGGTAAATAGCACGAGCTAAAGGAGGAAGCTCAACAATTTCAATATTGTGTTTCTTAGCCACATGCCGAATATACAAGGCAATATCATCTTTCCCCTTTGCCACAATATAAGGTGCGCTGGCCTTCTCTGGGGCGTATTTCAATGCCACTGAAAAATGCGTTGGGTTAGTAATAATAACGTCAGCATCAGGTACGGTTTTATTAATTTGCCCCATGGCAAACTGGCGTTGTAACTGGCGAACTCTGGCTTTAATTTCTGGATTACCATCATTACTTTTATGTTCTTGTTTGACCTCCTGTTTGGTCATTTTCATTTTCTTGGTGAAGAGATATTGACTCAGTGGAATATCAATTGCGGCAAATACGACAATAATAGTAATGAAATATACCAAGATACTGTGATATAGGGTGAACCCTTCGGTAATGGCTTGCTGTAAGGGCAATGCTTGCAAACGCAACAAATCTGCCAGTGAGCTGTTGACCATCAGGTATAGGGTGTAAAGCACGATGCTGCATTTAGCCAGCATCTTCAGTACTTCTGTGCCATTACTGGCAGAGAATATTTTCTTGATACCTGCCAACGGACTGAGTTTTTTAAAGTCAGGTATCAGTTTTACCGGGGTGAAATTCCAGCCACCGGGAATGAGCGTTGCCAATATACTGGCCAACGGGATAGGGGCCAGAGTGAGCAAAAATTTGAAAAAGATAAACAGATTAGTCAGCAGCAACTGTTCCAGTGCGGCGGGGTCATCTATCTTGCCCGCCATACGGCCAACCGTTAAAAATGACTCGCGAATCAACTCCTTGTAATAGGGAAGAAACAGTGTCAGCGTGACTAACGAGGTCACTAATCCTGCGGCCATAGTGACATCTTTCGAACGTGGTATATCGCCTTTCTTTCTGGCTTTAGTCAGCTTGCCGCTGGTTGGCTGTTCACTTTTTTCTCCACTGCTGGATGACATCAGTGCACCTTCATCCGTTCAAGTTGGCTCAGGATCTCGTTGGTCAAATTGAGATAATGATCGGGAACATTGATTGCCAATAACAATAGGCACAGCAAGCCGAACAGCATGCCTATCGGGAAGCCCAGTGAGAAAAGGTTCAAGGTAGGGGAAATACGGTTCAGCAAGCCAAAAGATCCTTGAACGATCAGCATGATAAAGGTGGTCGGCAGTGCCAGCAGTGTGGCGGATGACATAATCCAGCCCAGGCTCAACGCCAGTGAGCGCAGTGAGAATTCATTGATAGCTTCCCCCATCGGCCAGCTACTGAAGCTTTTGTATAGGATGGTGATAAACAGTAAATGCCCATCAAGCGTAAAAAAGAGCAGTGCGCTGAAGACAAAAATGATCTGCGAAATCACGGTAGTTGAGGCACCACTGGTGGGATCGTTCATCACCGCCATACCTAAGCCCATATTCATCGATAAAATTTGACCGGCGGCCTGCAATGCGGCAAAAACCAATTGCAACATTGAACCAAATAACCAGCCCCACAGAAGTTGTTCACCAGTCAGTAAGAGTGAGTTTATCGACAGTAACTCACCGAGAATGACAGGCTGACTGAGCATTGGGGTTATCAGCACGGCCAGCAGTAATGCGCTGCCAATTTTCGCTTTGCGGGTAAACGCCTGATGTTGGATAACCGGGCAAAAATGCAAAAACGACAGGATCCTGACAAAGGGTAGCCAGAGTGCGAATACGGGCGTGGTGAGCATTTGAATATCGATTCCCATTTGTATTTACCCAACCAACTGTGCAGCTTGCTGGAAAATAGCGATGGTGAAGTCACTCAGTTTGGTCATCATCCATTTGCCAGCAAAGATCAATACCAGCATGGTCATCACCAAACGTGGCAGGAAACTGAGTGTTTGCTCATTGATCTGCGTGGTGGCCTGAAAGATGCTAACCAGTAGCCCGGTTAACAAGCTGGGGATGATGGCAACCACAGAAATGATCAATACCAGATGCAGCCCGGCGGCTATGATGTCCCCGGCAATGTCCGTGGTCATCATGCTATAGACCCTGCACGCTGGCGGTTAGCGTACCCACTATCAATGTCCAGCCATCGCATAACACAAACAACATTAATTTAAATGGCAAGGAGACAATTAACGGTGACAGCATCATCATGCCCATCGCCATCAGAATACTGGCGACAATCAGGTCAATGACCAGAAACGGAATGTAAATCATAAAACCTATCTGGAAGGCGGTTTTCAGCTCACTGAGCAGATAGGCCGGTGTTACCACCGTCAGATCTTGCTGTTGTGGTTCACCATTGACCTGAGCAATGCTCATCATCTGTTCCAGTGATTTGGTGCTGGTTTGTGCCAGCATGTAGTTCTTTAGCGGAACTTCTGCCCGTGCCAGCGCCTGCGGCAAGGTGATTTCATCATTCTGGAAAGGAATGACCGCATCCTGATGGACCTTGGTCCATACCGGGCGCATAACCAATAAAGTCAGCGCCAGTGCAATGCCAGTCAGCACCTTATTGGGGGGGCTTTGCTGTAATCCCAATGCCTGGCGCAATATTGCCAGCACGATAATAAAGCGAGTAAAGCAGGTCATCATCAGCATCATGATGGGCAGCAGGCCGAGCAGCGTCATCAGGATCAAGATTTCAATCTTGACGTTATAATCCTGACCGGCAGCCGTTTGCGTGGTGCTGAATAGCGTAACGCCCCCCTCCTGTGCCAGAAGAAGAGGGGAATACAATAATCCGCTGAACAATAATCCACTGAATAACAGACCACGACTTATGGTGGTGGGTGTTATAGCTTGCAGGCGGTTTAAGATCATAACGTGAGTTCACCCAAGCCTTGGCTGTTGAAGCTAATAATACGCAGGCCATATTTCTCATTGACCACGACCACTTCAGCCTGACCGAACATAATGCCATTGACCTTGATATCCAGTGGCTCGCCAGCCTGTTTATCTAACTCAATCACCGAGTCATTATTCACGGCTATTAACTCGGAGAGTGGGATATCCACCGAGGCGACCTCCAGCGTGAGGGTGACCGGAATGCGGCTGAACAGTGACATTTTACGTTGCTGTTCATACCAGCGATTATCCACTGCGGGTGTTTCAACGGTTTCGGCTGGACACGGTTGGGACATGCTTGACCCGTTCTCTGCTGTTGCGAAGTTAAAGTCCATATCATTGCCAAGTTCAATTGATGTATCAGTCATGATTTATCTCATTAGTTTTGTCATTAAATTCAGATAAAAATAGCTTGCCGCGACTTTCAGTCACTACCGCACTAAATAAAGCTTCTTTACCAATAACTACCGGAAAACGTTCTGGTAGAAATGTGGGAATAATATCGCCCTCTTTTAACTCCATCAGTTCCGCAAAAGTCAGGTTACTGCAACTTAACTGGCTGGTAAGCCGAATAGGTAACTGACTCACTAGTCGATCAAATTGTATTATTGAAAGAGCCTGAGTTTTCTTTTCCCCTTGCTGTTCGGTATTTAATGTATTGAGCAGTCTGTCGACATGGGGAGTGTCAATCAGTAGAGTAAAACCACCGTTCTCATAATCCTTTAATAGGAAATCCATACGATAGGACCACTTAACAATAGACGTAGAATTATTACTTTTAATCACCAGTGGCTCACCAAACACCGGTTGATTCATGATCAGAATGGCTATTTCAATGCTTAGTTTATTTTTTAATCTTTCTTCGGTTTGGGTTATTGGCGTGTTATCCAAAGACGGTGTAATATTATTTTCTTTGGTTAAGCCATAGTAGTCATTAAGGATATTCAGTAGCAGAGTACGATCGATATCAAAGGCGATGTTACCTATTTGGCTGCTGAGTATTTGTGCGTTCTTGTAGTGGCAATCTGCTTTAAATTTAATGTCTTTTAATGTGATATTAACCCGATATTTTTTTAAAAAGTACAGGCTGATCTGATTCTCAATTACAGCAAAGTAATCACCCACAATTTTGGGTATTTTATGATAAGGACGCCCCAGTTTATTAATATCAAGCGTCATGGTGTCCGCTAGCGAGTCACTGCTATGAACCCTTACTTTAGCTTTATTTGGCTGCATAGTTTATCCAAAATTCCAGTCCGGCTAATGTCCTTGGTTTCGCGCGTAATCGCGATAAACGAGGGAGTGATGTTAGTTTTGTTAGTTATTTTAATTGCAGGTTTTTGAGTCGTAAATCCATGCCGTTTAATTTAACTAAAGGATGGGGTGATACGCTGATATAACATTCTGCATTGGTTTTTTACTTAAGTTTTATAGGTTATGAATTAAACCTTTTATTACAAAGAAATACAATGGGCAATTCTTTATTAATTTATTTGTTTTTTATTGGTTAATTAATTTTAAATATATAACTCATTGATTTGAATCAATTAATATTTTTAATTTTTATTTAATTCCTTTATTTTAAACTATAAAGTTATAGTTATTCTCTAGCGGTTTACCTTGTTGAATTATTGGTGATTAAATAATTTACTAGAGTGTTTTTTTAATCTCATTAAGATTTAAGAAGGTTTCGTTTCTGGTCGTATTATTAACTGTTGAACGTGCTTCGTTGGTTCTACTGGAGAGTGGATACATTATTATGAATATGACTGTGGATGTATTATCTAAAAATGAACATGGTTTTGTTGCTAATGCACCCTCCAGTGTGAGTGTATTTTCTCTTGCACGCCGGGTTGCTGAGTTTAATGTGCCGGTATTAATAACCGGAGAAACGGGAACCGGTAAAGAATGTGTGGCAAAATATATCCATCAGAAAGCGATGGGAGATAATTCACCTTATGTTGCGGTGAACTGCGCCGCCATTCCCGAGAGCATGCTGGAGGCAATATTATTCGGTTATGAAAAAGGCGCATTTACCGGTGCGGTTGCCAGTGTTGCCGGTAAATTTGAGCAAGCTAATGGCGGCACATTATTGCTGGATGAAATTGGCGACATGCCGTTAGCGTTGCAAGTTAAGTTATTGCGCGTATTACAAGAGCAAGAAGTTGAACGTTTAGGTAGCAATAAGTGCATTCCGTTAGATATTCGTATCATTGCGTCAACCAATAAAGATTTGAATGTTGAGATTGCAGAAGGACGTTTTCGTCAAGATCTCTATTACCGCTTATCTGTGGTGCCTATTCATATCTCACCGCTGCGCGAAAGACCCGAAGATATTATGCCGCTGGTGAGCGTTTTTTTTAAAAAATACCGTAATTTTTTGGATGTGAAAATAGATATTACCGCGCAAGCGCAGTACGAGCTACAGACATATCCTTGGCCGGGTAATGTGCGTGAATTAGAAAATGTTATTCAGCGCGGGATTATTATGAGCAATAACGGGTTGATCGATATTTCACATTTGGGTCTGTCTATCACACAAGAAATAACGCTATCAGAAAGTCAATTAGTCAGAAGTAAATTGGCAGAAAATAATCCGGTATTTCCTACTTCAAGAATTCAATCTACTCATGCTGAAAGCAATATTAAGTTACGTGGGCGCTTAGCCCAGTATCAATATATCGTGGATTTACTGCAACGACACCAGGGAAGTAAAGCCAAAACTGCCGCATTTTTAGGCATTACACCACGAGCTTTGCGCTATCGGTTGGCCAATATGCGTGAAGACGGTATCGACATTGAGTGTTACTCATAAAAGGAAGAATGATGGATAAAGTTGGGGCTATCACTATGCCAAATATGCAATTGCCCATGATAGCGGAAATGCAGCAGATGGCGGCTATGGCAAGCCAGGAGCCTGCGGGTAGCCGCATGTTCGCTCAGAGAAGAGAGGTGAGTTCCCGTTCTTTTTCTCAGGTACTCAATGGCGCGATTAACCGTGTGGATAATTTACAACATGTGGCCAGCGATAAGCAGACCGCAATGGATATGGGCATCAGTGACGATCTAACCGGCACGATGTTAGCAAGTCAGAAAGCCAGTGTGGCTTTCTCTGCGATGGTGCAGGTGCGTAATAAGCTTACCTCTGCACTGGATGAAGTCATAAATACTGCGCTGTAGGGTAAATCGGTGTTAGATAAAATTAAACAAAAATTGCCATCCGTCAGGTTGGGTAATAATCAAAAAAACATCTTGATGAGTGTAGTGGCCATTTTGGTCACCGGTGCGATCATTTTCAGTCTTTGGCGCAGTTCACAGGGTTATACCGCGCTGTTCGGCTCACAGGAGAATATTCCGGTAGCGCAGGTTGTTGAGGTGCTGGATGGCGAGGCCATTACCTATCGTATTAATCCGGATAACGGCCAAATATTGGTGGCGGAGAATCAATTAGGCAAAGCCCGTATTTTGCTGGCAGCCAAAGGTATTACCGCCACATTGCCAACTGGCTATGAGCTGATGGATCAGGAAACCATGCTAGGGAGCAGTCAGTTTATTCAGAATGTGCGCTACAAACGCAGTCTGGAAGGTGAGCTGGCCCAGAGCATTATGGCATTAACCGCAGTGAATTATGCCCGGGTACATTTAGGGATGAGTGAAGCCAGTTCTTTTGCCATCAGTAATCGTGCGGAGAGCAGTGCATCTGTGGTGTTACGTCTGAAATATGACCAGACGCTGAAAACAGAACAGGTAGGTGCCATCGTCCAACTGGTTGCCGGCAGCATTCCGGGTCTGAAGGCCGCAAATGTGCGGGTGGTTAATCAACAAGGTGAGCTGTTATCAGAAGCTTATCAAGCTAACGGTAAAGGAATGCCAAGTGTGAAAAGTGGGGCTGAGTTAGCTCATTATTTGCAAAGTTCTACCGAGAGAAGTATTGCCAATCTGCTTAGCTCCGTGGTCGGTATTAACAATTACCGTATCAGTGTCGCGACTCAACTTGATCTTAGTCGCATTGAAGAAACGCTGGAGCGCTATGGTGCAGAGCCTCGTATCAGTGATGAAAATATTCAGCAGGAAAATAGCAGCGATGACATTGCTATGGGGATCCCCGGTTCCTTAAGCAATCAGCCCTCTGCGCAGCCGAAAACTGCTAACGCACCTGCAACTGTCAGTCGCAGTCAGGCACAACGAAAATATGCCTATGACCGTGATATCCGCCATGTTCGTCATCCGGGCTTTAAGCTGGAGAAGATGACCGTTGCGGTTATCTTGAATAAATCCGCGCCAGTACTGGAAACATGGACACCAGAACAGACCAATGAATTGAAGCGCTTAATTGAAGATGCCGCCGGTATCGACGTTAAACGTGGTGACTCCCTGACACTGCATATGCTGGCGTTTACCGTGCCAACCTTGATGGATGAACCGGTCACTCCGTGGTGGCAAGATGCAACTACTTTCCGTTGGGCAGAAATCGCCGGTATTGGCTTACTGTCGCTGTTGTTCTTACTGTTCGGTGTGCGGCCATTGATAGCGCTGCTCTCGCGTCGAGATGATAAACACGCTATCTCGGCGATGGCTGAAAACGTTGCCAGCCTGGATACGGTGAATACCGTAGGTGAAAACACGACTGCAACCAAACCGATGTTGTCGGTTTCTTCCTTCAAAGAAGATGACAACCTGCCGCCGCAAGGCTCTGGTTTGGAGACCAAAATTAGTCACTTGCAACAACTGGCTCAGTCAGAAACTGAACGTGTCGCCGAAGTCATTAAACAATGGATTAATAATAATGAACGAATCAAACCTCAATCAGAATGATGACGCAGTTGTCAGTGACGGCGCTACGGCAGTTCCGGTACGCAGCCGTTTAGAGCAGGCAGGGATTTTGCTACTGAGTGTGGGTGAGGAAGCTGCGGCGATGGTGATGCAAAAACTGACGCGCGAGGAAGTGGTGTGCATCAGCCAAACCATGTCTCGCCTGCATGGTGTCAAGTTGAATCATGCACGGCAGGCATTGGATGACTTCTTTGTCGATTACCGTGAGCAAAGCGGGATCAACGGGGCATCCCGCAGCTATCTGCAAGGTATTTTGAATAAAGCCTTGGGCAGCGATATTGCCAAGAATGTGATTAATGGCATCTATGGCGACGAAATTCGTCATCGTATGACCCGCTTGCAGTGGGTGGGAACACCACAGTTGGCGGCGCTGATCGAGCAGGAGCATTTGCAATTACAGGCGGTATTTTTGGCCTTTTTACCGCCGGATGTTGCCGCTGAAGTGCTGGCTTATCTGGAAAGAGGTCGTCAGGACGATGTGCTGTATCGGATTGCCAAGCTTGATGATGTCAACCGCGATGTGGTTGATGAACTGGATCGTCTGATCGAGCGCGGCGTGGCGGTATTGTCAGAGCACGGCTCCAAGGTATTGGGCATCAAGCAAGCGGCGAATATCGTTAACCGTATCCCCGGTAATCAGCAGCAGTTGCTGGAGCAACTGGGGGAGCGTGATGAAGAAGTGCTCAATGATCTGAAGGATGAGATGTATGAATTCTTTATCCTCAGCCGCCAAAGTGAGGTCACCTTGCAACGCCTGATGGATGACATTCCAATGAGCGACTGGGCGGTGGCCCTGAAAGGGACTGAACCGGTACTGCGCCAGGCTATCTATGACGTGTTGCCGAAACGCCAGATACAGCAGTTGCAAAATGCGACGAATCGGATGGGCGCGGTGCCGGTTAGCCGGGTCGAGCATGTGCGTAAAGAGATTATGGCTCAGGTACGTAGGCTAGCCGAGGCGGGAGAGATCCAAGTGCAATTGTTCGCTGAACAGACAATGGAGTAAAGCCATGTTGACAAAAAATAGCCCAACCTGCGGCAGTCTGAAACTGCGGGTTCATCAATTCCCCCCGCTGCGTCAAACCCGCCAGCACCTGCAGTCTGCCGAGGCATTGGCAATGGATCCGGCAGAATACCAGAAACAACTGATGGACGGTTTTCAGGAAGGGGTCCGTCAGGGTTTTAATAAAGGGTTGTCCGAGGGTAAAGAGGAAGGATATCAGCAAGGTGTCGGTCTGGGATATGACGACGGGGTGAAAAAAGGGCGGGTCGAGGGGCGTCAATCAGAAAGTTGCCGCTTTAATGACGCTATCGAGCCGTTTAGCGGTTATGTCGCAAAAATGCATGACTATTTACGCAGTTATGAAAACCGCCGTCGTGATGAGTTATTGCAATTAGTGGAAAAAGTGACCCGTCAGGTCATTCGCTGTGAACTGGCGTTGCAACCTGCGCAGTTGCTGGCATTGGTCGAGGAAGCTCTGGCGGCGCAACCGTCACTGCCGACGCAACTCAAAGTGTATCTTAACCCTATAGAACTGGGCCGTATCAATGATGTCGCGCCAGAAAAGGTCAAACAGTGGGGCCTGGTTGGCGATGCTGACATGGTCAGTGGGGAGTGCCGGGTGGTGACGGATACCACGGAAATCGATGTCGGGTGCCAACATCGTTTGGATCAATGTGTTGATGCACTGAAAAGCAGTTTACTGCCGAACCAAGACGATCAGCCGGAACACGATCATCAGCCAGACCACGATCATCAATCGGATCAACATCATGGGTGAGTTAGCGGTACTTGATCACGCACTGAAATCAATCGATAACATTAATCTGGCCCGAGTTGCTGGCCGATTAGTGCGGGTCAATGGCATTTTGTTGGAAAGTGTCGGTTGCCGTTTGGCCATCGGTCAGCGTTGCCGCATAGAAAATGCGGAAGAGAGCTTTATCGAGGCACAGGTAGTGGGATTTGACAGGGAAGTCACTTACCTGATGCCGTTTAAGCAGCTTGATGGCCTGATAGGCGGTGCTCGGGTATTCCCGAGTGAACTGGACGGTGAATTGATGATTGGTGACAGTTGGCTTGGGCGGGTGGTTAATGGTCTGGGCGAGCCAATTGATGGTCAGGGGATATTGAGTGGTGATACCCCGCTGCCACAGCAATTGCCGCAACTGCCTCCTTTGCAGCGCCAGCCGGTCAGTACGCCATTGGATGTTGGGGTCAAAGCCATCAACGGCTTGCTCACCATTGGCAAAGGTCAGCGGGTAGGATTGATGGCGGGCAGTGGTGTGGGTAAAAGTATGCTGCTTGGCATGATGACCCGCTACACTCAGGCAGATGTGGTGGTGGTTGGGCTTATCGGTGAACGTGGTCGGGAAGTCAAAGAGTTTATCGATAACTCATTGCAGGCCAGTGGCATGGCAAAATCGGTAGTGATAGCGGCTCCGGCAGATGAATCTCCGCTGATGCGTATTAAAGCCACCGAGCTATGTCATTCCGTGGCGACTTATTATCGCGATAAAGGCAACGACGTATTGCTGCTGGTGGATTCACTCACCCGCTATGCGATGGCACAGCGAGAAATCGCGCTGTCACTGGGTGAGCCACCGGCAACCAAAGGTTATCCGCCTTCGGTTTTCAGCATTATTCCCCGGCTGGCAGAGAGTGCCGGAAACAGCCAGGGCAGCGGCACTATGACCGCCATTTATACTGTGTTGGCGGAAGGTGATGATCAGCAAGATCCGATCGTTGATTGCGCCAGAGCGGTATTAGATGGCCATATTGTGTTATCGCGCAAACTGGCGGAGGCCGGTCACTATCCGGCCATTGATATTAGCCAGTCGATTAGCCGCTGTATGAGCCAGATCTCGCCGCGTGAACAGATTCAATCCGCCCGTTTACTGAAACAATGTTATGCCGATTACATGGAGATCAAACCGTTGATCCCGCTGGGCGGTTATGTGGCAGGAGCCGATCCTATGGCCGATCGGGCGGTGCAGTATTACCCGGCAATTATTGATTTTCTGCGTCAGGAGGTGGATCAGCCGTCGCGCTTGCCGGCAACTCTGGCACATTTGAACGCACTGTACCCGCAATCTGAGGCCAATAATGAGTGACAAGTTAATGATCCACACCCTGCAACAATTACAACAATTACAACAGTTGCGGCAACAGGCGCTTAATCAAGCCACCAGTCGCCTGGCACAGCAAAAGCAGTTGTGTCAGCGTTATCAAAATAATATTAGCGCCTTGACCTCATTAACTCATTTTTCATTAACAGCCGCCGCGGGTGCGGTGTTGATAACAAACAGCGCCAGCTATAAACGCCATATCCAACGTGTTATTGACTGGCAAAAACAGGAGCAGGTGCTGGCGGGTATTGAAGCGGGCAAGTTGCAAATTGAGTTGCAGCAACAAGCCTGCCGGGAAAAAACTGTCGCCGTGGTGTTAGCGCAGCAGCAACAGCTATGGCAGTTGGAGCAAGGGCGATGTGAGCAAAAGGTCACTGATAGTCTGGCTGCGCAATGTTGGCAACGCAGTAAGGCGGGATAAAGTTATCTGCACATCGCCAGGAACCATAGCGCGGATGCCAGCTATTATCCTGCCTATAACGACCATATTAACGATGTCATCCGAGATTTATTTTATCCGCTCAACGCTGTCGTTATTCCCTACGTCGCGCTGGTAATTTCTGCGACTTTTATTCCACCGGGTCGCAGCTTCTTGCAACGTCTCAGCCCGTATACAGAAAATCGGAACGGTTCTCGGTCAGTGAAGATAAGAGTTCCATCTGCATACTCAGCAACATGCCATTATGGTGATTTTGCTGGCGGCAGGCATCGGCTCGTAAACGTAGATCAGCCCATAAAGCCCCCGCGTGTTCACGGTAATGTGCCGGTAAACGCGATAACAACAGGTGCATTCCTTCTTTATGGGCGGGTAACTGTAATTCCTGCATCAACAACCGCCGCTCATTGGCGGTTTTATCAATTAAATTGTACAGTTCCATCAACTGTGGATTGAGTATTTGCAAGGCTTCAGAGTCATGTTTAATCATCAGTTCACGTTGCTTTACCAGCAGTTTCTCTAGGGCAATATAACGTTTACGATCCTCTTGGATCGCCATTAATAACTGATTTATATTCAGTTTGTTAATGTCCTGTGGTGGAACATTTTGTACAGGTTCCATAACGTGGCTAGCTCCTGTGGAAGTTAAGCATCGCTTTGGCAATATCCGCCGTATTCAGTGTTATTTTGCCAGCCTGAATCTCAGCTTTGGCAGCGGCAACGCGATCGCTGTCAATTTCTGGCATGGCCTGTAATTTGGCATGCAACTCGCCTGCCGGTGCGGCATGTTGTGTGGTGCCAGCCAGTACCCGAACTGGATCAATAGGCTGAATAACAGGGGCATTTTCTGTTTTTGCTGCTGGAGCGGCCACCATCATCTGCCGCCGATGTGTGTTAATTTCCATATAAAATCACCTATAGTCAGTTACCGATTCTCTCTTATTAGTGTGGAGATACCGCCACAATCTGATAGAGCGTCACAGTTTGGTCAAAACTTAACTTGTCGATACCTTGAGGTTAACTGCCGTTAATACCCAGCATTCTGACTTTGCCGAGATCATCGACAAGGGCGGTGACGGTGCGCTTGCTGCTAAGATTTTTCACTTTAATCAGCTCCCCTTTGCGGCCATTTTTCAATGCTTCGCCTAACATGCGGGCTTCAATACCCCCCTGCTCGGCAATCATCAGTACCTGTTGACCCCGGGTGACTAAAACCGGCTGTTCCAGTTGTGAGGGAATAATCACTTGCAGGCTGCGGATCCGGCGTTTGACGGTGAAGCCGACTATCTCATCCGGATCGGTAATATAGCCACCTTGTGCCGCCGAGATATTCTTTTTCTTCAATTCAATATCGCCAGGTGCCACCACTTTACTGCGCTCAATACTGTTTTTTGCCACCCAGACCGGCAGATAGATATCAGGTTTTGCCGTGACCGCCACTTCCCAGCCCTGACCATCAGGGCAACTCATGTCATAGCGTAAACGCGAGATATCGCGCTGCCCATTCGCTGGAGCGGCCACCCTTACGCCACTTTGGCACACCTTATAACGGCTCACTTCTGACGGAATAAAAATATTCATTTTTACCGTATAGCCCTGCCAGTTTTTATTTTTGGCCGTTTGGCTGATGTCAGCACTGGCTGCGTGCAATGCCTGCGCATAAATCTGTTTTCTGGCGTTAATCTCAGCACTGCTTGCCGCCGCGACATGCAACGAAATAAGGCCAGCAAACAGCGGGAACAACCGATACTGATGGCGGATAAAAAAGGGTATGGCAGAGGGGAAATAGCCCTTCCCGTTATGGCGAGATGGTAATAAAAAATACTTTATATTCATGATGTTATAAACCTGGCACGTTGTTTGCATTTATGTGAGTGCTAGTGAGTGCAAACTCGTGTTTTAACATCAAATCAGGACGTGTTTTGTGGGCATTGATTTTCAGAAAGCGTTAGGGGTTCACCCTGCGGCGATGCAGCTTCGACTTACCAGAGCAGAGCTGCTATCGGCCAATCTGGCCAATGTGAATACGCCAAATTTCCAGGCTAAAGATATTGATTTTGGCGCTGAAATGCAACGAGCAAAAAGAGGGAATAGCGAAATGTTATCACCTCAAATTCAATATCGGCTGCCTTATCAGCCCTCACAGGATGGCAATACCGTAGCACTGCACATCGAGCAGGCAGAGTTTTCAAAAAATGCCCTCGATTATCAAACCAGTCTGTCATTTCTCAATATGAAACTGGCTGGGCTGAAACAGGCAATTGAAGGGAAATAGCGATGTCCTTTAACAATATTTATCGGGTTTCAGGCTCGGCCATGACCGCCCAGACCATCAGGCTCAATGCCATTGCCAGTAATTTGGCCAATGCGGAGTCACCGGCGGCCTCGGCGGCGGCGGTGTACAAGGCACGCAGCCCGGTGTTCTCTGCGGTTTATTCACCCCGCAGCGCGGCTAATCCCCATGGTGTCAACGGTGCGCAGGTACAGGTGTTAGATGTGGTTGAAACCGGTGGCTCGGTACCACGTTATGAACCTAATCACCCGTTGGCGAACCCGCAAGGTTATGTGTTTTATCCGGCAGTCAATGTGGTGTCAGAAATGGCGGACATGATGTCGGCATCGCGCAGCTTTGAAACCAATGTTGAAGTGCTCAATAGTGTGAAAAGTATGCAGCAGAGCGTATTAAGGCTAGGAGAACGTTAATATGTCTAATGATATTAAAAACAGTGGATTACAGGTTAAATCTACCTCGGAAGTCGCCCCTCAGGGGGTACTTCTTAATGGCGAAGAACTCAATAACCAATTTTTAAAGTTATTGGTGGCACAGATTAAGAATCAGGATCCACTGAACCCTACCGATGGCACCGAATTTGTCAGCCAGATGGCACAACTTTCGCAGGTTCAATCGACCGAAAACATGGCAAAGATGTTGAACAGCAATACCGTGCAGATGGAGCGAATGCAGGCGATGGCCACTGCCAATCTGGTAGGGCAGCAGGTGATGGTGGAAAGCCAGGACGTGGAACTGGGGACGCAGATCCAAAATGGGCGACTGACGTTAAAACACGCGGCGTCGACAGTGGCTGTGTATTTGACCGATAACCTGGGGCAAGAGCATCGCCTCGATCTTGGCGCACAAGCGGCCGGTAGTGTGAACTTCATCATTGATCCAACCAAACAAAAGCTTAATGCAGGCAACTACCAACTCAGCGCGGTAAGCGGCAGTGGGGAAGCATTAATTCCGTTGGAATTAGCAGGGGCGGTAAACAGTGTGCGGATCCCGCAGCCGGGAGGCGAGGCACAGCTATCTATTGCCGGTATGGGCGAGGTGCCGTACAGCAAAGTTAAACAGTTTGGCATTTAATTCAAGAACAGAAAAATATAACCCACTATTTTATAAGAGAAAATTTTATGAGTTTCAGTATTGCCAAT
Source organism: Yersinia pekkanenii (assembly GCF_001152565.1). Lineage (GTDB taxonomy): Bacteria > Pseudomonadota > Gammaproteobacteria > Enterobacterales > Enterobacteriaceae > Yersinia > Yersinia pekkanenii. Next base: position 41,249 of record NZ_CQAZ01000009.1, on the reverse strand, counting down.
ACCGGGCTGAGTGCGGTAACCGAACAACTCAATACCATTAGTAACAATATCGCCAACTCCGGCACCAAAGGCTTCAAGTCTGGCCGGGCTGAGTTTGCTTCCATGTACGCACAATCCCAGCCACTGGGGGTGGCAATGAGTGGTGTTTCACAAAGTATCAGTAAAGACGGTTCACTCGAAAAAACCGGTATTGCCACCGATTTGGCGATTGCAGGTAGTGGCTTTTTTGTGGTGAAAAACAGTGCTGGCGATACCACCTATACCCGTGCCGGTATGTTCAGTACCGATAATAATGACAAGCTGATCAACTCAGGTGGCATGAAATTACAAGGCTATCCCACGGATGCAGCAGGAAATTTGCAAACCGGTATCATCACCGATTTAGAGATAAGCAGCACCGGCCTTGCGGCCAAGGCTTCAAGCCAATTGGAGATTATGGCTAACTTACAAGCCGGGGCTAATCCTCCGGCGATATCACCTTTCAACCCTACCAGTCAAAGCAGTTACAACTTTAGCATGACTTCAAATATCTATGACTCATTGGGAACGCCTCATTCATTAAACCAATACTTTATCAAACAGATGACTCCCGGCGAGTGGAAAGTTGAGTATGCAGTTGATAATACAATGGTTCCTGGTATTTCACATAGCTTAGAGTTTGATCAACATGGTTTACTAAAAACGTCGACGGCTAAGAAACACGGGGCGACGGGAACGTTTTCGCCGGCAGGTGCGGCTAATTTGACGATTGATATCGATTACAGCGGTACCACTCAATTTAATGGCGAATCTATTGCGACCAGGAACAAAAGTGATGGCTATACCGCTGGCAGAAAAAACGGTGAGAAAATTGAAAACGATGGCTCGGTCTATGCCACCTTCAGTAATGGCGAGCGTAAGCTGCAAGGTAAGTTGGTACTCGCGAACTTTGCCAATCCTAATGGTTTAGCCAGCCAAAGCGGCACCACCTGGAGTGCAACCAGTAAGTCCGGATCGGCACTATTGGGTCTCCCCGGCAGCGGTCTGTTAGGCAATATTGAGACCGGAGCTTTGGAATCCTCCAATGTGGATTTGACCGCCGAACTGGTGGGGCTGATGACCGCGCAACGTAATTATCAGGCAAATACCAAGATTATCAGTACCAACGACAGCATGATGAATGCACTGTTCCAGGTACTGTAATGGATAAGCTTCTTTATACCGCAGTCAGCGGTGCCAGCCGCAGCCTGACGCAGCAACAAATTCATGCCAATAATCTGTCGAACGTCAACACGCAAGGGTTCCGTGCCGATCTGGAGCGGGCCACGGCCACTCAGGTACCGGGTAGCGGCTACCGCAGCCGGGTGGTAGTACTCAGCCAGAGTGGTGGTGTTGATATGACCCCAGCCAGTTTGCAGGAAACCGGCCGTGATCTGGATATCGCTGTGAAAGACCGTGGCTTAATCGCGGTACTCAGTGGTGGGCGCGAAGTCTACACCCGTAACGGCCAGATGGCGGTGGGGCCGGACGGCGATTTAACCATCAATGGCTTACCGGTATTGGGTGATGGCGGCCCGATTGTCTTGCCCTCCTATTCTGCGGTGTCGGTAACCGAAGACGGCACCATTGCCATCATCCCACAACAGGGCGGCATCAAGGCTCCAACCGATGTTGATCGCATCAAACTGGTGGATATCCCCACCAATCAACTGACTAAAAATAACCGTGGCCTATTGGTGAGTCGCCGTGGCGCAGCTACGCGTGATGAGAGTATTCAGGTGGTAAGTCAGCATCTGGAAAGCAGCAATATTTCTGCTATCAGTGAAATGACCGCCAGCATCTCTATTAGTCGCCAGTTTGAAGCGCAAATCAAAATGATGAAAGTGGCAGAAGAGCTGGCCCAATTGGGTAACCGCGTGATCCGTGGCAGCTAATCGTTGTTACAGCACCTGTTTATTTTATGGGGTTATTTATTTTATGGATGTAGACATTAGGGAGCAGTGAACAATGAATCCAGCCTTATGGGTCAGTAAAACCGGTCTGGCAGCACAAGATGCCAAGATGAATGCTATCTCGAACAACCTGGCTAACGTCAATACCGACGGCTTTAAACGCGACCGGGTGATATTTGAAGATTTGTTCTATCAAAACCAACGCACGCCCGGTGCGCCACTGGACCAAAATAATGCCACACCCAATGGCATTCAGTTCGGCAGCGGCGTCAAAGTGGTGGGAACCCAAAAGCAATTCACCGTCGGCAATATCAAAGTTACCAACGGTAATCTGGATGTGGCCATTGCCGGTCAGGGCTTCTTCCAGATTGAAACCGCTGACGGTGGTCTTGCCTACACCCGCGCCGGTAATTTAGCTATCAATGCTGACGGTGTTCTGACCAATGCGCAGGGCATGCCGTTGATCCCGCAAATTGAAATGCCCGCTGGTGCCAATGACCTCTCGATTGCGAAAGACGGTACGGTAAGCGCCCGCATGGGGGGCGAAACTGAGTCAGTGGAACTGGGGCAGATCACGCTGGTCAATTTTGTTAATCCCGCCGGTTTAGAAGCGGTCGGTGGCAACCTCTATAAAGAAACCGTCGCCAGTGGTGGCGCGGTGGAAGGGGTGGCAGGTGAAGAAGCATTTGGCCAACTGGAGCATCGCTCACTGGAAGGCTCCAATGTGCAGGTCGTTGAGGAAATGGTCGATATGATCACCGTACAGCGGGCTTATGAGATGAATGCCAAGATGGTCTCTGCTGCCGACGACATGCTGAAGTTTGTGACTCAAAAGCTATAACCGTCGGCAACCTCTGTTGAAAAGTGAATGATGAATGAAAAGGTTTTTATTATTAACACCCTTGGTGCTGGCGTTGAGTGGTTGTGAAACCCCAACCCTGCTGGTGCACAAAGATGATGCCGCATTTGCACCACCGGCCAATCTGGTGCCGCCCGTCATGGCAACTGAAGGAGGCGGGCTGTTTCAGCCCGCATACCACTGGTCACTATTACAGGACCGGCGCGCATACCGGATCGGTGACATTTTGACCGTCAAACTGGATGAATCCACCCAATCCAGTAAGCAGGCCAAAACCAATTTTGGCAAAAAGAATGACATGAGCCTTGGTATTCCCGAAGTCTTGGGGAAAAAGCTGAACAAACTCGGCGGTTCGATTTCTGGCAAGCGTGATTTTGACGGCAGTGCCACGTCGGCACAGCAAAATATGTTGCGCGGATCGATCACTGTAGCGGTACATCAGGTGCTGCCCAACGGAGTATTGGTTATTCGTGGCGAGAAGTGGCTGACCCTCAATCAGGGGGATGAATATATGCGCGTGACCGGCATGGTGCGGGCCGATGATGTGGAACGGGACAACTCGGTCTCCTCTCAGCGCATTGCCAATGCACGGATCTCCTATGCCGGTCGTGGTGCGCTCAGCGATGCCAACTCGGCCGGTTGGTTAAGCCGCTTCTTTAACCACCCGCTATTCCCTATCTAGGCAGGAGCCAACATGTTACGACGTTATTTTGTGCTACTGGGTTTGTGGTTTGCTCTGCCCGCCGCGATGGCACAACCCCTTGGCTCGCTGGTGGATATTCAAGGAGTGCGTGGCAACCAACTGGTGGGTTACAGCCTGGTGGTGGGGCTTGACGGTTCCGGCGATAAGAATCAGGTCAAATTTACGGGGCAGTCGATGGCGAACATGTTGCGCCAGTTTGGGGTGCAACTGCCGGAGAAAATGGACCCTAAAGTAAAGAATGTGGCGGCGGTGGCAATCAGTGCCACCTTGCCTCCGGGTTATGCGCGCGGCCAATCCATTGATATCACTGTGTCATCCATTGGTGATGCCAAAAGCCTGCGCGGCGGCACCTTGCTATTGACTCAATTGCGCGGTGCCGATGGTGAAATCTATGCCTTGGCACAGGGCAATGTGATTGTTGGTGGTATCAAAGCCGAAGGTGGCAGCGGCTCAAGCGTGACCGTTAACACCGCCACTGTGGGGCGTATTCCCAATAGCGGCAGTATTGAACGCGAGATCCCAAGTGACTTCCAAAGCAACCGTCAGGTGGTGCTTAACCTGAAGCGCCCGAGCTTTAAGTCAGCCAATAATGTGGCTCTGGCGTTGAACCGCGCATTCGGTACTAACACGGCGGTGGCGCAAAGTGCGTCTAATGTGATGGTCAATGCACCGCAAGATGCCGGTGCGCGGGTGGCCTTTATGTCTTTATTGGAAGATGTGCAGATCAACGCCGGTCAGCCGTCGCCACGGGTGGTGTTCAATGCCCGTACCGGTACGGTAGTGATTGGTGAAGGGGTAAGGGTGCGTGCGGCGGCGGTTTCTCATGGCAATCTGACGGTCAGTATCCGCGAGCGGAAGAATGTCAGCCAACCCAATGTGCTGGGGAGGGGTAAAACCGTGACCACGCCGGAAAGTGATATCGAAATCACCAAAGGCAAAAACCAAATGGTGATCGTACCGAGCGGTACCCGATTGCAAGGTATTGTTAATACTATCAATAGCTTAGGTGCATCTCCAGATGACATCATAGCGATATTACAAGCCTTGCATGAAGCGGGTGCGCTAGAGGCTGAGCTGGTGGTGATTTAAGGACAAAATATGATTGATGCAATTAATAAATCAACCCCGGTGATGCCGGGGAGTTTTTCTGGCGATTTAATGCCACAGGATCTGGAACAGGCGGCGGTGCAGTTTGAAGCCCTCTTTATGCGTACGCTGCTGCAACAAATGCGCAAAGCCGCCGAAGCACTGGCCGCCGCCGATGACCCATTTAACAGCAAACAGCAGCGTATGATGCGCGATTTCTACGATGACAAGCTGGCCTCCACGCTGGCCTCGCAGCGCAGTAGTGGCATTGCTCATCTACTGATCCAGCAGTTGGGGAGTCAGTAAGCTACCGGCGGGCGGCTATTTAAGTCGGGATGGAAAATAGCCGCTTATTGCTACCAACGCGCATTTCTCATTGAGTTTATTGAGGCAAGAAATCGAATGAATTTTATTAAAACCGCATTTAGCGGAATGCAGGCAGTACAAGCACATTTAAATGCGACATCCATGAATATCTCCAATCTGCATACTCCTGGTTACTCGCGTCAGCGGGTCGAACAAAGCGCTATTGGTTCACCAGGGCAGAATGCGGGGCAAGGTGTTAATGTTGATGCTATTAAGCGCCTTTCTGAGCACTATGTGGTTATGCAGGAGTGGCAAGCCATTAGTCAGCAACAGTACTACGATGTGGGTGAACAATATTTAAAAGCGATGGAGTTAACCCTATCCAATAACAGTACCAGTTTGGCCTCGGGTCTAAATAATTTTTTCTCTTCGCTCAATGCTGCCACTCAAATGCCAGACTCAATCCCCATGCGTCAGCAGATTATTGAATCGGCTAATACTATGGCAATACGTTTTAATAATGTGGATAACTTTATTAATCAGCAGAAAAAATCCATCACCCAACATCGTAATATTAATGTTGAAAATATCAATAGTTTAACTAAGAGTATTTCTGATTATAACCAGCAGATAGTAAAAAATAGTTATGATGGTAAGAATATTAACGATTTATTGGACAAGCAGGCGCTTCAGATAAAAAAACTTAGTGGCCTTATCGATACCCGGATTCATCAAGCTGAGGATGGCACTTACAATATTAGTTTGAAACAAGGGCTAGCTTTAGTTAACGGTTCTATAGCCTCTGAACTGACGGTTAATACGACTTCGGCAGGCACTATTTCAATGAGTGTCAATCATGCTGGTGCAGCCTATGGTGTCGATATGTCATGTGGTGGTCAGCTAGGGGGAATAAATGATTATGAATTTACCACCCTAAAAGAATTACAGAAATCTATTCATAATATGGCGAATACAGTAGCGACTGAGTTTAATCATCAACTGAAACAAGGTGATGATTTCAATGGTGCCGCCGGGCGTGATTTATTTACCTTTGATGTGAGCCATTCCGATGGAATGCTACGGTTATCTGCGATGACCGCAGAGCAGTTAGCCTTGGCAGAACGGGGGAAACCGGTAGGTGATAGCGTTAATCTATTTAAATTACTGGATATTAAAGATGCAAATGTCACTGGCGGCAGCAATATAAAATTAGTTGATGCCAGTACCGCGATAGTGGGTTACGTTGCGATGACCAGCAATAGAAATAATAATGAGCTGGAAAGTGCAAATAATGTATTGAATCAAGCCACAAGATATCGTGAAAGTGTCAGTGGTGTTAACAGTGATGAAGAGGCGATGAATTTGATGGAGTATCAACGTGCTTATCAATCAAATATGAAAGTTATCTCTACCGGCGATAGATTGTACTCTGATCTTCTGGCCCTGATCTGACCATTAAACATAATAAGGAAGTTATAATGAGAATCAGTAACTCAACATTATTATCAGCGATGAATAGGTTTATTTCTCAGCATAATCAGAAACTGGAAAAGATAAACCAGCAGATGATGACGCAGCAACGTATTCATCTACCCTCAGAAGATCCGATAGCCAGTACGCGGCTAATGCAGATAAACCGTGCACAGTCGGATATAAAGCAACATACCGATAATATTGATGGATTATCTAACAGCCTTAATCATCAAGCCGGGCGAGTTATGGCTATCAATAAACAGTTGGTGGTGATTAAAGACAGACTACTGGCTGCCAGTAATAATGTTAAGAGCCAAACAGATGTCAGCGGAATTGCTGATGAAATGAACTACATGTTGGAAGCTGTGGTATCTGAGTTAAACGGAAAAAATAGTGAAGGTCGTTATTTATTTTCAGGAACCGCCAGCAATACCAAGCCAATTGAATTAGATGCCAACAATACTTATGTTTTTAAAGGTAATAGTGATAGCCGCCAAACCGGGGTGGGTCATGGGGTCAAGATTATTGAAAATGTGCATCTTCAGTCAGCCTTTGCTGATCCTACGGATGAGCTGGCAGTACTGAATAAATTGAAAACATTGTGTGATGAGATTAAGCAGGGAAATTTATCTACGACCAGCCATACCACTAAAATTGATGAAATGATGGGGTTGATTGACAAGACCTCTGACCAGATGGGGGTAACATTAACTGAGTTAGGTATTAGAGATAAGCATTGTAAATTACTGAAAAGAAACCATGAAGACATGGAGTTATCGAATGCAACTATCCAAGAAAATCTGGGTGGTCTTGATTTAGCTGAATCGTATTCAGAATTGATAAACGTAATGGCAGTTGCCAACGCCAACTACACGACGTTTAAACAGATTAATGGACTGTCACTTTTTAACTTAATCTAAGCTGGGATGGTATGCAGGTAGGATTCAATAGAACTCAATGGGAGATGGCAAATAATGCCAGACTCCCTGGTTTTGATAAATTTCAGGGCGCTGACTCGCTGACTTCGGTACCAAAAAACGCCACTTTCCCTGAATCACCGTTTATTTCTAACCAGCCACTGCGTTATAACGTACAACTTAATCGGCAACTCACCGCAGTACAACGAGCGGAAAAGTATTTATATACAACTGAATTGCAGGTCGCACAATTACAACGGGTGCTGCAACAGGAAGGACATAATAATGAAATAAAATCCACGGCGCTCAAAACACTGCATTGGTTGCAACAACGTGTATCGGTTTCAGGTAACACGATTGATCGACAACTTAATTTTGTTGCCGATCAGCGTACAGAAGTTAATTTCAATCTGCACCAGGTGGATAAACTGTTACAACCGGCAGAGAGTGAAACACTGTTGTTTTCTCTGGCGGGGGCCGAGCATCGGATCGTCGCGGTAAAACTATCTGCTGATGCCTCAGCGACACAAAACCTATTACGTTTAAATAATGGGTTAGGGCGTTTTGGTCTCCACGGAGCGGTAGATTCACACGGTAATGTGCAATTTCGGGTGGATGAACAGTCTTGGGCAGATATTCATGCCGATCTTCAAGTCCGGGGGGGGGGGGGGGGGCATACGTTTTTCGCAAGAGACATTCCAGTCGATGAAATTACAGCCAGAAAGGGTACTGGAGGATCGGGTGCGCGATATAGCAGAACACCCACTGACAGCGAATAAACACCGGGTGGGTATTCAGCAGGCGATGGACCATATTACCGAGCAGATGAGTAAACTAAGCGAACATAAGAGAAATATCAACCTACAAATCAACAGCATGTCTAGTTTTCCTGTTCCACATTCAGCACAAATGGCAGCGGAAGTGTTAGCCAGCAAGTTGGCGCAAGGGCAGTACGCTATGTGGGCTAATATACTGGTTGTACAGGGGAGCGGGCGTAATTCGATGGTGAGAAATCTATTGGAAAGTTGAATGTAATTCATTGGTAGCTGATTGATCTATAGCCCAAACCATTAGGATTACAGTCAGTTAAAGCGGCCAATTCTAATGTCATTATCCCAACAATGACCGGTATTAATCCGCGTACCTACTGCCGCCACAACTTTACCTCAGACGCTATTCAGAGGGGAGGCTAATATCTCCTCTCACTTTTCACTCAAAATAATACCACTTTGTCCGACTAATAATGGCTGGCCTGCTACCACCATTGGCGTCATAAATATCGTGTTATGGGTGAGATAATCCAGCAAGCCATCAATCATCTTTCCCGACGTCGGATTATTAAAAAATATCGGGCTGTAGTGGTAACTTAACTGCTCGTTTTTTGCTGTTTCCTCAGTAAACTTCCCTTTAAATATAAATCGGTTATCGTTTGGGTTGGTGATAGTACTGATGTACCCGCCTTGAACGGCACTAATACGTGCATCGTAGACTTCTTTCTGTTGCGACAGTAAGTCATAAAAACCCATTTGAAATTGCCCCTGAAGAGATGCAGGTTTTTCTTTTAATTCTGAAGTAGCGAAAGCGGCAAGTGACAAACAAAGCCCCAATAGCAATAACAGCATGCTGCTTTTAGCAGTTATCCATTTCATTAATCTTTCTCTCCATCTCACGGTAAATCAAATTATTCAGTAACTGATCGTTCTGACGCCAATGATAAATGGTCATACTGAGCTGCTTCTTGGTACATTGATTTTCTACCATAAACGTAAAGTCCAGCCGCCGCAGCGACACGTAATAGTAAATATTGATATGAGTATCGTTAGATTTAATCTGCTTATTGAGTGTATAGAGTGTGTCCTTTATTCGCGGATTAAGGGTTTCATCCTGCTGCTGCGATAACTGGGCATCCACTAATTGGAACAGATTAATATTACTGAATGTCCCTTGGTCTTGTTCGATGGCGTGATACTGTGGCCCTTGCGGCGAATGACGTAACAAATGGCTAAGGCCAGCAATAATCACTGCAACTAACAGCAGAGCGACAAACAGATGCCTGCGCCCTAAAATCCGCCGTGGTTTGGCCGGATCGGTGACCCTGGGCATTAAAGTGGGAGAGTGATGGTGAGTTTGCGCCGCTGGTGGTGGTGAGGTTTCTGCTGTTGGGGTATTTTCACGTGAAGTGGCGTTGAATGCAGGCGGTGATGGTGTTTCCTGCGCCATCATTGCATCAGCATGGGGCTGGCTCTGTTCTATCGACTCTTTTATTCCTTCTTCTATGTCATATTCTGTTATTTCGCAAAAAGCAGGATCTAACAGGTAGCCCATTTTGGGGATAGTCTGAATAATGCTCTGCTGCTTATTTTCATCACCCAGTGCCACGCGTAAGGTGTGAATAGCATTGGGCAGGCTATTATTGCCAATGACCCGGCGTTTCCATACCAGATTGGTTAATTCGTCACGGGATAAAATCTCACCGACATGTTCCAGCAGAACGGTGATCAATTTTAATTGGTACTCACCCAGGCGCTTTGTTTCTTGCATATCCCGGTGTGTGATAAAACCGGAGGTCAGGTCAATTGACCAATTATTCACTGTGTAAGTGCGGTTTTTCATATTGTTTTTTTAATCAATCCATTAAAAATGGTAGTGGAGTGCCCATAATTATTGGGTGTTTTTTAAACCATATCTAGGGTTTGAATCTTTCTTTTCAGCATAAAATGCCAATTTATGAGAATATTTCCTAGTTAATTAACAAATTAAAGCATAATGCTCCAATGGTTTGGCCTGCAGTATTATTAACTAAACCAGAGAACATAAGCAATAAATTAATAAAATCATTTATTTTCTGATAGTTAGGTGAGACTTTTGTTTTATTAACCTCTTTAATTTTTATGGGTATTCGCGGCAGGAAAATTAAAATCAATGCTATACCATTATGCAAAAGTGAATAATTAATCGGAATTATCAAATAATAATTTGATTTATTCCATTGCCGTGTCGTTAATTTGTTTCTTAAGCGCCAACAGAATAACTCATTCAGCAAATACAGAACCTAATAAAGAAAAGAAAAAAGCGTGGCAAAAAATTACCCTTCAGGCTTAATTTCACCATCTGTCGTGTCGCTTAATTCTGATACCACGGGCGCTAACCGTTAGCCCCGGAATTCAGGAGAATTACCCTCATGGCACTTTCTATCCATACTAATATTTCTGCTAAAACGGCGATCAACAGTTTAAGTAAGGCAAATCTGTCCAATGCGCAGTCTTCACAGCGTCTGTCCACCGGTTTCCGTATTAATTCGCCAGCGGATAATGCGGCAGGCTTACAGATCACCAACCGCATGGAAAAGTTGTTGAATGGTATGGGCCAGGCAAAGCAGAACATTCAGGAATCCATTGCTATGCTGCAAATTGCCGACGGTGGCCTGGCGGAGTCAGTCAAGACATTGAATGCGATGAAGAAGCTGGCAACGCAGGCGGCGAATGATACCAACTCAGCGGCAGACCGCGAAGCCATTCAGAAAGAATTTACCGAGTTGGGTAAAGAGCTACAGAATGCACTGAATAACACCGAATATAACTCCGAGAAGCTGTTTGCTGCGGGTGGAAAAATGCGTAAGGAATTGAATTTCCAGAGCGGCACCAATGCAGATTCAAGCCTGAGATTAAATCTGGACAGCGTGATTGAAGATCTGACTAAAAGTGTGACAGAAGCGAGCGTGCCACTGGTTGCAAATGCTACCGGGACGCAAGCACAGCAAGCGTTGAAAGCCTTGAATGATGCAACTGATGCCGCCAAGACCGCTAAAGATGATGCTGATACCGCCAAAACGGGGTTAGCTGTGGGTACGGCTACAACCGTTGCCATCACTATTCCTGAGTATAAAGATGCGCAGGGGCAGACTGTCGCAGCGCAAAACATTGCTATCGGTAGTACTCCCACTGTAGCACAGCTTGCCAGCGTAGATGCTGCTGTTGCTTATCTCACCGCTGAACATACCAAAGCTGAAACCGCAGCAGCAGATTTCGCCGCCAATAATGGTGTCGGTGGTGGTGTTATGAACCTGAGACTGGGTGATAAAGATTTGGCGATGGCGGCGGATGAAAAACTGTCGCAAGTGATTGATGCTTATGGTGCCTTCCGTGCCACGTTGGGTGCGAACCAAAACCGCCTGCAATCTTCCTCTAACAACCTGGACAACATGATCAGCAACACCGAGCAGGCGCTGGGCAGCATCAAAGATACCGATTTTGCTGATGAGATGAAAAACCATGCGCAAAGTGAAATGTTGATGCAATCAAGTGTAATGATGTTGAAAAAAGCCAACAACTCCACTCAGTTGATTTCAACCTTACTGCAAGGTTAATTGACGCGACAATGAATCAATACCGCTTTTCGGAGCGGTATTTTTTTGAACTGCCGATTATTTCCTGATGTATGAAATAAAGGGAAATTTTATTTCCCACATTAATATTAATTCACTAAATATCAATGTGTTAATTGTTGGCATGTATTTTGCTTTTAAACAGATATAAAACACGAGGACATATCATGTTAGAGATTGATGCAGAAAGAATGGCCACACTCAGCGCAGATAAAATGTTTGCCAAAAGAGAATCTAAGTTAGAAAACCAGAAAAAACAGATTAGCGCCCAAAAAGCCGATGTTAATAAATTAGAAACGGCGGTGACAGATTTTCGTTCCACCCTGAATAGAGTAAACCAACGCAACAATGGGCTACTGCAAGTCAAGGCAACCAGTAGTGATGATAAGGCGATTAATGTCAGCGCCACAGCTAAAGCCGCGAAAGGTCAGTATGATTTATTTATCGAAAAATTGGCGAAAACAGATCATCTGGCATTAGAGCGTATTGATAATAATGCCCTGAAAGCGGCACAGGGAGATATCACGTTATCAGTGGGTAGCCTTGACCTGACAATTGATCTTACCGCAGTCAATAGCATTGAAGAGCTGACTAATGCGATTAATGATGCCAGTGATAATGCTAAAAATAGCGACGGGCAAGGGGTAAGTGCCACGCTGGTTCGTACCGGCGGTGAGGTTGTATTGACCTTGAACAGTCATAAAAGTGGTGCCGCTAATAAAATTGATCTTACTGATTTAGCCGCAAAAATTAGCGCCACCGCCAAAAAAATTGTTGAAGGACAAGATGCGTTGGTTTGGTTAGGCGCAAAAACGTCAGGCATAAAAATAACGCATGATAGTAATATTCTGGATAAAGCTATTGAAGGTATTTCTATTCAATTAAAGCAAGAAAATACCGTGGTTGGTGTGACGGTGGCAACAGACACTGAAGCCAGTGAAGAGCAAGTTAAAACGTTTATTGCTACGTTTAATAAGCTGCAACAAGTAACCGAATCTTCCTCCTCGGTATCCAATGCCAATGCGATCAATGTAATGTTAAATGGAATTATCAAATATTCTGTTGATGGAAAGAATATTGCTTCTTTTGGTATTGATAGAGGGCGAGATGGGGAATTACTCATCAACAGTAAGAGGCTGAATGAAGTCTTGAAAACCGACAGCAAACATTTCAGTGAATTTTTTAATGCTAAAGATGGATTGATCGATAAGTTAAGCGATGCATTAAAACCTTATATAGACTCCACCTCAGGTTTACTTAAACTAGATAATGACCGATTGGCCAGAGATATTAAAAGTGTTGATAGTGATATCGAGGCTATAAAGGCTGATCATAAGCGTTCGTACGAAGCTAATTTAACGAAGTTTAGTAAAATAAATAATTTAATCACCAAGTTGACCTCTACCCTGGAACTGTTTAAACCTGAAAAAGAGAAGAGATAAAGAGAGTGAGATATGTATAAAGAACCGACGGTAGGATTATATCAACAGACAGATATTGCTATTCAGGCCGCAGCGGCAACACCACATCAACTGGTCATGATGCTATTTGATGGTCTAAAGGATGAGTTAATCCGGGCTAAAGGGCATATTGACGCCGGACGTTATGAACTTAAAGTTAAGAGTATTAACAAATGTATTAACATTCTTAATGGCTTGACCAGTGTACTTAATTATGAAGACGGTGGTGATTTATCTATCACTATTAGCAAACTCTATGAATATTGTGTTTACCGTTTATATGAGGCAAGTAATCAACTTTCTATTGAAATTATTTCTGAAGTAGAAGGTATTTTATCTGCCTTATATCAAGGCTGGGAAGGAATGAAACATTAATATGACCATTATTTCTGTCGCTGATGAGTTGGCTATGGAGTTGGATTGTGCGAGTCAACAGCAAAATTGGGCACATTTACAGCAGTTGGATGACCGTGTTGCTCAAATGCTGAGTGCCATCGCGGATCAGGAAATACTGCCCGCTGAAGCTCAACTATTGAGAAAGTTAAAGCACAGTCACCAACGCGCTCTAGAACGTTGTCAGGCATATCAACTAACCCTTAAAGCAGATATGGAGAATAGACGTAACCGGCAAGAAGGTATCACCGCCTATGCGATGATAGCCATTGCTGCCTATCAGGAGATGGCGCGCGAGGAGGGAGCGAGGTGATCACATTAACGGGCTTTGCTCAGGTGGGCAGCCAACGGGCAACGGATGCGGGGAGTACGCCGATCGACGGCAATGCCGATGAAGGTGGTTTACACTCTCTGACGGCATTTGATGATGTGCTGTTGCAGGTATGGGAGCCACATCAGCCTATCTCGTTGCGGCCGGCGGTGGTGATGGATTTGATTGCCCGGTTTGATGGTAACAACGTTGCGAGTGATGTGACCATGCAGCCACCAACCGATGAACAGAACCAGCAACTGCTTGATGTATTGTTGCAGTTTCATGGGCAGAAAACGCCGCCGCAAACTGCGCCGCCAGTGACTATTGTGCCTTTTCCGCATGCAGTGGATAGCCATCTGACGATAGAGCCACCGCCGGTTGTTATGGACCAGGTTACGCAAGATAAATCATCGCCAATAATAAATTCGTTGATACCAGCCCGTCCGAATCTGGAGGTAATGGCACAACCTGCGGTAACCCGCGCTGAAAGCCTGCCGGGTATTGGTCTTCAGCCCGAGGGGATAAGCGCGGTGATGCCAGCAGCATTGAGCAATACCACCAATAGCAGTAATGAAGTGGCAGTCCCTCGAATGGAGAGCCAACTCAACCTGGCTAACAGCCCTAAAGAGTGGTCGCAGCAGTTACGTACTGTACTGGGGGAGCGCCTGCAAATGCAGATTGAGAGCAAAGTGCAGCATGCCACTATTCGCTTAGACCCACCGGATATGGGGAAAATTGATATTTCACTGCATATGGAAGGAGGAAAATTACAGGTTCACATTAATGCGAGTCAGGGTGATGTTTACCGCGCATTACAACAAACCAGCGCCGAGTTGCGCCAAACGTTAATCGGGCAAAATAGTGCAACTGTCGAGGTACAAATATCGGCGAATAGCCAACAGCAGCAACAGCAGCAACGGCAGGATCAGCAACAGCAACCCGATATTTTGGCAGCACTGCATATTGAGACTCAAGTAGGCACGAGCACCGACGACGGTACGCTCCTCATAACCGTATAAAGGACTATTAATGAACACCGAGAAAAAAACATTTTCTTTGAAAATGTGGATATTGCTATTGTCAATTTTCGTGGCCGCAGTTGCATTATTTGGTCGTGAAATTATTCAGGATAAATTTAACCGTCAACCGGTTGTTGTCAGTAAGTCATTTGTGCGTGGTGATAAATCCGTTCAGTTTGTTGAAATTAAAAATATGATTATTACGCTGAAAGACAATAAAACCGAGCGTTATTTGCAGTTAGAGCTGGGCGTGGCAACCGGTGATGATAATGATATTAAGAAAGTGATTGCAATGGTACCTGTTATTCAGGCGGCTACAGTTAATTTACTTTCCAGTATGGATTATCAGGCCGTACGCCATACTTCTATTGTCGATTTACGCCGCCAGTTGATGAGTGAATATAAGAAAGACTTTGAAAAATTAAATGCGCCGATGCCCTTTGACGATGTGGTCATCAGCCGAATGGTCTTCCAATAATCACTATGGCAATAATGGATATTAACGATAATCTCGCACTGACGCCTGTGGAAGAAGGGAAATACCTGGAAGCGTATTTGCCACTGGTAAAACGCATCGTCAGGCAACTTTCTTTTCAGGTGGACAGTGTGATCGGCAAGGAGGATATGCAGCAAATTGCACTGATGGGGCTATTAGAGGCACTGCGCCGCTACGGTCACCCTGATGGGCAGTTTGCTGCTTATGCCGTCCATCGAATTCGGGGTGCGGTGCTGGATCAACTGCGGGAACATGACTGGCGGCCACGTAGGTTACGACAAAAAACGCACAAAACCAATGAGGCAATACGACAAATAGCCCGGCGATTGGGTCATGAACCGAGCTTTGCGGAAATTGCAACCGAGTTACATCTCACCGCAGATGAATATCAGGAATACCTGTTATTAGAAAGTGCCGGTGCTATGGAGAGTCTGGACGAAATACTCTCATTAGAAACGCCAACTGATGCCTTACAAAGTCGCGCTCTGGAAGAGAATATTATTATTGAAGATAATCTGAATCAGGCCATTGCCTCATTGGAAGAACGAGAGAAAATTATCCTGCATCTTTATTACCAGCAAGAAATGAGTATGAAAGAGATTGCGCAGATATTAGGTCTAACCGAAGCGCGCATCTGCCAACTGAATAAAAAATTAGCACAAAAAATTAAATCATTTTTTTAAATTATCGAGGGTATTATGCAGAAGTTATTTGGCCTATTGGTCATTATGGTATGTGTAATTGGTGGTTATATTATGTCAGGCGGAATATTATCTTCCTTCTGGCAGCCAGGGGAAATCATCATTATTTTTGGTTCAGGTATCGGTGCCATGATATTAGCCAATCCCGGCTATGTATTAAAAGAAATGTGGCTACAAATGATTGCGGTTACCCGTAAGAGTGGATATACCGCTGAGTTTCAACAGCAATTATTAATGCTGCTCTATGAATTGCTCGAAATGGTCGATGAAGGTGGTTTGAAGCGCCTTGATGAACATATTGAAGTGCCAGCTAATAGCCCATTATTCCAACGTTATCCGCTTATTTTACAAGATCACCATTTAGTGACATTTATCTCGGATAACTTCCGCTTAATGGCAATGGGGAAAATTAACCAACACGAGTTGGAAGGGATATTAGAACAAGAGTTATCCGCCGTTGAAGAGGAACTGTTGGTTCCGTCGCGCTCATTCCATCGTACCGCAGAAGCCATGCCCGGTTTTGGTATCTGTGCTGCGGTATTGGGCATTATCATTACCATGCAGTCCATTGACGGTTCGATTGCGCTGATCGGCGTCAAAGTGGCGGCGGCCTTGGTTGGCACCTTCCTCGGTGTGTTTATCTGCTACTGCCTGATGGATCCGATGGCCAATGCGATGGAACAGGAGATGAAAAAGAAGCTGGCATTCTTTGAGTGTGTTCGCATGGTGCTGGTTAATCATGTGGCCAGTAAACCTTCGCTATTGGCGGTGGATGCCGGTCGTAAAATGCTGCCACTGGACAGCAAACCTACGTTTGCCACCTTGGACTCCTGGATTAATCAGTTAACGATGGCAGGCGCATAATGAGAAGTCATGCCCGAGGCGGCCAAACCACCATAATTAAACGCGCCGCTAGAAAAAGGCACAGTGGTGGGCATTCTGGTGCCTGGAAGGTGGCTTTTGCCGATTTTACCCTCGCGATGATGGCGCTGTTTATGGTGCTGTGGATTGTTGGTGTGGTATCAGAAGAGGAGCGACAAGAAATTGTGGCGCAACTGAATGGCAGAACCCTTTTCGCCCAGCAATCCTTTATTTCGATTCCGTCTAAAAGTAAAAGTGGCGGCGGCAAATTATCTGACAGCATTGATGGCAAGGAGCAAGCTAAAGAAACCAAAAGCAATCTGGCTATCGAGGTGCCGGAGCCAGAGCAGTCGCTGGAAGAGGTGGTGGATAAGTCACGTCAAGAAATGGAGGAGTTATCGCGCATCATTATGCAAATTACTTCTGCCTACGATGCACAATCTAATCTGCAAATGGAGGTGGTACCGCAAGGGCTGCGCATTCTGATTCAGGATGATAAACAGCGCGATATGTTTCAGCGCAGTAGTGCAGTATTGACGCCTTTCTTCAGCCGTTTGCTGGCGGAATTGGCACCAGCTTTTAATGAAATGGATAATAAAATCATTATTACCGGCCATACTGATGCTTCCCGTTACCGTGATCAGGTGTTGTACAACAACTGGAACCTGTCTGGTGAGCGGGCGTTAATGGCGCATAAAGCGTTGGTAAAAGGTGGGCTAAGCGAAGCGCGTGTATTACAAATCAATGCGATGGCGGATCAGATGTTACTGGATCCGGCCGAGCCTCTGGCGGCTAAAAATCGCCGTATCGAGATTATGGTGTTAACCAAAACAGCCTCAGACACCTTGTATCAGTTCTTTGGTAATCACGGAGAGAATGTAGTGAAATCGGCAGCGAAGAAAGCCGAATAGTTGCGTTCGTATTTTTCACCGTCCAGCCTACCCTCGAACCTAGGGCTGGACGGTGTTTTTTTATGGATAGGCCATTAACGCGGGGTAATAGTGACGGTATTGCCATTAGTGGCGATGGTGACACGTTGGCCAGCATGGAATTGGGTCACTCCTTGAGCCTGAACAACCAGGAAGGTGGTTCCGTTATCACGGCGGACTTCCAGTTCAACACCGCTGCTGCGGTTCATCATGCTTTGGACTTGTTGGCCGACAACGCCACCCGCAACGGCACCTGCGGCTGTGCCGAGACGGCGTCCGGTACCTCCGCCAATGGTGTTACCCAGAAAACCACCGACAACTGCCCCACCAACAGCACCTGCAATGTTATTTCCATCTCCACCCTGAATCGTCACCGGGCGCACAGAAACCAGGGTACCGTAAGTCACGGTTTGGGTCTGTCCAGCCTGAGAACTGCTGAAGGTGTCGCCCGAAAGGGTATTATTATTGGCACAACCACTGAGTGTGGCGACGGCGATAGCAACAACAATGAATGGTTTAATCATATAGACCCTTCCTACTTGAAATTGCAGCGGTGTTCGCTGCGCTTACTCACCCAAGTCACTGACAAAGGGTCAGCTCATTGGGATTCGCTCGTTTGCTGCCTACCTGCAACTCCAATTAGTTTGGGTTATCCCTTCCTACTTGAAATTGCAGCGGTGTTCGCTGCTAGCCACATAACCGGTTGAATCTTGACCGGTAACGCAATCATAGCACGACTTATTTAGCAATAAATTGATTCATATACAAAATATACAATTAATTCATATTGGTTGTTTTTTGATCGACATTTTGAGGTGATCCATTTTTTAACATTAAGATTTACCCTTAAAAATGGCAAAACAGGACGTTGAAACCCTTAAAATTAATGAAATTGATAAAAATCTTATTTTACCCAACTTAATCATTATGAGTCTCTGTTGCCGTTTAATTAATTATAAAGTGCGCTTTGTTATTTATGTTTACGCTTTTTTTGGTTTCATTTTCATGTGATACGAAAGTTTGATTTTTAGTTAACTAACTAAAATAATTAATATTTAAGTAAAGTTACTGAGGTTGTCTTTATGAAGGGGTTAATGATATTCAATTCCATCTGTATCTATCCGATTCCCGTTTGACAGATTTTCTATTACATGGCAATTAAAATATTTTGCTGAAACGGTTTTAGTTCACAGATATTCCCCCTGATTAAATCAATCAATTATCCATTGATAAAGATCAACTTAATCAAATGTCCAAAGTTACAAACTGTTAACAAGAAGCCATTCTTTTTGTAGGGATATGCCCGTCGTTAGTATCGGGTATGTGGACAATATAATAATAATGACAGGGGGAAAAACATGCTTTCCCAGCATGGCGTTAACCGTCGTGATTTTATGAAACTTTGTGCAGCACTGGCTGCCACCATGGGTCTTAGCAGTAGAGCGGCCGCGGAAATTGCCAATACGGTCAGTTCACCACAACGGCCACCGGTTATCTGGATTGGCGCTCAGGAGTGCACCGGTTGTACCGAATCACTGTTACGCTCAACCCATCCCACCCTTGAGAATCTACTGCTCAGTGTTATCTCAATGGAATATCACGAAGTGCTGTCGGCGGCATTTGGTGAGCAGGCAGAAGAAAATAAACACCGGGCCATCGAGCAGTACAACGGGAAATACATTCTGGTGGTGGATGGTTCTATTCCGCTGAAAGACGGTGGGATTTACTGCATGGTGGCGGGTAAACCTATTGTTGAGCATATCCGTGACGCTGCGGAACATGCGGCAGCGATTATTGCGATTGGATCTTGCTCCGCTTGGGGCGGCGTGCCAGCCACTGGCGGCAACCCGACCGGCGCGGTCAGCTTGCAGGATGCACTGCCGGGTAAAACGGTGATTAATATTCCCGGTTGCCCACCCAACCCCCACAACTTCCTGGCGACGGTGGCTCATATCATTACTTTCCAGCGCCCTCCGGCTCTGGATAGCAAGAACCGGCCTACCTTTGCCTATGGCCGCCTGATCCATGAGAACTGCGAGCGCCGCCCGCACTTTGATGCCGGTCGCTTTGCCCGCCAGTTTGGCGACGAAGGTCATCGCCAGGGTTTTTGCCTTTATCATCTCGGTTGCAAAGGGCCGGAAACCTATGGCAACTGTCCGACACTGGAGTTTTGCGATGTCGGCGGTGGCATCTGGCCGGTCGGCATTGGTCATCCTTGTTACGGCTGCAATGAAGAAGGAATTGGTTTCACCAAAGGCATCGCGCAGCTGGCCAATGTTGAAAACCCTACGCCGCGTGCTGAGAAACCCCTGATTCATAACCCGGAAGGCGGGGAGATCTCCACGACGGCCACCGCATTACTCGGTGGCGTGGTGGGATTGGTGGCCGGTGTCAGCCTGATGACGGTGCGCGAACTGGGGCGGCAACAGAAGCAGCGCCGTAAAGATGACGATCACTCATCGCGGGAGGAATAGCCGTGAACCGACGTCACTTTTTCAAATTAGCCTCAGGCGGTGTATTGCTGGCGGGGTTTTCTCCTCGCACGCAAGCCGAGGTACAAAACCGGCTACCGATCCCTGGCGCGCTGGGCATGTTATATGACTCGACGTTATGTGTTGGCTGTCAGGCGTGTGTCAGTAAATGCCAGGAGATCAATCACAGCGAGTTTGCCGAACATGGCGAAACCTATGCTGGCGGCGACGCTATTTGGTCAAACAACGACAAACTCAGTCCCTATACCAATAATATTATTCAGGTGTGGACCAGTGGCACGGGTGTGCATAAAGATCAGTTGGAGGACGGCTACGCCTATATCAAAAAGCAATGCATGCACTGCGTTGATGCCAACTGTGTGTCTGTCTGCCCGGTCAGCGCGCTGCGCAAAGATGCCAAAACCGGCATCGTCCACTATGACCCGAATGTCTGTACCGGCTGCCGTTATTGTATGGTCGGTTGCCCGTTCAATGTACCGAAATACGATTACGACCATCCCTTTGGCAAGATCCATAAATGTGAATTGTGCAATCAGAAAGGGGTCGAGCGCTTGGATAAAGGCGGCTTGCCCGGCTGTGTTGAGGTCTGTCCGACTGGCGCGGTGATATTCGGTACCCGCGAAGCGTTGCTGTCAGAAGCACAACGGCGGCTGACCTTGAAACCGGGTGAGAACGCCCGCTTCCCGCGTCAGACACTCAGTGCCAACGACACTTACGAGCATCCGGCCGCTCACTATGAACCGCATGTTTATGGTGAGAAAGAGGGCGGCGGCACCCAGGTCTTGGTTCTGACCGCTATTCCAGCCGAGAAACTCGATTTGCCACCACTGGCGGAACTGGCCACTGGCGCGCGCTCCGAACATGTCCAGCATACGCTGTATAAAGGCATGATCCTGCCGCTGGCGGTATTGGCAGGTGTGACGGCGTTGGTGCATCGCAATACCCGCGATGAACGCAAAAACAGTGACGGCGACTCGCAGGATAAAAAGGACGGTCCAGATGACCATGCATAAATCCAGCCCACTGGGTGGGCGGCTGGTCAGTTGGCCGGTGATGCTGTTAGCGCCTTTTGTGGTGCTGTGCGCGCTGTTGATTGTCAAACGTTTGGTACTGGGGCTGGGATCGGTCAGTGATCTGAACGGCGGCTTCCCGTGGGGGATCTGGATCGCTTTCGACTTATTGGTGGGCACCGGTTTGGCCTGTGGTGGCTGGGCATTGGCCTGGGCGGTTTACGTGTTTAACCGAGGCGAATATCACCCGCTGGTGCGCCCGGCGCTGCTCGCCAGCCTATTTGGTTATGCGTTGGGAGGGCTGTCGATCACCATCGACGTGGGCCGCTACTGGAACCTGCCGTACTTTTTTATCCCCGGCTACTTCAATGTCAATTCGGTGCTGTTTGAAACCGCCGTCTGTATGACTATCTACATCGGCGTGATGGCACTGGAATTTGCCCCCGCGCTGTTTGAACGGCTCGGGTGGAAAATATCGCTTAAGATACTGAATAAAGTGATGTTTTTCGTCATCGCATTGGGGGCGCTACTGCCGACTATGCACCAGTCCTCGATGGGGTCATTGATGATTGCAGCCGGAGCGAAGATCCATCCGCTGTGGCAAAGCTATGAAATGTTACCCCTATTTTCATTGCTGACCGCCGCCATTCTGGGCTTCTCCATTGTTATCTTCGAAGGCTCACTGGTACAGGCTGGGTTACGTGGGCGGGGCGCTAATGAAGCACCATTATTCACCCGTTTGACCACCATCATCGATGTGTTTCTGCTGCTATTTGTGTTGCTACGCCTCGGTGAGATTGTGGTGCGCCACAAGACGGAATACTTGTGGCATCTCGACCGCTATGCCATCGCCTTTTGGGCTGAGATCGTGCTGATGAGCTTACCGCTAGTGATCTTTCGCATTCGGCGCGCCAGAGAAGACAGCCGCTTACTGTTTATCGGGGCGCTGTGCATGATTGCGGGCGCGGCGCTATGGCGGCTCAATTACTCGTTATTAGCCTTTAACCCCGGCGGCGGCTACAACTACTTCCCCACCACCAGTGAAATCCTGATCTCCATCGGCTTCGTCGCCATTGAGGTCTGTGCCTACATTTTATTGATTCGGCTGTTGCCGGTGCTGCCTGCTCACGGCCAGTTACATAAGAATAATCAGACAGAGGTAAAACATGAGCCAACGCATCACCATTGATCCCGTCACCCGAATTGAAGGGCACTTGCGGATCGACTGCGAAATTGAGGACGGTAAAGTGATTAAAGCCTGGTCCTCCGGCACCATGTGGCGTGGCATGGAAGAGATTTTACAAGGCAATGATCCGCGCGATGCCTGGATGATTGTGCAACGCATTTGCGGCGTGTGCACCACCATTCACGCCATTGCCTCGGTACGCGCAGTGGAAAACGCGCTGGGGATGGAAGTGCCGGTCAATGCGCAACATATCCGCAATTTGATTCTGGCCGCGCACAGCATTCATGACCATATTGTGCATTTCTATCAACTGTCGGCGCTGGACTGGGTAGATATCACCTCTGCGCTGCAAGCCTCGCCACAGAAGGCGGCGGCGATGCTAAGCGGGCTGTCGAGCTGGCCGCTGAACAGCGCGGAAGAGTTCAGCCGCGTACAACAGAAAATCAAAGACCTGGTGGCCAGCGGGCAGTTAGGCATTTTCGCCAACGGCTATTGGGGTCATCCGGCGATGGCGCTGCCACCGGAGGTTAATTTGATTGCGGTCGCGCACTATCTGCAAGCATTGGAATGCCAGCGCGATGCTAACCGTATTGTGGCGGTGCTGGGGGGCAAAACGCCGCACATCCAGAATCTGGCGGTGGGTGGGGTGGCAAACCCCATCAATCTGGATATGCCTAGTGTGCTGAATCTGGAGCGCCTGATGTTGGTGAAATCCTTTATCGACCGCTTGGGCAGTTTTATCGAGCAGGTTTATAAGGTGGATACGGCGGTGATCGCCGCCCATTATCCGGGTTGGCTCAATCTGGGCAAAGGGGCTGATTACTACCTCAGCGTGCCGGAGCTGCCGACCGATCGCCGAGGTGAAACCTTCCTGCTGCCGGGTGGTTATCTGGATAATGGCACCTTCCGGCCGATTGCTAATCACCATGATCCTTACCTGATCACCGGCATTGCCGAAAGCGGCAAACACGCCTGGTATCAGGACGACGAACCGCTAGCACCCTGGGAGGGTAAAACCAACCCGAATTACACCGGCTGGCAAGCAGACGGCAAATATTCCTGGGTAAAAGCGCCGACCTTCTACGGCAAAACGGTGGAAGTCGGGCCGCTGGCATGGCTGATGTGCGGTCTGGCGGCGGGTCATCGGCCAACTAAACAGCATTTCAGCGATATTGGTGCGGCCTATCAAACACTGAGCGGGCAGACCATTACCCAAGATCAACTGCCATCGACACTGGGCCGCATCATTGGCCGCGCAGTGCATTGCTGCGTACTGCACGAAACACTGGCCCAGCAATGGATGGCGCTGGTGACTAATATCGGTACCGGTGACGTGGAAACATTTATCAAGCCGGATATCCCGTTAACCGGCGAAATCCGTGGTGTCGGTTTTGAAGAAGCACCGCGCGGCATGTTGTCGCACTGGGTGGTGATCAAAGACGGTAAAATCGCCAACTATCAGGCGGTGGTACCCTCCACCTGGAACGCCGGACCACGCAATTATCACGATGAACCAGGCCCCTACGAGCAAGCGCTGGTGGGGACGCCGGTGGCTGACCCTGCCAAACCACTGGAAGTGGTACGAACTATTCACTCATTCGACCCGTGTATGTCTTGTGCTGTACATATTGTTGACACAACGGGCAACGAAGTGACCAAAGTCAAGGTGCTGTGATGGGGATTTTGGTATTAGGTATAGGTAACTTATTACTCAGCGATGAAGCGGTGGGGGTGCGTCTGGTCGAAGCGCTGGAGCAACGGTTTCACATCCCACCGGGTGTTGAGGTGCTAGATGGCGGTACCGCCGGTCTGGAACTGATGGAAGCGATGGCGGATCGCGCGCATTTGATTGTCGCTGATGCGGTGTTGACCGGGCAGCCACCGGGCAGCGTTGCGGTGCTGCGTGATAAAGCGATCCCGGCGATGTTTAGCCGCAAAGTCTCGCCCCATCAATTGGGGTTATGCGATGTATTAATGGCATTGCAACTGACCGATGAGTTCCCGCGTCAGCTCACACTGGTCGGTGTGGTACCGGAATCGCTGGCACCGCATATCGGCCTGACGCCAACGGTAACGCGGGCGATTGAACCGGCACTGGAACAGATTCTGGCGGCATTGCGTGTCAGCGGCATTACCCTCAAGGCGCGAGAAAAAAATCATGTCTGAAGTCATTGTGGGCCATGAACAACATCCGGCGGCGTTGCTGGAACAGGTATTCGGCCAGATAGCCGCCGATGAGATGCGCGGCTTGCCGTTTTACCGCGAAAACATTCCACTGCGCGCCTGCGGATTTCAGCTATTTGAGCAGCAATGGCTTGGCGCGTTATTGACCCCGTGGATGCTGAGCTTGGTGGTATTACCGGGGCCGCAGCAGACTTGGCAACGCCGGGTGGTAGGTGAGCGCCTGATGCTGGCATTACCCTGCGGTACCATCGGTTTTACCGTCAGCGAAATTGCCGGTTGCGGCCAGTATTTGAGCCGTTCGCTGATGTCACCGCTGGAAAGCTCACTTGGCGCAGAGCAAGCGCTGAGGTTGGCGGAGCAAAGTGCGCTTATGGTGCTGTCGCTGCCAGTAATGGACGTCGATGCCCCGGTCAATCCACGGCGGCGAGCTTGGTTTAATAAAGTAAGCCAAATGAATAATCAGCATGCATGAAATCAGTTTATGTCTCAGCACGCTGGAGTTAATTGAACAACAGGCACGGCTCAACGGTGCCAAACGAATAACGGCGGTATGGCTGGAGATAGGCGCGCTCTCGTGTATTGAGGAGGGCGCATTGCGTTTTAGTTTTGATGCCGCCAGCCGTCAGACTTTGGCCGCCAATTGCCAACTGCATATCCACTACTTACCGGCACAAGCCTGGTGTTGGCAGTGCAGCGCCAGTGTCCCGATTGAACGGCACGATGCCGGGTGCCCGCATTGTGGCAGTCATGCTCTGCAAGTGGAGAATGGCAACAGTTTGCAGGTAAAACAGATAGAAGTGGAATAATCCTGAAGGAGTGAATTCCTATGTGTACGACTTGTGGCTGTGCCAGCGGCGAGAGAAACATCGAAGGCGACGATAGCCACTACGATCATCATGATCATCCTCACGACCACCATCACCACGATGACGGCCATCACCACGATCACCCTAACGATGCCCCGCCGCGACAGACTCAGCATAAACATAAATATGTCGCCAAAGGCACGCAGCCGGTCATTGTTCACCACCACCACTATTACCATCAGGGCGATGTTCATCATCACTACCACGGCAAAGCGCCTGAATCGGTGACGATGCCACAGCCAGAAACTGAACCCTTTGTGCCGCAGGTACATGCCGATCAACAAGGATTGCATTATGGTCAGGGTGAGGCGGGCAGCCATGCGCCGGGGATGGGCCAGCGCCGTTTGCTGCAAATCGAGCAAGACGTGTTGAGTAAAAATAACCAGTTGGCTCGTCATAATCGTGAGCATTTTGTCAAACAACATATTTTGGCGCTGAATCTGGTCTCCAGTCCCGGCTCAGGTAAAACCACCTTGTTAACCACCACCCTGCAACGGCTTAGCGGGCAGGTGCCTTGTGCGGTGATCGAAGGTGATCAGCAAACCACCCATGATGCCGAACGCATTCGCGCCACCGGCGTACCGGCAATACAGGTCAATACCGGCAAAGGCTGCCATCTGGATGCGCAGATGGTGCATGATGCCGCGCACCGTTTGGATCTTATAGAGGGGAGCCTGCTGTTTATTGAGAATGTCGGTAATTTGGTGTGCCCGGCCAGTTTTGATCTGGGTGAACGCCATAAAGTCGCGGTATTATCGGTGACCGAAGGTGAAGATAAACCACTGAAATACCCACATATGTTTGCCGCCTCCACTCTGATGATTATCAATAAAATAGATCTGTTGCCGTATCTGGATTTTGATATTGACCAGTGCATTGCCTATGCCCGTCAGGTCAATCCTGATATTCAGGTAATTGCGTTGTCAGCCAGTAGCGGTGCGGGAATGGAGCTGTGGCTGGAATGGCTGGAGGCACAGCGATGTGCTTAGGCGTACCCGGTAAAATTGTGGCGGTGGGTGAAGATATTCACCAACTGGCATGGGTGGAAGTCAGTGGTGTTAAGCGTGAAATTAATATCGCGCTGGTATGTGACGAGACACCAGCAGCATTGCTGGGCCAATGGGTATTGGTGCATGTCGGTTTTGCTATGAGCCTGCTCGACGAAGAAGAAGCGCAACAGACACTGGCGGCCCTTGAACATATGCAGGCTGTCGGGTTGGATCTGGATGCTGATGTAGCAAGCGAGGCCAGCAATGCGCTACGTTGATGAATTCCGCGATCCGGCGTTGGTCAGTGCCTTATTGCAATGGATCGAACATTTATTACCGCAGATCGCAGATCAACAACGTTTACCGCTGCAAATTATGGAAGTGTGCGGCGGCCATACCCATGCGATCTTCAAATTTGGCCTCGATCAACTGCTAGCGGATGGGCTGGAGTTTGTTCACGGACCGGGCTGTCCGGTTTGTGTGCTACCGATGGGGCGTATCGACAGTTGTCTGGAAATTGCTGCCCATCCGGAGGTGATTTTCTGCACTTACGGTGACGCGATGCGAGTGCCGGGGCGCAACGGTTCGATGCTGGATGCCAAGCGGCGCGGGGCAGATATTCGTGTCGTTTATTCTCCGCTGGATGCCCTGACCCTGGCACAGCGCAATCCAGATCGGGAAGTGGTATTTTTCGGCCTTGGTTTTGAAACCACCATGCCCGCCAGTGCCTTAACCCTACAACAAGCCAAACGGCTGGGGCTGACCAATTTCACACTGTTCTGCCAGCACATTACCATTATTCCTACCTTACGCAGCCTATTGCAGCAACCGGATGTGCGCATCGACGGCTTTCTGGCTCCCGGCCATGTCAGCATGGTGATCGGCACCACACCGTATGGTTTTATTTGTGATCAATTTAACAAACCGCTGGTGGTTACCGGCTTTGAACCGCTGGATATTTTACAGGGGCTGGTGATGCTGCTTGAGCAGATGGTCAGCGGGCGTTGTGCGGTGGAAAACCAGTACCGCCGTATCGTGCCGGACGGCGGTAATTTACTGGCGCAACAGGCATTGGCAGACGTATTCACGCCAAAAGTCAGCAGTGAGTGGCGTGGCTTGGGTGAGATAGCCGATTCCGGCGTACAGCTCAGCCCGGCCTATATGGCTTTTGATGCAGAATTACGCTTCAAGCCGCAACAACAGCGGGTGGCAGATGATCCGCGATCCCGTTGCGGTGAGGTATTAACCGGGCGCTGTAAACCCGATCAATGCTCACTGTTTGGTGGTGAATGTACACCAGACAATGCCTTTGGCGCGTTGATGGTTTCCTCTGAAGGGGCCTGCGCCGCCTACTATTTATATCGATAGTGAGCAAAATAAATCATCAGGTCATAACGATAATGAATAAAAAAGAAATCACCCTGGCCCACGGCAGTGGTGGGCGGGCAATGCAAAGCTTGATCGAATCCCTGTTTCTGGCGGAATTTTCTAATCCAATGTTGAATGAACGGGAGGATCAGGCGCGTATCGCGCTGGCGGATCTGACAGCACAGGGCGATCGGCTGGCGGTATCCACCGACAGTTATGTGATTGATCCTATTTTCTTCCCCGGCGGCGATATCGGCAAGTTGGCGGTATGTGGCACCGCTAATGATGTGGCGGTCAGTGGTGCGACTCCGCGCTATCTCTCCTGCGGCTTTATTCTGGAAGAAGGGCTGCCAATGGCCTCTCTTGAACGCATTGTGCAATCAATGGCGGTCACCGCACGGCAGGCGGGTATCCAGATCGTCACCGGTGATACCAAAGTGGTGCAGCGCGGTGCGGCGGATAAGATCTTTATCAATACCACCGGTATTGGTGTGATCCCCGCCGATATTCAGTGGGGAACCGCGATGATCCGTGCCGGTGATCGGATCGTTGTCAGTGGTACTTTAGGCGATCACGGTGCGACCATTTTGAATCTGCGCGAAGGACTGGGGCTGGAAGCCGAGCTTATTAGCGATTGCGCCTTACTGGCTCCGTTGATCGCCCCGCTGCGTAGTATTCCCGGTGTGCGGGCGTTACGTGATGCTACCCGTGGCGGCGTGACGGCGATCCTCCATGAATTTGCTGCTGCCAGCGGTTGCGGTATGGAGATCAACGAATCCGATCTGCCCGTAAAACCGGCAGTGCGCGGTATTTGCGAATTACTGGGGTTGGATGCACTTAATTTTGCCAATGAAGGCAAGCTGGTTCTGGTGGTGTCACCCGCCGCGCAAGATGCCGTATTGGCCGAATTACATCGTCATCCGCTGGGGAAAGATGCGGCAGTTATCGGTCAGGTAACTGAACGCCAGCAAGTGCGTTTATGCGGCGCATTTGGTGTCTCGCGCCGACTGGATCTGCCGTTGGATGAGCCACTGCCGCGTATTTGTTAGTTTGGAGTGTAATGTGAAGATAAACGGCCTCTGCCTGCAGGTAAAAGGCAAGGTACAAGGGGTGGGTTTTCGTCCCTATATCTGGCAGCTTGCCCACCGTTTTGGGCTGCATGGCGATGTCAGCAACGACAGTGCAGGGGTGACTATTCACTTGTGGCAATCATTGGCGGTGGCGGATTTCTTACAGGCGCTGCCGCTGGATTGCCCGCCACTGGCGCGTATTGACAGCATTGTCAGCACGCCTTACCACTGGGGACTGCCGCCACTGGATTTTGTGATTCGGCACAGCGGTGCCGGGCAGATGGACACCCAAATCGTACCAGATGCCGCCACCTGTGATGCCTGCCTGCATGAAATGAATGACCCTGGTAACCGCCGCTATCGTTACCCATTTATCAACTGTACTCATTGCGGCCCGCGCTTCACCATTATTCACCGTATACCCTATGACCGGCCCTATACCGCGATGCGAGAGTTTCCGCTGTGTGCGGCTTGTCAGGCAGAATATGACCACCCAGCCGATCGTCGTTTTCATGCTCAACCCAATGCCTGCGCAGATTGTGGCCCGCAACTGTGGCTGAGCGGCGCGAATGGGCAGAGCGTGGCACCGGGTTTTACCGTCTTGCAACAGGCTGCTGCCGCCCTATTGGCTGGCGAGATTGTTGCCATCAAAGGATTAGGAGGCTTTCATTTGGCGGTAGATGCCACCAATGCGGCGGCGGTGGCCCGTCTGCGTCTGCGTAAATATCGCCCTGCCAAACCGCTGGCGGTGATGTTACCCGATGCCAACTGGCTGAAAACCTGTGTTCAAAGTACCGATACTGAGGCTTTGTTGCGATTATTACGCAGCCCGGCGGCTCCTATCGTATTGGTCGCGAAGCATTCTGACAGCCCGTTATGTGCGGCGGTGGCACCGGATTTACCTGAAATTGGTGTGATGCTGCCCGCCAATCCGTTGCAACATCTGTTACTGCAACAAGTGGCGCGCCCACTGGTGATGACATCGGGTAATGGGAGCGGTAAGCCACCGGCCTTAAGCAATGAACAGGCCCTGAGCGCCCTGAGTGGCATTGCCGATCACTGGTTACTGCACGACAGGAAAATCGTCCAACGGGCCGATGACTCATTGTTGCGTTTCATCCATGGCGAGGCTGAAATGCTACGCCGTGCGCGCGGTTATGTCCCGGATGCTTTCGCGCTGCCACCAGGGTTCGGCCAGCAACCGGCGATCCTCGCACTGGGTGCTGATATGAAAAATACTTTTTGCTTGCTGCGTGACCACAATGCGGTATTGAGCCAGCATCTGGGGGATCTGGCTGACACCGATATTGCGCAGCAACAGCAACAGCTAGTGGCGCTGTTTTGCGATATTTACCATTTCACCCCACAAGCCGTAGTGGTGGATGCTCATCCCGGTTACGTCAGCCATCAGTGGGGCAAAGTGTTAGCGCAGCAACAGGGTATTCCTTGTGTTGAAGTGCTGCATCATCATGCCCATCTGGTGGCTTGTTTGGCAGAGCATGGCTGGCCGCGTGACGGTGGGGCGGTGATTGGTTTAGCGCTGGACGGGCTGGGCTATGGCGCTAATGGGCAATTGTGGGGCGGTGAATGCTTACGAGTAGATTATGCGAGTTATGAATACATTGGTGGCTTGCCTGCGGTGGCCTTGCCCGGTGGTGATCTTGCTTCCCGTCAGCCGTGGCGCAACCTGCTGGCGCAATGGCAGCGCTTTGTCCCAGATTGGCAACATCTACCTGAGAGTACGGTTATTCCTCAGCCGCAGGGGGCAGTACTGGCGAGGGCAATTGAGCGGGGGATTAATGCACCGCTGGCCTCCTCTGCGGGTCGGTTATTTGATGCTGTAGCCGCTGCGCTAAATATTGTTCCGCTTTCAATAAGCTGGGAGGGGGAAGCCGCTTGCCTGCTGGAAGCACTGGCGCGGCAAAGCGCGGTTTTAGTCCCGCCGGTAACGATGCCGTTGCACGATAACCAACTGGATTTAGCCACCTTCTGGCAACAATGGCTGGCTTATGATGCCTCGCCAGCCGAGCGGGCCTACGCATTTCACTACGCGCTGGCGCAAGGGTTGGCAACCTTAGCCCGCCGGGCAGCACAGCACTTTAGTATTGACACCATCGTCTTGTCCGGTGGCGTGCTGCATAACCGGTTATTGCGTGAATTACTCCGCGCACAACTGCATGATTTCCAACTATTGCTGCCTCAGCGTTTACCTGCCGGTGATGGCGGCCTGGCGCTAGGGCAGGCACTGATTGCTGCCGCTATCCGCCAGTGACCAACCGGCTGAACAGTATCGGTTAGCGCTCGGCTAATCGTCATTCGCATTACTGATAACAACCAATAAATCATTCAGTTTCATTGGCTTACCTAATAGGTAACCCTGTACTTCATCGCACATCAGGGTTTGCAAGTAGCCGAGTTGTTCTGCGGTTTCTACTCCCTCGGCAGTCACCGTCATGGAGAGCGCATGACCGAGGTTAATGATGCCTTCAACAATCGACTGACCCTCGTATGATTCGGCCAGTTCATCGATAAAACTTTTATCAATTTTTAGCCCATCGAACGGGAAACGGCGCAGATAATTAAGTGAAGAGTATCCGGTACCAAAATCATCCATCGATAAGCGCACACCAAGGGTTTTTAAGGCTGTCATGGTTTTAAAGGCACCGTCGGCATCTTCAATCATGATCCGCTCGGTGATTTCCAACTCCAGCCGATGACTGGGTAACCCTGTCAGTCGCAGGACTTTGCGCACCCGTTCGATTAGACGCTGACTCCTGAATTCAATGGCAGAAATATTGACAGAAACAATCAGTAACGGGTGCCATGTTGACGCATCCTGGCATGCCTGCAACAGGGTCCAGTCGCTGATTGAGGTGATAAATCCGGTTTCTTCTGCCAGCGCAATAAATTGATCCGGCATCAACAGCCCCAGAATCGGGTGATTCCAACGCACTAATGCTTCAGCACCGGTAAGTTTCGTCCCGGCGATACGGTAGCGTGGTTGATAATAAAGACTGAATTCGTTGTGTTTGACGGCCTGACGTAAAAAACGTTCCAGCTCACTGCGCTGCATCAGGCGTTCATTCATTTCACTGGAGTAGAAACTCCAACGGTTACGACCACTGTTTTTGGCTTCATACATGGCAATATCAGCAAAGCGCAACAGTTCCTCGGCTTGAATTGAGTCCTGCGGCGCGAGTGCAATACCGATGCTGGCACCGATATAAATATCTTGATCATTTATATTATAAGGCGCTTCGATTCGGGCGATAACTCGGGCACAGAGCTGTGCAATTTCTTTTTTTGAAGAAAGGCCGCTAATAATCAAAATGAACTCATCACCCCCCTGACGCGCGACTAAATCCTGATCGCGTAAACAGCTTCTTAGACGTTCAGAGACCTGATGCAACACCAGATCACCGGTAATATGACCGAAAGTATCGTTAACCGGTTTAAATTTATCCAAATCAACATTGAGGATCACCAGTGGGTACGGTGCGGCAGCCAGATGCCGTAACTTATTTTCCAAAAACTCTTTCATCCGCAGGCGGTTAGGTAAACCGGTCAGCACGTCATGTAGAGAAAGATGTTGAATACGTTCTTGTGCTGCTATTTCACGGGTAATATCTGAGGCGGTGCCACGAAACCCGATAGTTTGGTTGTTTTTAATAATAGGTTTGGCATAAATCCGGCAGATACATTTCTCGCCTTTGGCAGAGAAATAAGTGCATTGCAGCTCATTACGGGATTCAGTCAGATGAGTTTGTCGCAACCAGGATCGCAGCGGAATAATGTCATTATTTAACAGTGCATCAAGATTGCGCCCCAGCCAGCTATCCACGTTTAATCCGGTAATGGTTAAAAACCGCTGTGACAGATAGGTGATGCGCAGTTCGGCATCGGTTTCCCATAACCAGTCGGTGGCCGATTCTGCCACATGGCGAAAACGCTCTTCGCTAGCGATTAAAGCATCTTTATTTTTATCCGCATCCCGCGCCTCGGACATCGTACGCCGCAGGACTAACCAACCAGACAGCCCAAGGATCAGCGCCACCAACGCCAGTAGCGGGAGCAATACTTTGAGTAGCTGCGCGCCCGGCATATCTTGATCCCAGAGCAAGGTCAGTTCAGCATTATCACTTGAGGATAACGCTAGCGAGGGACTGGAGGAGGTGTCTTTTTTGCCCCGTGGGGTGCGAAGGTTATGGATACCGTAATCTTCACCTAAGGTATTAAGCTCGGTCTGTGTCAGAAAATCGATAAATACCAGAACAGAAGGTGACCCCGCCACTGATTTAACATGAGGATCGCCGCCCGGGGTTAATGCTGCTGCGGCAATGATAACCGGCTGCCCGGAAATTTCGATGGTTTCCGTGGCGATATATTGTTTTTCAGCCCGTTTACGTGCCGCGTTAATTAACGGCGTAATCTCTTCGTCAAGCCAATTGGATAGGTTGGTATTCACCAATTGCCCATCAATGACTGAATAACGGGTATTTCCTTGCCCATCTATCACAAAGACCCCTTCATAACGAAAGTCGTCATAAAGTGATGGCCCCAAATTTTGGCTAACGAAGGCCCAGTTAGTATCTACTTTTATATGTAGATGTTCATAAGCATCGCCCCAAAAAGCATTATCTTTTATTCTGCTTTTTATGGCGTCTTGACGCATTTTCCACGCTTTTTCAACCAGAAAATGGCTTTGAGATACGGCTCGCTCATTTAATTGTGAGGCGATGTAGATAATGCCCACAATAGCAATAATAAGGGTTATCCCAACCAGTAAAGCCATGGCCTGTAGAGTCTGTTTTGCAAAGAAAACATTTCCTCCTTTTGTTCGTGATGCTGACTCTGGCTGTTCGGAGTCTGTCATAGTGGATTCTCTTAGCACTTAAAAATATCGGGTTAATCAGCAGGATATGGGGACTCTGAGACGCTACAACCTAACATAATTCTATCTATATATAATCTTAGTTGTTTATTATCGTAGCTGTAATACGTTACCTTCTCTCGAGCCAGATTATGGCTGCGAGCAATAACTCCCCTGAGCACTTGAAGCCTACCCGCGATCCCAAGTTCTTTGGTTATATCAACTCATGATTTATCACTGCTGCTGAGAGTAAGGAATGACCATGGTTACACTGAATTTGATTCGGTCCACGATAATCCGTTACGTGCCACGGATCTTGGTTGATCAGAGCCGCCCTTTGCGGGCAACTTCGCGTTTACCGCGAGCCATGGTTTTACTGTTGCTGAGTGTCGGTGCACATAGTGCGATGGCAGCAGCACCGCCGGCGGTAACGGTAGCGCTGGTAGCATCCATCACGCCGGACACTGCGTTGCAATACCTCGGACGAGTGGAAGCGATTCAAGCGGTGGATGTGACCACCCGAACCGAAGGATTTATTGCTCGTCGATTATTCACCGAAGGGCAGATGGTCACGCAGGGAGAGTTGCTGTATGAAATTGATCCCGCCTTGCATCAGGCGTCAGTTACTCAGGCGCAGGCGCAGTTAGATAGCACAACAGCCAGCGCCAATCATGCGCAGGTGACCCTGACCCGGTTACAACGTTTGGGGAATAACCGCTCAGTCAGTCAGGCCGAAGTCGATGAAGCGCAGGCGCAGCGGGATATCAGCCGGGCGGCGGTGGCTCAGGCGCAGGCAAACCTGCAAATTCAGCAGTTGCAGCTCGGCTTTACCCGTATTAATGCCCCAATAGCGGGCCAGATTGGCCACAGCCGCTTTAATGTCGGCAGCCTGATTAATCCGGCCAGCGGCACTTTGGTGAATATTGTGCAGCTTGATCCGATTCGGGTGGCTATCGCCGTCAATGAAAGAGATTACATCACGGCGACCTATCAGTTATCGGCGGCAGGTGCGGCATCAACCGCCACAGAGAATACCCCATCGCCATTTGGGCACTTCACGCCACGTATTCAACTGGCGAATGGTAAACAGTATCCGGAAAGCGGCGTTTTTGAATCCGTTGATAACCAAATCGATAAACAGACCGGTACCGTGACTATTCGTACCCGTTTTGCCAATCCACGGCATTTGCTATTGCCTGGTGGGGTGGTGAATGTGTCGCTGGCCGCAGAAACCGCCAAACCAGTTACTGTCATACCGATAGCCGCATTACAGCAGAATAAACAGGGCCATTTTGTTTTGGTGGTGACCGATAAAGATCAAGTTGAAGTGCGGCCGGTGACTCTGGGTGAACAGTTCGAACAACAATATGAGGTGACTGACGGGCTGAAAGTGGGCGAACGCGTCATTGTGGCCGGGCTGCAACATGTCCGGCCTGGTATGACGGTTAGCGCCAGTGTTGCTACGCCGCTGACAGCCAACTAAGGGGAAAGCCAGATGCTGCATTTCTTTATCCGTCGCCCCAAGTTTGCCATTGTTATTGCACTGGTGATCACCATTGTTGGCTGGGTGTCTTTGCATGTGATCCCGGTGGAACAATACCCTGATATTACGCCGCCAGTGGTTTCCGTGAGTGCCGTCTATCCGGGGGCTAGCGCCCGTGATGTGGCGCAAGCCGTA
Organism: Yersinia pekkanenii; assembly: GCF_001152565.1. Lineage (GTDB taxonomy): Bacteria > Pseudomonadota > Gammaproteobacteria > Enterobacterales > Enterobacteriaceae > Yersinia > Yersinia pekkanenii. The sequence continues at coordinate 5,705 of NZ_CQAZ01000009.1, read as the reverse complement.
GCCTCACCGCTGGAAGCGCAGGTCAACGGCGTCAGCAATATGCTGTATATGGAGTCGACCAGCGCTAATAATGGTAGCTATCAACTCAGTATTACTTTTGCCAGTGGCACCGATCCAGATATGGCGGCGGTTGAGGTGCAAAACCGTATTTCTCAGGTCAGCGCCCAGCTTCCTGCGGAAGTGAATGACAACGGTATCTCGGTGCGTAAAAGGGCCTCTAACCTGTTACTGGGAGTCAGTGTCTTTTCACCGAAACAGACCCATGATCCGCTGTTTGTCAGTAACTACACCAGCATCCAGTTACGAGATGCTATTGCGCGTATTAATGGTGTCGGTGATGTACAAGTATTCGGCGCGCGCGATTACAGCATGCGCGTTTGGTTGGATCCGCAACGCATGGAATCACTGAATGTCAGCGTGCAGGATATTGTCGCGGCATTACAGCAACAAAACGTACAGGCGGCAGCCGGGCAGATTGGCTCGTCACCGTCAATGCCCGGTCAACAACAGACTCTGACCATCAGTGGACAGGGGCGGCTGACCGATCCGCAACAGTTTGCCAATGTGATTATTCGCAGCAATTCACAGGGCGGCATGATTCGGTTGGGTGATGTTGCTCGCGTTGCTCTGGGGGCGCAGAATTATCAGGTCAGTGCAGCACAAAACCAGACTGAATCTGCATTTTTAGTGGTTTACCCGGTACCCGGTGCGAATGCGTTAAATGTCGCCAATGGCGTGCGCGATGAAATGGCTCGTCTGTCAGCTTCTTTCCCGCCAGACTTAACCTATGAAATCAATTATGACTCCACCCTGCCGGTCACCGCAACATTGCATGAAATCGCAGTTTCACTGACGTTGACCTTGATCGTAGTGCTGGCGGTGGTGTATCTATTTTTACAAAGTATGCGAGCAACGTTTATTGTCGCTCTGACCATTCCGGTTTCCCTACTTGGCACTTTTGCTGTGCTGTATGTCTTTGGTTATTCAGCTAATACCCTCAGCTTATTTGCCATTATTCTGGCGCTGACCATCGTGGTGGATGATGCCATTGTGGTGGTTGAAAACGTCGAGCGCTTATTGTCGAATGACCCTAATTTATCGCCAGCGCAGGCGACCATGCAGGCCATGGGCCAGATAGCCGGGCCGATTATCGCCACGACGTTGGTGCTGATGGCGGTATTTGTCCCGATTGCTATTTTGCCGGGGATCATCGGCGAACTGTATCGGCAGTTTGCGGTGACGCTTTCGGCAGCGGTTATTTTATCCAGTATTAATGCGCTAACCCTCAGTCCGGCGTTATGTGCGCTATTACTTAAGCGGCGTACGCTATCGACCACGGGAATGTTTGGCGGTATCAACCGTGGGCTGGACAGCGCCCGTGATGGATATGTGGCGCTGACCGGCCGAATCAGCCGCCGCGCAGTGTTCAGTATTGCCGCGCTGTTGCTGGTGGGGCTGGCAACCTTGTGGGGTTATACCCGCCTGCCGACGTCGTTCCTGCCAGAGGAGGATCAAGGTTACTTCTTTGTCAGCTTACAACTGCCGGATGGGGCCTCCCTTAATCGCACTCAGACGGTGATGGACCAGATGTATCAGCAGGTGACCGCCAACGATGCGGTTGAGGATGTGATAAAAATCACCGGTTTCAGCTTGCTCAGTGGCAACAATGCGCCTAATGCCGGTTTTGCCATTGTGATGCTAAAACCTTGGGGGCAACGGCCACCTATTGACCGCGTGCTGGCCAGCATTCAGGCCAATCTGGCGGCTATTCCCTCCGCGATGATTATGGCGGTAAACCCACCGGCCATAGCCGGTCTGGGCAGTGCTTCTGGTTTTGATTTACGTATTCAGGCGCTGCTGGGCCAGTCACCGCAAGAGCTGGCCCAGGTCAGTCAGGGGATTATTTTTGCGGCCAATCAGGACCCGAAACTCAGCCGGGTGTTTACTACATTCAGCGCCTCGGTGCCTGAAACCAATCTGAGTATCGACCGTGACCGTGCCGCGCTATTACAGGTGCCGGTTAGCCGGATCTTTCAGACGCTGCAAACGTCTCTCGGAGGGATGAATGCGGGTGACTTCACCCTGAATAACCGCATGTTTCGCGTGCAATTACAGAATGATATGGATTTCCGCCAGCGGACTGCGCAAATAAATAGCCTGAATGTGCGCAGTGACAACGGTGTGTTGGTCAGTCTGGCAAATCTTGTCACCCTGACCCCCTCGGTTGGTGCGCCATTTATCAGTAACTTCAACCAGTTCCCTTCGGTGGCAATCAGCGGTTCTGCGGCTGACGGGGCCAGCTCCGGTCAGGCCATGGCGGCAATGGAATCACTATTGGCGCAACATTTACCACCGGGTTACAGCTACAGTTGGAGCGGCATGTCATGGCAGGAGCAGCAAACTGGCGGTCAGGTAGTGTTTATTTATCTTGCTGCGTTGGTATTCGCCTATCTGTTCTTAGTCGCCCAGTATGAGAGCTGGAGCATTCCGCTGGTGGTTATTCTCTCGGTGGTATTTGCAGTCGGTGGGGCGGTCGCAGGGTTGACGGCCATGGGTTTTGCCAACGATGTCTATGCGCAAATCGGATTGGTGCTATTGATAGGACTGGCTGCCAAGAATGCGATCCTAATTGTCGAATTCTCTAAAGCGCGACGGGAGGAGGGGGCCAGTATTGCCGATGCCGCCCGGGATGGCGCTAAACAGCGTTTCCGCGCAGTAATGATGACGGCAATCTCATTTATTCTTGGCGTGATGCCGCTGGTTTTTGCCAGCGGAGCCGGGGCAATGAGCCGCCAGATTATTGGTATTACGGTGTTTGGCGGCATGTTGATGGCCACCGCCGTGGGAATATTGTTTATTCCAGCATTGTATCTGCATATTCAGCGGCTGCGAGAGTGGGCAAAAACGCGCAAGCAACCCTCGGATGAAGGCCCGCAGGCGTAATTGAGTTTTATCTATGGGGGGCAGACAAATCCAGTTTGTGGCCCCGATAACCAAGTAGCGACTGTTCCTTGGCGCGCTCCGGTGGCATAAGTCACTATGATCTCAAAGGGACATTTCCCCTTGGATTCACTTTATTAGCCGTTTGATGTGAATAAAGTTTTGCGGAACATTTCAATGGGTCATTCTAATGATTAGCGCCAGTGGTGCTACACATCTCAGCTTTTTACAACTATCATTATAAACCTTCTGTAAAATTTTCAATTCGTAGCATATATGACTGCCATTAATGACTTTGGCTTTATAGGGTCGCGCCATTAGGAAAAAAAGGGAGGATAAGATGTATTTCAGAAAAAAGAACGTTAAACCTATGCAAATCAATGATATTACAATCATTGATGATACCAAACTGAAGAAGGCTATCACCGCTGCGGCGTTGGGCAACGCCATGGAGTGGTTCGATTTTGGGGTGTATGGTTTTGTCGCCTTCGCACTTGGGCAGGTATTTTTCCCCGGTGCTGATCCCGGTATCCAGATGATCGCTGCGCTGGCAACCTTTTCGGTGCCTTTCCTGGTTCGGCCCCTCGGCGGCTTATTCTTTGGGGCGTTAGGTGATAAATATGGGCGGCAAAAGGTGTTGTCCGTCACCATCATTATTATGTCGGTCAGTACTTTTTGCATTGGTTTGATTCCCTCTTATGCCTCGATAGGAATTTGGGCACCGATATTGTTATTATTGGCAAAACTGGCACAGGGGTTTTCTGTCGGTGGCGAATATACTGGGGCTGCTATTTTTGTTGCTGAGTATTCACCGGATAGAAAGCGTGGTTTTCTCGGCAGTTGGTTGGACTTTGGTTCCATTGCTGGTTTTATCTTAGGGGCTGGGGTGGTCGTTCTGATTTCCAGTATTGTGGGCGAAGCCAGCTTCCTTGAATGGGGATGGCGTATTCCGTTCTTCGTTGCTGCACCCTTAGGATTAATTGGCATCTATTTACGGCATGCACTTGAAGAAACACCTACTTTTCAACAGTATGTGGATAAAATGGACCGTGACTCGCGCCATAATATCGCGCAGCCACCGAAGGTCTCTTTTCGTGAAATTTTAACCACGCAATGGAAGAATCTGACCATTTGTGTCGGTATGGTGATTGCGACTAACGTCACCTATTACATGTTACTGACCTACATGCCGAGTTATCTATCCCACAGCCTGCATTACTCCGAAGATCACGGCGTGCTGATTATCATTGCCATCATGTTGGGGATGCTATTTGTGCAGCCGGTTATGGGGTTAATGAGTGATAGATTTGGCCGTAAACCTTTTGTTATTTTCGGTAGTGTTGGGCTATTTATTCTCGCCATTCCCAGTTTTATCCTGATTAATAGCGGTATTATCGGTTTGATATTTTGTGGTTTGCTGATTCTGGCTATTTTACTTAACTGTTTTACCGGTGTGATGGCCTCAATATTACCGGCGATGTTCCCAACCCATATTCGTTACAGTGCATTGGCTATCGCTTTTAATGTCTCGGTACTGGTTGCTGGCCTGACGCCAACGGCAGCCGCGTGGTTGGTGGAAAGCACACAAAATCTGTTTATGCCGGCTTATTATCTGATGGTCGTGGCCGTTATTGGCTTGGTTACCGGAGTATTTATGAAAGAGACCGCCAACCAGCCATTGAAAGGTGCGACACCCGCCGCGTCTGATCGGGCGGAAGCCAAAGAGATATTGCAGGAGCACCATGACCATATCGAACAGAATATTGAAGATATTGATCAGCAAATAGCTGAACTTGAGACAAAGAGAAAGAACCTGATTGCTCAGCACCCTGATATTAATTAATCAAGATTGAGGGATATGTCACAGTATTAATTTGATGTCGTTCAAGAGAAACCATATATATACTTTAACTTACCTTTCTATTCAAATCTGTATTTGACCCTCCCCCAAGGGGAGGGTTAATTTTACCTTCACTTATATAGCCATTATTACTCTTATCGAAAGGCCCATCACAATGAATAAAACGTTTGCTTCGGTAGCACGGTTAGCGATTATTGCTTTAGCCGCAGTCACTTTCAGCCAGTTTGCCTCAGCGCAATCCGTTTCTGCGGCTGAAACGGAATTTTTGACTCAACATGGCCTGGCGGGGAAAACCACTGAGCAGATGATTGAAACCATCGATCAGTTGAAACAAGAGCGCCCTCTGGCATATTCGGCCTCGGTAACCGGTACTGAATTGACATTATCTGATGGGCAACAGCAGTATACTTTTCCCTTGGGCGACAAATTCTATCTCTCATTTGCCCCTTTTGTGAACCAAACTCACCCCTGTTTTAATCACAGTTTGTCTGGTTGCCGTGGCGAATTGGCAAATACTCCATTTGATGTAAAAATTACCGATAAAACCGGCAAAGTTATCATGCAGGACACACTCACCAGCTATCAAAATGGTTTTATCGGTGTTTGGTTGCCACGTAATACCGAGGGGACGATTGAAGTGAGTTATCAGGGGGTTAAAGGACGATCACCTTTTGCAACCCATGCTGAGAGCCAAACCTGTATGACGACGTTACAACTGAAAAAATAAGCGTCATAAGCGTTAGGATTTGATGCCCCACAATAAGAGACCAGCTTAACGGCTGGTTTTTTATTTTCCTTAAAAATAATGAGCAGGAAAATATAAACACAGTATCTGATGACGTCTACTGACCTGATGATTTGATAAAAATAGTTTATATTATTATTTTATCTTATTAATTAGTCG
>NZ_CQAZ01000008.1:116886-128498 GCF_001152565.1 Yersinia pekkanenii | reverse complement strand
TCTACCAACTGAGCTAACGACCCATTATGTATTGCTGTTTACTATAATTTCCTGCTGCTTTAACGTTTTACAAGTTGTCTTGGCAACGGCGGCATATATTACTAATTTATCTTCACAGTGCAACTTAAATTTCTATTGAAGCGTTTAACTGCTTGTTCTTCACTCGCCAAAGCCCAGAAAGTAGTCAATATGACCAATTCCTGGGCCCGAAAAAGCTAAAGAGCAGATAAACGTTTCTGTGCCTGTTTAGCAGCATCAGTATTGGGATATTGCTTGATCACTTGTTGATAAACCGCCTTAGCTTTATCACTTTGGCCTTTATCCTGCATGATCACCCCAACTTTAAACATCGCTTCTGAACTTTTTGGAGATTTTGGGTAATTCTTTACAACAACAGCATAATAATACGCAGCATCGTCTTTCTTACCTTTGTTGTAATACAACTGCCCTAACCAGTAATTGGCGTTAGGCTGGTAAGTCGACTTTGGATACTGTTTCACAAACCCCTGGAAAGCAGTGATCGCTTGATCATATTGCTTTTTCTCAAGAGCCAGAGAAACGGCTGTATTATAATCGCTGTTTTCATCACCAGTACTGACTGCAGGTGCTGCTGTAGTCGCTGCTGTGCCTGCGGCGGCAGTATCGGAACTCCCAGTTGCGGCATTATCTGTTGCAGCACCAGTAGCCGCAGAAGCTGAACTCGAAGCCCCTTGACCACCACTCAGACTATCCATCTGCTGGTAGATCTGTTTTTGCCGCTCAACAACTTGATTGAGCTGGTACTGATTTTCTTGGATCTGACCGCGTAAACTATCTACATCGCGTTGCGAATCTGACAGTTGTTGCTGAAGTTGAGTTAATAGCTGGCTGTGAGCATTGGAAATACGCTCAAGTTGAGTGACCCGATCTTCTACCGAGCCGGAGCCGACATTACTGATTGGCGCTTGGGCAGTAGCGGCCCATGGGACCGCTACGCCAACCAATAACGACAGACCCACTAAGTGACGTCTGAAGTTACTGTTCATGCGATTCTCTTAGTAAACCAGAACTGCACGACGGTTTTTAGCGAACGCTGCTTCGTCATGGCCCAGTACTGCTGGTTTCTCTTTACCGTAAGAAACGATAGAGATCTGGTCAGCAGACACGCCTTTACCTTGCAGATACATTTTCACAGCACTTGCACGACGCTCGCCCAACGCAATGTTGTATTCTGGCGTACCGCGTTCATCCGCATGGCCTTCAACAACAACTTTGTAAGATGGGCTCTTACGCAGGAATTCAGCATGTGCATCCAGCATTTGAGCGAAGTCAGAACCGATATCGTATTTGTCGAAACCAAAGTAAACGATATTGTTCTTTTGCAGTTCTTGCATCTGAAGACGAGCTTGCTCTTCGGAAGACAGGTTGCTGCCGTTTTCTGTACCAGTGCCAGCGCCCATGCCAGATTGGTCATTATTTGCGCTTTTGTTAGAACTACACGCAGCGATAGCCAGAACTGGCAATGCCAACATTAGCCCTTTTAGCACTTTGTTCAGTTGCATCTCTTTGATCCTTTTATAGTTTGCCATACATACGTATTTACACATGCATCACAGATACGGCGACCAGGCAGGAAATTTGACCTGTCCATCAGTTGCCGGAAGACGCGCTTTGAAACGCCCATCAGTCGAGACCAGCTGTAACACGGCTCCCAGCCCTTGTGTCGAGCTATAGATAACCATGGTGCCATTAGGCGCGATACTAGGCGTTTCATCCAGGAACGTGTCCGTTAAAACTTGAACGGCTCCCGTTACCAGATCCAGTTTGGCGATGTGTTGTGCTCCACCATTCGAACTAACCAATGCCAGGAACTTACCATCAGGACTCACATCTGCGTTCTGGTTCTGAGAACCTTCCCACGTGATTCGCTGAGGCACACCACCATTAATATTCACTTTGTACACTTGTGGACGACCGCCCTGATCCGAGGTATAAGCCAGATTCTGGTTATCAGGGAACCAGCTTGGTTCTGTGTTATTGCTACGTCCATCGGTCACCTGACTGATTTGACCAGACGCCAAGTCCATAACATACAAGTTCAAACTGCCGCTTTTAGACAAAGCAAAGGCCAGTTTTGTACCGTCCGGTGAGAAGGCCGGTGCACCATTATGACGAGGGAATGAGGCCACTTGTCTGATTGCACCATTAGCCAGCGTTTGAATAACCAACGCTGATTTACCACTCTCGAACGTGACATACGCAATTTTGCTACCATCTGGAGACCAGGCTGGTGACATCAAAGGTTGAGGAGAACGGTGAACCACAAACTGGTTGTAGCCATCGTAATCAGAAACCCGTAATTCGTGTGGGAATTTGCCGCCGTTGGTTTGCACCACATAAGCAATACGGGTACGGAAAGCACCTTTAATCCCGGTCAGTTTTTCAAAAACTTCATCGCTGGCAGTATGCGCGGCATAACGTAACCATTGCTTGGTGACTTTATACTGATTCTGCGCCAAAACGCTACCGGCCGCACCCGCAGTATCCACTAACTGGTAAGAAACCACATAACTACCATCAGCACTTGGCTGAACCTGACCAACAACAACTGCATCAATACCTAACGCAGTCCAAGCCGCAGGTGTTACTTCAGCCGCAGTGGAAGGTTGTTGTGGCATACGAGCCGCATCAATGGGGTTAAATTTGCCACTGTTACGTAAATCCGCGCCAACGATAGCGCCAATTTCTTCAGGTGGTGTACCCGGTCCCATCCATTTGAACGGAACAACACCAATCGGGCGAGCAGAGTCTACCCCTTGGGTAATCTCAATTCGAACTTCTGCGTGTAATACAGAAGCCCATAAAACTAAAAAGCCTAGCGCTACTCGACATGCCTGCTTCATCTTATCTCCCTTATCCGAGCGGAATGCCCGCGATAATTAGCAGAATTTTAACAAACCAATGCAAACAAAACTACATAATCCATAGTTAATTAACAATGCAATCCTGGGTTAATCGAACCTTACTGAGGTTTAAATACCAGCTTAGCATTCTTAAATGCCTCATAAACATCCGCACTTGGAGGTTTAGGAATTTTCGCTTGTTTTGCCGCGGCGATGGCAGCCTGGCATAGTGCCGGGTCACCCCCTTCCGCTTTAACATCAATTAATAGACCATCTGGTGCTAATTTAATTCGCAGATCACAGGTACGGCCTTTGTAAAGATCTGCATCATAAAATTTACTTTGGATCGCCGCAGTTATCTGGCCCATGTAGCCACTGATATCAGCACCGGATGCCCCGCTCTTCTTGCCACCACCGGTACCGGCTGCGGCAGCACCCGCACCACTTTTCGGTGCATTTTTAGCGTTTGCCAGACCGCCAAATAAATCATCAACATCGGTTGTGGCAGCAGCAGCGTCTGCGGCAGCCTTTTTCTTGGCCTCGGCGGCCTCGGCGGCAGCGGCTTTTTTCGCATCGGCAGCCGCTTTCTTCTCAGCATCGGCAGCGGCTTTCTTATCAGCGGCTTCTGTTGCGGCCTTTTCGGCAGCTTCAGCGGCTTTCTTCGCATCGGCATCGGCTTGTTTCTTCGCCGCTGCCGCTACAGCAGCTTCTTTTTTGGCTTCAGCTTCGGCTTTTTTCTGTGCGTCAGCTTGCGCTTTCACCATTTTGTCAGCTTCTGCTTTTGCCTGAGCCGCTGCGGCCTCAGCCTGTTTCTGTTCTTCTTTCGCTTTTGCAGCAGCAGCAGCGGCAACTTTCTGTTGCTCAGCGGCCTGTTTTTGCTGTTCAGCGGCTTGTTTCTTCTGTTCTTCAGCCGCCTGCTTCGCATCGTCTTGCGCTTGCAGACGTTCTTTTTCCAATTCTTTCAGTCGCTGTTGTTCTGTGGCCTGCTTCTGCTGTAATTCTTCAGCTTGCTGAGCGGCTTTTTTCTGGCGTTGTTGTTCTGCGCGTTTAGCATCCGTCTGCTGCTGTTGCTGACGGTTATACTGTTCTGTCACCGCGCCCGGATCGACCATAACGGCGTCAATAACCTCGCCGCCAGCCCCGCCGCCGCCCATTTCAGTCGTCTGTGTCAGAGAGCCCCAAATCAACAGGGCAATCAATATGATGTGCAGAACCACCGACACTATAACGGCGCGATTCAGCTTATCATTTTGCTCGGTTGCCTTACCCACGCTCGATTTCCACACTCGATGTCCGCGCTCTATTGCTAAAAAACGGAACTGCTAAAAACAGGGTATCTACCGACTGGACTCGCTATCAATCCCGTCAGTATCAACGCAAATTTATATCGGTTGAGTCATTAAGCCCACCGACGTCACACCCGCCTGATGCAGCATATTCAGGGCCTTGATGATTTCATCATAAGGAACCTCTTTAGCGCCACCGATCAGAAACACGGTTTTCGGATTCGATTTCAATCTTGCCTGAGCTTCTGCTATCACTTGTTCTGACGGCAGTAGCTCCATCCGCTGGTGATCAATAACCAACGAATATTGTCCCACGCCTGATACTTCGACAATCACCGGAGGGTTATCGTCGCTTGAGACGGTTTTTGAATCCGTCGCATCAGGGAGATCCACCTCAACACTTTGCGTGATAATGGGTGCTGTCGCCATAAAGATAAGCAATAGCACCAGCAAAACGTCAAGCAAGGGAACAATGTTAATTTCAGACTTAAGCTCGCGACGTTTACGACCACGTACTCGCGCCATATAACCCCCTACTTATTTGCTATCGGCGCTGGCGGCGAAAGCCTGACGATGCAGAATAGCAATGAACTCTTCCATGAAGTTATCATAGTTTTGTTCAAGTTTATTCACGCGCTGGTTCAGACGGTTATAGGCCATAACAGCAGGGATCGCAGCGAACAGGCCGATCGCGGTAGCAATCAGTGCTTCGGCAATACCTGGTGCGACCATTTGCAGTGTCGCCTGCTTTACTGCACCCAGAGAAATAAAGGCATGCATAATCCCCCATACTGTACCAAACAGACCGATATACGGGCTGATGGAGCCAACAGTACCCAGGAAAGGAATATGAGTTTCTAGCGCTTCTAATTCACGGTTCATAGAGATGCGCATCGCACGGGAAGCACCGTCAATCACGGCTTCAGGTGCATGGCTATTTGCACGATGTAAACGGGCAAACTCTTTAAATCCGGAATGGAAGATCTGCTCGGAGCCGCCGAGCGTATCGCGACGAGCCTGGCTTTCCTGATACAGGCGAGACAGCTCGATGCCGGACCAAAATTTATCTTCGAAAGCTTCAGCATCGCGGGTGGCAGCATTCAGAATACGCGTTCGCTGAATGATTATCGCCCATGAAGCAATAGAAAAGCCCATCAAAACCAGCATGATAAGCTTAACGAAAAGGCTTGCCTGCAGGAATAAATCCAGAATGTTCATGTCAGCCACTACTTAAACTCCGCGACAATAGACTTAGGAAGCGCTCTTGGCTTCATTTGGTGTGGATCGATACATGCGATCAATACTTCTGCACTACTCAGAAGATTGCCATGTGAGTCGAGAATTCGTTGAGCAAACGTGAGAGAAGCCCCACGCATTGCGGTAATTTCACTCTGAACATCCAGCATATCATCAAGACGTGCGGGTGCCAGGTATTCTACCGTCATGCGGCGAACAGCGAAAGCGACATGCTCATTGAGCAATTGCTGCTGGTGAAAATTGCGTTGGCGCAACATTTCAGTGCGCGCCCTTTCGTAAAAGGCAACGTAGCGTGCGTGATAAACCACGCCACCAGCATCGGTGTCTTCAAAATAGACACGTACCGGCCATCGAAACAACGGATTACTCACTCTGCTTCCCAGTAATGCAGTTAACGGACACACTATACTGAAGAGTGTTAAGGTTTGGAATCACTTGCAAGAATAGAACGAAAATAATTATGGGCCGGGAGGCCCATAAAGGAGAGATTGTGTTCAGATTAGGCGAAACCGATACAGATTAAACAAAAAAGTAGAATAATCCCGCGCCCAAGATCACAATTGCCGGAAGTGGTGAGAAAAAGGCACGCAACCACACCCGTTTAGGACGAAAACCGACCCCATGAATGACACCGGTACAAACTGCCCACACGATAAAGACCTCTTGCCAGATTTCGAGTGAACTGGTCGCTGCGGCAAAACGCGCAGGATCCCAGAACACGCAAAAAGCCACAGCAAACGCGAGCACCAGTGAAAGGGCCCTGAGCAGGCCCTTATCCATGAGTTCATATAACTTATCGGACAACATCATCATCGCCATTATTAGCGGCTTTAGCGGCCGCGTTGGCTTCACTCTGCTCCAGCGCCAGAGCAGTAATGATACCAAAGGAGCAGGCCAGAAGTGTCCCTAGAATCCAGGCAAAATACCACATGCTTTATGCTCCTTAGTACAGTGAGTGCTTGTTTTTTTCGATAAAGTCTTTATCAATGCGCCCGAACATCTTGTAATAACACCAGCTGGTGTAAAGCAAGATGATAGGAACAAAGATTATCGCCACAACGGTCATCACTTGCAGCGTCAACAGGCTGGATGTTGCATCCCACATTGTCAGACTGATATTAGGTACGGTGCTCGACGGCATAACGAACGGGAACATAGTTACCCCGGCAGTCAGGATGACACACGCAATGGTCAGTGATGAGAACAGGAAGGCCCAGGCCCCTTTTTCAAAGCGCGACAGCAAAATGGTAAACAGTGGCAGAATCACCCCAAGAGCCGGTAGCGCCCACAAACTTGGGTACTTGTTGAAGTTAATCAACCATGCACCAGCCTGATGTGCAACTTCTTTGCGCATTGGGTTCGATTGAGCTGCGGTATCCAACGCTGAAGTAATGACAAAACCATCAATGCCATAAACCAACCAGACACCGCCCAGCAGGAAGGCAACCGCCATCACCAAGGCAGAGATCTGTGCCGCAGCACGAGAACGCAAGTGCAACTCACCACGGGTACGCATTTGCAGGTAAGTAGCGCCTTGCGTTACCAGCATGGTTAAGCTGACAACCCCTGCCAGTAAGCCAAACGGGTTCAACAACTGGAAGAAGTTACCGGTATAGAACAGCCGCATATAGCTATCCATATGGAATGGCACGCCTTGCAGCAAGTTACCAAAGGCCACACCGAATACCACCGCAGGCACGAAGCTACCGACAAAAATGCCCCAGTCCCACATGTTGCGCCAACGGTTATTCTCCAACTTAGAACGGTAATCAAAACCAACCGGGCGGAAGAATAACGCAGCTAACACCAGAATCATCGCAATATAGAAGCCGGAGAATGCGGCTGCATACACCATTGGCCAGGCAGCAAACAGCGCCCCACCCGCAGTTATCAACCAAACCTGATTACCATCCCAATGAGGGGCAATCGAGTTAATCATAATACGACGTTCTGTATCATTCTTACCGATGATACGCAGCAAGATACCGACGCCCATATCGAAACCATCGGTGACTGCAAAACCAATCAGCAGTACACCGATCAGCAGCCACCAGATAAATCGTAATACTTCATAATCAAAAAACATAAGTGGACTCCTGTTTACCGTGCTTCCTGCACTGGGGCAGTCGGCTGTTCAAAATGATAGCGGCCAGTTTTCAGGCTGCTAGGCCCAAGGCGCGCGAATTTGAACATCAGGTACATTTCTGCCACCAGGAACAGCGTGTACAGACCACAGATCAGCGCCATGGAGAACAGAATATCCCCGGCTGTGACGGAGGAGTTTGCAATTGCTGTCGGCAGCACTTCACCGATGGCCCATGGTTGGCGACCATACTCCGCCACAAACCAACCTGCTTCAACTGCAATCCACGGTAATGGAATACCGAACAATGCGGCACGCAGTAACCATTTTTTCTCACCAATCCGCCCACGAACCACGTTATAGAATGACAGACCGATGATAATTAACATCAGAAAACCACAGGCCACCATGATACGGAAGGCGAAGTACAGCGGCAGAACACGTGGGATGGAGTCTTGTGCCGCTAACTGGATTTGCTCTTCCGTCGCATCGGTTACGTTTTGTGTATAACGTTTTAGTAACAGACCGTAGCCCAAATCTTGTTTTACCTTACTGAATGCTTCACGCACAGCAGGGTCAGTATCGCCCGAACGTAATTTTTCTAGCAGACTGTAAGCATGGATACCATTACGGATACGCACTTCGTGCTGAGACATTAAATCACGCAAGCCGATAACGGGTGTATCTAATGAACGAGTCGCAATTATTCCCAAGGCGAATGGAATCTGAATCGCAAACCGGTTCTCCATGGTTTCCTGATTAGGGATGGCAAAGAGCGTGAAAGCGGCCGGAGGTGGCTGAGTTTCCCATTCAGCTTCAATGGCAGCCAGTTTGGTTTTCTGCACGTCACCCATTTCATAACCGGATTCATCACCTAGCACGATAACGGATAATACGGCAGCCATACCAAAGCTCGCAGCAATCGCAAAGGAGCGCTTGGCAAACGGAATATCACGGCCTTTCAACAGATAGTAAGAACTGATACCCAGAACAAACATCGCACCAGTGACATACCCTGCCGCCACAGTGTGAACGAATTTCACCTGAGCAACCGGGTTCAGAACCAGTTCAGAGAAGCTCAGCATTTCCATACGCATGGTTTCAAAGTTGAAATCAGATGCAATCGGGTTTTGCATCCACCCGTTAGCAACCAGGATCCATAACGCAGAGAAGTTAGAGCCTAATGCAACCAGCCAGGTTACGGCCAAATGCTGATGTTTACTCAGGCGATCCCATCCGAAGAAGAATAGGCCGACAAAAGTAGATTCCAGGAAGAACGCCATTAAACCTTCGATTGCCAGAGGGGCACCGAAGATATCACCGACGTAGTGGGAGAAATATGACCAGTTAGTCCCGAATTGGAACTCCATAGTCAAACCAGTAGCAACCCCGAGAGCAAAGTTAATAGCAAATAACTTACCCCAGAATTTGGTCATATCTTTATAGATTTGTTTACCGGACAACACATAAACCGATTCCATAATTGCCAACAAAAACGCCATACCCAGCGTTAACGGGACAAATAAGAAATGGTACATGGCCGTTAAGGCAAACTGTAACCTTGACAGTTCGACAATATCAAACATCTTGACTCCTTGCTCCTCGCACGAAGACTCCGACTTGCGGCAACTGAGCCTCCGCTAACTAAATTAGAGGCCCTGTAATTACTCGCAGTGAATGCCCAAAAAAACACAACAAAAATGACAATATCAACTACCCAGTATTACACTGCGGTAATAGTACGCTTCTAATCCCACACAATAAATAGGATTTTACGTGACCCAGCTTCGAGTTCTGGATACAGGTCAACAAATAGGCCATTTGCCTATAGTGCCGTAATTTGATCTAAAACAATTTAAGCTTATATGAACATTATTGCCATATTCAAAAGTTGATTTAGAGCAATTAATTCTTTTTCATGTTAATTAAAAGTTCGATTGTTTTTATATAATCCAGAACTGTTAATGAAATGTAATTTTATGGTTTACCTAATGCTTTATTACTTCGTTATTATGCGATCAAGATTAACGTTTAAATTTATTAGATTCAGAGTGAGTTAAATCACAATTCTGAGTTTTATATAAATATATTAGTCTATCTTGAGGGAAGCGTTCGCAAGTGTTGCTATTTTGTTGCATGATAAAATGCTGGGCCCTGATAAAATATTGAATTCCCTACAATGAAAAAAATAGCACTCACCACATTACTCTGTGTCAATACCGCATCCATCGCTGCACAGCAAGTTGATATCACCCTCTTGGGTACCTCCGATTTACATGGCACCTTCGTGCCGTGGGACTATGCCAGCGACAGTGAGAATCTGGCGGGCAGCCTGAGCCAGATAGCCACCAAAGTGAAAACGATACGTGCCGAACAACCGAATCTGATTCTGGTCGATGCCGGTGATACCCTACAGGGCAACTTTGTTGAAACCTTTAAAAATGAGCCTATTAGCCCAATGATGCTTGGCTTTAATGCCTTGAAATATGATGCCTGGGTGATGGGCAACCACGAATTTGATTTTGGCTTGAAAGCCCTCTCGACTTCGCTAAAACAATTTGATGGCGCAGCGCTGGCCGGGAACATCTTCTGGGATTCGGGTAAGCCTTATCTCCCCGCTTATAAAATCATCGAACGCCAAGGGGTGAAAATCGGCATTATTGGCATGGATACCCCCATGACAGCTGAGTTCGCGCAGGGTACCGATCGCATTAATGGCATCCATTTCACCGATCCAGTGCAGGCAGTGAAAAAGGTCATTCAGCAAATCCAGCCGCAAGTTGATGCCATTGTGCTAGTCGCTCATATGGGAATAGATAACGAGAATCAGCGACCCGGCACCGGCGTTGGTGATATCGCCATGGCTAATCCGGAACTGGCAGCCATCGTCGCCGGTCATATGCATGTAAAGATTGATAAGGCTGTAGTCAACGGCGTTATTATCACTGAGCCGGATAAGTATGGCCGCGCACTGTCTCGTATTGACCTAAAATTTGAACAGCGTGATGGTAAGTACCACCTAATCAATAAAGACAGCTACACCTACCCCATCAAAGGCATCGAGTCAGATAAAACACTGGAAGCTATTTACCAGCCTTACCATGATATTTTGCGGGCCAATGCTAATCGGGTAATTGCGACTTTGAGTGGTAATAATCTGGTACCGGCTGACGCAATTAAAGGTATTCCGCAAGTCCATGTGCAAGACACTGGTATCAGCGCGCTGTATCAAGAAGCTGCGCATTATTATGCTCCTCAGGCTCAGGTTATCGCCTTACAGATTGATAATGACCACCCCAAACTGGATGTAGGCGCTATTACAGCCAAAGATATTGCCTTTAATTATCAATATGCTGGTGGCGAAATTACGGTTTACTCCCTGACCGGCAAAGAGCTGAAACAGTATATGGAATGGTCGGCCGACTATTTTAATCAAGTCAAACCAGGCGATGTCACTTATAGTTTTAACCCGCAGCGCCGCGCCTCTAAATATTCAACCAATGACTTCTTTGATGGCGTTACCTATACCATTGACTTGCGTAAGCCAACAGGCTCACGGATCACCGATTTACGCCTCAATGATGGTACGCCAGTCATTGATATCACGCCAATTCATCTGGGGATGAACAGTTATCGAATGGGTCATCTGACGCAAAAAGGCGGCGCACTCGAAGGGCAAGAGTTCCCCGTGCTATCTGACAGTAAAGCCGAGTTTGGCGAAGAAGAAGGCACGATCCGGAACCTGACTATTCACTATCTGACTGATGTTAAAGCCGGGAAATATGAGGGAGAACCTCAGCAGCGCTGGCATTTAGTTGGGTTGGAAGGCTATGACAAAGAACGGCAGATAGTTAAACAGCTAATTAATAGCGATACCATAGCTGTACCAGCTACGACCGATGGCCGCTATACAAACATTGCATCTATCAATGTCAAAGATAAGTTGTTTAAGGATAAAGCCAGTTATGATGCGGCGTTAGCAAAATTACAGCAGCAAGTTACGGCTGCCAGCAGTGAACCGCTCAAACAGCAAGTGCAAACTGATATCACATTGATTACCGCATTAAATAAGTTCTGATTAAGCATTAAAAAGGCCACCGCAAG
>NZ_CQAZ01000008.1:84623-116879 GCF_001152565.1 Yersinia pekkanenii | reverse complement strand
GCCCGCAGGTTAATGACAAAGTGCCCGTAACAGGTGAAAACAGGCAGATCGTAAAGACGCCGTAAACCCTTCCCTGGGGGCTCGAGCCGCGCCTTCCCTGGCGCGGACGCTTTACTCTTCTACCTGTCCTCACCTTGCAAGATCGAGCCGTTGAGGTTTGTCAGCAGTCTGAGGCCACCGCAAGGTGGCCTCAGGTGTCGAACTAACACTGAAACCAGTGCACTCGATATTATTTGTTACTTTGGTAAACCGCTTTCACAGCATTACCAATTTCTGCCAGGCTACGTACCGTTTTCACCCCTGCCGCTTCCAGCGCAGCGAATTTGTCATCCGCCGTTCCTTTACCGCCAGCAATAATGGCACCCGCATGGCCCATACGTTTGCCTTTTGGCGCAGTTACGCCTGCGATGTAACCCACCACAGGTTTAGTCACGTGCTCTTTAATATAAGCAGCGGCTTCTTCTTCGGCGTTACCACCAATTTCACCGATCATCACAATGACTTCAGTCTGTGGATCTTCCTCGAACAACTTCAGAATATCGATGAAGTTAGAACCTGGGATCGGGTCGCCACCAATGCCAACACAGGTTGACTGACCGAAACCGATATCCGTAGTTTGTTTTACCGCTTCATAAGTCAGGGTGCCTGAACGGGAAACGATCCCCACTTTGCCCGGCAAATGAATGTGGCCCGGCATGATACCAATCTTACATTCACCTGGGGTGATAACACCCGGGCAGTTCGGGCCGATCATCCGCGTATCAGACTGTTCTAATCTGACTTTTACCACCAGCATATCCAGTGTTGGGATGCCTTCAGTAATACAGATAATCAATTTGATACCTGCATCGATAGCTTCCAGAATAGAATCTTTACAGAACGGTGCTGGCACGTAGATAACAGATGCCGTCGCACCGGTGGTTTCTACTGCTTCACGCACCGTATTGAACACCGGCAGGCCCAGGTGCTGAGTTCCACCTTTACCTGGCGTGACACCGCCAACCATTTTTGTACCGTAAGCAATGGCTTGTTCGGAGTGGAAAGTCCCCTGGCTACCGGTAAAACCCTGGCAAATAACTTTGGTGTTTTTATCAATTAAAATAGACATTATTTAGCCCCTACTGCCGCTACAACTTGCTGAGCCGCATCGGTCAGGCTGGTCGCAGCAATGATATTCAAACCGCTATCTGCCAGCTTTTTGGCACCCAGTTCGGCGTTATTCCCTTCCAGACGAACCACTACTGGCACGTTGACCCCCACTTCTTCAACGGCACCAATGATGCCGTCGGCGATCAGGTCACAGCGCACAATACCGCCGAAGATGTTAACGAAAACCGCTTTCACTTTGTCGTCAGACAAAATGATTTTGAAGGCTTCAGTCACCCGCTCTTTGGTTGCACCACCGCCAACATCAAGGAAGTTAGCCGGTTCGCCGCCGTGCAGTTTCACGATGTCCATGGTACCCATGGCCAGACCGGCACCGTTAACCATGCAACCAATGTTGCCATCTAAAGCCACATAGTTCAGTTCCCACTGTGCTGCCTGTGCTTCACGTTCATCTTCTTGAGATTTGTCACGCATTTCACGCAGTTCTGGTTGACGGAACAGAGCATTGCCATCGGCACCCAGTTTGCCATCCAGACAAATCAGATCGCCCTGTTTGGTAATAACCAGCGGGTTGATCTCAACCATTGCCAGATCACGTTCCAGGAATAAAGTCGCCAGCCCCATAAAAATCTTAGTGAACTGAGCAACTTGCTTACCGGTCAGGCCCAGCTTAAAGGCTAATTCACGGCCCTGATATGGCTGTGGACCCGTCAAGGGATCTAAAGCAATTTTGTGGATCAATTCAGGGGTATCTTCAGCAACTTTCTCAATTTCAACACCACCTTCGGTGGATGCCATAAACACCACGCGGCGGGAGCTACGGTCAATAACGGCCCCCAGATACAGCTCTTTGTCGATATCAGTTGCTGCTTCAACCAAAATCTGGTGAACCGGCTGACCATGGGCATCTGTCTGGTAAGTAACCAGTTTTTTACCCAACCACTGTTCAGCGAAAGCACGAATATCCTCTTTGCTGTTGACCAATTTCACGCCGCCCGCTTTACCACGGCCACCCGCATGTACCTGACATTTAACCACCCACGGGCCAGCACCGATTTTAGATGCGGCTTCTTCTGCTTCACGCGGTGTGGTACAGGCGTAGCCAGTTGGCGCTGGCATGCCATACCGAGCAAACAGTTGTTTTGCCTGATATTCGTGTAAATTCATGATGTTCTATCCATATAAGGTCTGAGATGGGCCGAAGCCTACTAGGTAGCCTGATTGCGCGGAGGCAGGTCATCAACACCTTGCAATCAGACTGACCTTGTCATTTATCTTTTTTATACATCGAGTAGTAAGCGAGCTGGATCTTCCAGCATCTCTTTCACCGTCACCAGATAGCCAACAGACTCACGGCCATCGATCAATCGGTGATCGTAGGACAATGCCAAATACATCATTGGCAGAATCACTACCTGACCATTAACCGCCATTGGCCTATCTTTAATGGCATGCATGCCAAGGATCGCGCTTTGTGGTGGGTTAATGATCGGTGTCGACATCAGTGAGCCGAATACGCCACCATTGGTAATGGTGAAATTACCGCCGGTCAATTCTTCCACTTTCAGTTTGCCGTCACGGCCTTTTACCGCCAGTTCTTTGATTTTTTTCTCAATATCAGCCATGCCCATGGTGTCCACATCGCGCAATACCGGGGTAACCAGGCCGCGTGGGGTAGAAACCGCAATACTGATATCAAAGTAATTGTGGTAAACCACCTCTTCGCCATCGAGAGAAGCATTCACTTCCGGATAACGTTTCAGCGCTTCAACTACCGCTTTGATATAGAAGGACATAAAGCCCAGACGGACACCGTGGCGCTTCTCGAAAGCTTCGCCGTACTGCTTACGCAAGTCCATGATTGGCTTCATGTTGATTTCGTTAAACGTCGTCAACATCGCAGTGCTGTTCTTAGCTTCCAACAGACGCTCGGCAACACGTTTACGCAGGCGAGTCATTGGCACCCGTTTTTCACTGCGACTCGCCAGAGCTACTGGTGCTGAGGTTTCAACCGCGGCTACCGGTGCCGCTGCTGATTTACGGTTTGCCAGATGGCTATCAACATCTTCACGGGTGATACGGCCACCCACGCCGCTACCTTTAATGGCAGTGGCATCAAGCTCATGCTCAGCAATCAGGCGACGAATTGCCGGGCTGAGGGTATCGTTGCTTTCGGCTTCCAGGCTGGCGGTCTGACGCTGGGCCGGTGTGGACTCCGTGCTTTGGCTTTTTTCTTCCGTTGGCTTGCCTGAGCTGTCACTTGGACGAATACGGCCCAACACCTGACCTGAGAGCACTGTTGCCCCTTCGTCTTCCAGGATAACGTCCAAAATACCGTCCTGACTGGCCGGAACTTCCAGAATCACTTTGTCCGTTTCAATCTCGACCAGCACTTCATCACGTTTGACGCTATCGCCTGCTTTCTTGTGCCAAGTTGCTACAGAGCCATCGGCGACAGACTCAGGGAGGTCAGGAACATTAATATCTACGCTACTCATTCTCTATCCTTTATATGTTAACCGGCTCGCTATTCAACTGTCAGCGCGTCATTAACCAAATCTTGTTGTTGTTTCTGATGTACGGACATGTATCCAACGGCCGGTGAAGCGGATGCCGGGCGGCCTGCATAACGCAAGGAAGCACCAAATGGAATCACTTCACGGAAGTTGTGTTGGCTACAATACCAGGCACCCTGGTTGAGCGGCTCTTCCTGACACCAGACGAAATCATGTACATGAGTAAATTGCGCCAACACGGCCTGAACAGCATGATGTGGGAACGGATAAAGCTGCTCAATACGCACGATAGCGACATTGGTTTGCCCATTTTTACGGCGCTGCTCCAGCAGATCATAATAGACTTTGCCTGAACACATCACGACCCGTTTGACGCCTTTCGCGTCCATTTCGTCAACTTCACCGATAGCTGGCAAGAAGCTGCCATTGGCCAAATCATCCAAGGATGATACGGCTAACGGATGACGCAACAATGACTTAGGTGACATGACCACCAGCGGACGGCGCATTCCACGTAGCGCCTGACGGCGGATCATGTGGTACACCTGTGCCGGCGTTGATGGGATACACACTTGCATGTTTTGTTCGGCACAAAGTTGCAGATAACGTTCCAATCGTGCGGAGGAGTGTTCTGGACCTTGCCCTTCGTAACCATGTGGCAGCAGCATCACCAGACCGCACATCCGACCCCATTTTTGCTCACCAGAGCTAATGAACTGGTCGATAACAACCTGAGCACCATTGGCAAAGTCACCGAACTGCGCTTCCCAGAGAGTCAGAGTGCGGGGTTCTGCGGTGGCATAACCGTATTCGAATGCCAACACCGCTTCTTCTGACAGTACCGAGTCCCAGACTTGGAAATCACCCTGCCCACTGTGCACATTCGCCAGTGGCACATAAACCGAGCCATTTTTCTGGTTATGAATGACTGCATGGCGATGGAAGAAGGTACCGCGCCCTGCGTCTTCACCGGACAAACGAATCGGGATCCCTTCATCTACCAGCGTCGCGTAGGCCAGCGTTTCAGCTCCCCCCCAGTCGAATGGCTTCTCGCCGTTTGCCATCAAGGCGCGATCACCGTAGATCTTGGCAACACGGGATTGCATTTCAATGGCTTGTGGTGCCTGGCTGATACGACGCGCCAAATCTTGCAGCCGTTTCATTTCAACTTTGCTTGGGTATTCTTCATCCCACTCATGGTTCAGGTACGGTGACCAGGTGAAGGATTGCAGATTCATCGGACGCCACTCTTCCACCACGCATTCGCCTCTATCCAGCGCATCGCGATACAAGTTAACCATTTCAGTGGCATCTTCCAGACTAGCGATGTTCTGCTCGGTCAGTTTGTCTGCATAAATTTTACGCGGTGTCGGGTGTTTTTTGATCTTCTGATACATCACTGGCTGCGTTGCACTTGGCTCATCGGCTTCGTTATGCCCATGGCGACGGTAGCAAACCAGGTCGATCATCACGTCACGTTTAAAGGTATTACGGAAATCCAACGCCAGTCGGGTAACAAACGCCACCGCTTCTGGATCATCCGCATTTACGTGGAAAATCGGTGCCTGTACCATTTTGGCAATATCAGTACAATATTGGGTAGAACGTGCATCCAGCGGATTCGAGGTGGTGAAACCAATCTGGTTGTTGATAACAATGCGTACCGTCCCGCCCACTTCATAGCCGCGAGCCTGTGACATGTTCAAGGTTTCTTGCACCACCCCCTGGCCGGTAATCGCCGCATCACCATGAATGGTGATAGGCAGTACCATATTGCTGCGGGCTTCATCCAGACGGTCACGGCGTGCGCGTACCGAACCGATAACAACCGGGCTGACAATTTCCAAGTGAGATGGATTAAAGGCCAGCGCCAAGTGAACCAGACCGCCTTCGGTTTCCACATCGGATGAGAAGCCTTGGTGATATTTAACGTCACCGGTACCCAGATGTTCTTTATGCTTTCCGGCAAATTCATCGAACAAATCTTCCGGTTTCTTGCCCAACACGTTAATCAAGACATTCAGGCGACCACGGTGGGCCATCCCGAGAACCACTTCACGTGTGCCATTTTTACCGGCATGGCGGATCATTTCTTTCAGCATGGTGACCAGCGAATCGCCGCCCTCCAGCGAGAAACGCTTAGCACCGGGGAATTTAGCCCCTAAATAACGTTCCAGACCTTCAGCGGCAGTCAGTTCGCTCAGGAAACGGCGCTTCTCTTCAACGCTGAATGTCGGTTTCCCGACCACCGACTCAATACGCTGCTGAATCCAGCGTTTTTCTTCGGTGTTAGTAATGTGCATGTATTCAGCGCCAATAGGGCCACAATAGGTCTGCTTCAGTGCGGTATACAAGTCAGACAACTTCATGGTTTCTTTGCCAATAGCAAAAGAGCCCACATTGAAGGTGTTCTGGAAATCGGCTTCGGTCAGGTTGTGATAAGAGGGTTCTAGGTCTGGAACAGATTCTTGCTTCCACAAACCGAGTGGGTCGAGGTTGGCATGTTGATGGCCACGGAAGCGGAAAGCATTGATTAACTGCAACACCTTAACTTGCTTGACATCATTTTCAGGATCGCTGATGGATGAGTTATAACGAGAGGGATCCTTCGCCAGGCGACGGAAATACTCACGTGTTTGAGAGTGGAACTGATCAGGTTTTACACCCGTTGTTGGTAGCTGTTGAAAAATTGAACGCCAACTATCATCAACGGAACCAGGATCAGTTAAAAAGTCTTCATAGAGCTGCTCTATGTAGGACTGGTTCGCGCCCGCCAGATAGGAGGAATCCAGCCAGGCCTTCATTGCGCCGTTCTGCATCATGATCCCTTAAGCTTTGAAGCTTCAGTTTTCGCCGTGGTTAACATATACACCGTAATATCAACGGTTTGCCGTAAAAACGGTTCACTCGACGTGCTCAATGCACGTTCTGTTATGGACCTTAACGGTCCCGTTCAAGGAACCTCTAAAAGCAGACAGCGTGCCCGCTTTTAGAGATTCCCTACCTTGAAGCAATCTGGGGAACCATTCCCCAGATTAATAAACTTACATTATGCACTACGTTACAACAATCATTCGCGGCGCTATAACGATAATTCGCGACGCTATCATGCACTACGCTGTAACTATCATGCGCTACGCTGTAACAACATAGACTTAATGTGGCCAATCGCTTTGGTCGGGTTAAGGCCTTTAGGACAAACACTGACACAATTCATGATGCTATGGCAGCGGAAAACACTGAAAGCATCGTCCAGGGAGTCCAAACGGGCTGCTGTTTCGGTATCACGGCTATCTATCAGGAAGCGATAAGCCGCCAGTAACCCTGCCGGGCCAACAAATTTATCCGGATTCCACCAGAATGACGGACAAGATGTCGAGCAACAAGCGCACAAGATGCATTCGTACAAACCATCCAGTTTTTCGCGTTGTTCCGGCGATTGTAAATGCTCACGTGCTGGCGGATTTTTGCCATCATTCAACAGGTAAGGTTTAATTTTCTCGTACTGAGTATAAAACTGCCCCATATCGACCACTAAATCACGCACCACCGGTAACCCCGGCAACGGGCGAATCACAATTTTTTTATTGCCCTTTTGCAAAATTGAAACTGGTGTAATACATGCCAGCCCATTTTTGCCATTCATATTCAAACCATCGGAACCACAGACACCTTCACGGCATGAACGGCGGAACGACAGCGTCGGATCTTTTTCTTTCAACTGGATAAGGACGTCCAGCAACATCATATCCCGGCCTTCTTCCGCTTCCAGCGCGTAATCTTGCATGTACGGCGCGTTATCGACGTCCGGGTTATAACGATAAATTGAGAACTCAAGCTTCATGACCTTTTCCTCCGCAACGGGTTAACTCGCTAGCCACATCAGTAAAAATCCAATCAGTAAGAACGCACTTTCGGCGGGAAGGCCGCGCGTAGCTTAGGTTGCATGTTTACCTCACGGCGGGTCATGCTTTCAGTGTCTGGCAAATACAGTGAGTGACACAGCCAGTTCGTATCATCACGTTCCGGGAAGTCGAAGCGGCTATGGGCACCACGGCTTTCGGTACGGAAGTTTGCTGATACGGCAGTGGAATACGCTGTTTCCATCAGGTTATCCAGCTCCAGACATTCAATACGTTGAGTATTGAACTCGCTGGAAGTGTCATCCAGACGGGCACTTTGCAGACGTTCACGGATAGTTTTCAGTTCTTCCAATCCTTTCGCCATCGCATCACCTTCACGGAATACCGAGAAGTTGTTCTGCATGCAGGATTGTAATGCTTTGCGGATCTCAACTGGATCTTCACCTGAACGGGTGTTGTTCCAACGATTCATTCGATCCAGCGAGGCTTCGATATCAGAATCACTGGCATCGCGGCTAACACCCTGCTCCATTAAGGATTCTTGCAGATGCATGCCCGCGGCACGACCAAAGACCACCAAGTCCAGCAATGAGTTGCCTCCCAGACGGTTGGCACCGTGGACGGAAACGCAGGCAATTTCACCGACAGCAAACAAACCAGGGATAACAACATCTTCGCCCTTTTCATTTACTGTGATCGCCTGACCGGTCACTTTGGTTGGGATCCCGCCCATCATGTAATGGCAGGTTGGAATAACCGGAATAGGTTCTTTGATCGGGTCAACGTGGGCAAAGGTGCGTGATAATTCAAGGATACCCGGCAGACGGGATTCCAACACATCTTTACCCAAGTGATCCAATTTCAGTTTGACGTGTGGGCCCAAAGGACCATCACAACCACGACCTTCACGGATTTCAATCATAATGGAACGTGCCACTACATCACGACCCGCCAAATCTTTGGCGTTCGGGGCATAACGTTCCATAAAGCGTTCGCCGTGTTTATTCAGCAGATAACCGCCTTCACCACGGCAACCTTCGGTTACCAACACCCCCGCGCCGGCGATACCCGTCGGGTGGAACTGCCACATTTCCATGTCCTGCACCGGTACACCGGCACGCAGGGCCATACCCACACCGTCACCGGTATTAATATGCGCATTGGTGGTTGATTGATAAATACGCCCGGCACCACCGGTTGCCAGCACCGTTGCCCGTGCTTTGAAATAAACCACTTCACCGGTTTCAATACAGATGGCGGTACAGCCCACAAAAGCACCATCCTGATTCTTCACCAAATCCAGGGCATACCATTCGGAGAAGATAGTGGTGTGGTTTTTCAGGTTTTGCTGATAAAGGGTGTGTAACAGAGCATGCCCGGTACGGTCAGCCGCTGCCGCAGTACGTGCAGCTTGCTCACCACCAAAGTTGCGCGACTGCCCACCGAATGGCCGCTGATAAATAGTGCCATCCTCTAAGCGGGAGAAAGGTAACCCCATATGTTCCAGTTCGAGTACCGCTTCTGGGCCGGTTTTACACATATATTCAATGGCATCCTGGTCACCGATATAATCGGAACCTTTTACCGTGTCATACATATGCCATTCCCAGTTATCTTCATGGGTATTACCCAGCGCCACGGTAATACCACCCTGCGCAGATACGGTATGAGAACGGGTAGGGAAAACTTTAGATATCAGGGCGCAAGACAGCCCCATTTGTGAAATTTGTAGTGCGGCACGCATACCTGCGCCACCCGCACCGACAACAACAGCATCAAACTCTCTGACCGGCAGTTTCATTTAAGCACCCCACACCACAATTGTTCCATACAATAGATAGACCAGCAGCGTAATCACGACAACAAGCTGTAACACCAGTCGTACCGCCAGCGGCTTTATATAGTCCGTTAATACCTGCCACAAACCAATCCAGGCGTGAGCCAGAATCGACAGCAAGGTCAGCAGGGTAAATACTTTTGTGATGTGCGAGGCGAAGAAGCCACGCCAGATTTCATAAGTGATGTCTGGGACAATAGCAACGAAGCCCAGAATATAAAGAATATAAAGAGTGATGACGATTGCAGAAGCACGCAGTAACAGCCAGTCGTGTACTCCATTACGCCCTAACGCAGAAGCATTGCTTACCATACCAAGACTCCAGCTAAAACTGCCAGCACCAGGGTTAACACCATAACTGCCTGGGCGGAGCGGGTCCCCGCAACCAAGCTCTCTTCGATATAGCCGAAATCCATTAGCAAGTGACGAATGCCACCGCAAACGTGATAGGCCAGCGCAGTAAGTATTCCCCAAAAGATGAATTTAACAATAAAGCTATTCATGATTGCCGCAGCTTGCATGAATCCTTCTTGCGAGGAAACAGACAGACCTAACAGCCAGAGGAGGATACCAACGGCAACGAAAGTAATTACGCCAGAGACTCGGTGTAAAATGGACGCTATCGCAGTAACAGGAAATTGAATCGTTTGCAGATCCAAGTTGACAGGTCTTTGTTTTTTCACGGTTTTGCCCACACAGCTCTTATTATTTTCCTTCCTCCGGGCCTTGTTGGGATCAGACAGCGTTAAGAGCCAAAACCCTTCACATCGCACATTTAAACATCACATCCTAAATGCTTATATGGCGTGTTCTGTATAACGCTGGGTGCTCCTACTTCAGGGTAATCCGGAGACCTGGCGGCAGTATAGGGGGTTCACATTCTTATTACAATTCCCACACAAACCGATTGGTAACATTTCCACTGAACAGTGATTAGGATCACGATTTACACAATTCATATAAAATTAATTATCTGATTTGACAAAGAATAAACATTTACATTACAACTAGGGTAGAAATAAGCCCTATGATGGACTAAAGGTCTGCGGGTACACTTCCCCATAGGCCCAAGTTATGCAACAGTGTATTAAGTAAATATCCCCATAGATATCGTAGGCAATGAACCATAAACGATAAGCATCCGACAAATCGTTAACAACTTTACAACATCATCTGCAATCCAGAACCTTGGGTAGCGGGCCGCATTGGCAAGACACTCTGTACCCTAAATTATGTTTTCATAGTGAATAAAACAGGGCAGTGCCGATGAGGTGATGACCCAGTGGGCATCTAAGATATTTCAGTTGTTAGGGGTTTTAAAATAAGCGCTAAGGAGACTGTAAATGACTAACAAAAAAGCAACGCTGAATTTAGAAGGCGAAGCTGCGATCGAGCTGGGCGTACTATCCCCAACCCTCGGCATTGACGTTATCGACGTCCGCACCTTAGGTTCTAAAGGTTATTTTACCTATGACCCCGGGTTTACCTCTACCGCATCCTGCGAATCAAAAATCACTTATATTGATGGTGATGAAGGTATTCTGCTGCATCGTGGCTTTCCTATTGACCAATTGGCCAAAAACTCCACTTATCTGGAAGTTTGCTACATCCTGTTGTACGGTGAAACGCCGACCGCAGAAGAGTATGCAACCTTCAAAGCGACGGTCACCCGCCATACCATGATCCACGAGCAGATCACCAGTCTGTTCCGGGGGTTCCGCCGCGACTCACACCCAATGGCCGTACTATGCGGGGTGACTGGCGCACTGGCGGCCTTCTATCACGATGCGCTGGATGTCAATAATGAGCGCCATCGTGAAATTACCGCCTTCCGTCTGCTGTCCAAAATGCCAACAGTGGCGGCAATGTGTTACAAGTATTCCATCGGTCAGCCATTTGTTTATCCGCGTAACGATCTGTCTTATGCCGGTAACTTCCTGCGCATGATGTTCTCTACCCCATGCGAGGAATATGTGGTTAACCCGGTACTGGAACGCGCCATGGATCGTATTTTCATCCTGCATGCCGACCACGAACAGAACGCCTCAACCTCGACGGTGCGTACCGCCGGTTCTTCTGGTGCTAACCCGTTTGCCTGTATCGCGGCGGGGATAGCATCCCTGTGGGGGCCGGCTCACGGTGGCGCTAATGAAGCCTGCCTGAAGATGCTGGAAGAGATTAAAACCGTTGAGCATATTCCAGAATTTATCCTGCGTGCAAAAGATAAAAATGACTCGTTCCGCCTGATGGGCTTCGGTCACCGTGTGTATAAAAACCACGATCCGCGTGCCACTGTCATGCGTGAAACCTGTCATGAAGTGTTGAAAGAGCTAAAACTGGAAGACGATCTGCTGAAAGTGGCAATGGAGTTGGAACATATTGCGCTAAATGACCCTTACTTCATCGAGAGAAAACTGTATCCGAACGTCGATTTCTATTCGGGTATCATTCTGAAAGCCTTGGGTATTCCGTCTTCTATGTTTACGGTAATCTTTGCCATCGCCCGTACCATTGGCTGGATTGCTCACTGGAATGAAATGCACGATGACGGCATCAAAATTGCCCGTCCGCGTCAGCTTTATACCGGTTATGCCGAACGTGATTTTAAGAGCCAATTGAACAAATAAGCAGATCGTTTTCTCTGTTTAATGGAATAACGCCACCTAAAGTCAGGTGGCGTTATTTATAATAAGAATCAGTGAATTGCCCCACCGGAAATATGCAAATCATGTTCGATCTGCAATGCAATGGAAATGGCCAACTTTAAAGCTATCAATACCGAATGCGTCGACATACTTGGCGCACCGGGGTGAGCGATCGCCTGTTCAGGCAGATAAGGGATATGGATAAAACCGCCCTTCACCTCGCTATTAAGCTGATTTAACCGGTGCAATAGCCCGTACATCACATGATTACAGACATAAGTCCCTGCAGTCTGAGATACCGAGGCCGGAATACCCGCCTCACGGATCGCTTGCACCATCGCCTTAATGGGCAAATGGGTAAAATACGCCGCCGGGCCACCTTCCACGATGGGTTCATCCACGGGTTGTTTACCCAGATTATCTGGAATTCGAGCGTCATCAATGTTAATGGCAACCCGCTCGATGCTGATATCAGCACGGCCACCGGCCTGACCAATAGCCAACACCAACACCGGCTGGACTTCATCTATGGCGGTATTCAGCGCTGGCAGTGCTTGATCAAAGGCACAAGGTAACTGACGGGCGACCACTCTTACCTCACCCAGCATTAAATCATTCAATTGATTCACCACTTCCCAGGAAGGATTAACTCGCTCCCCGCCAAATGGCTCAAACCCGGTAATTAATACACTTCTCATCGCCGCTCCTAGAGGAACATCAGGAAATACAGTAAAAATACGTTAACAATCAACAGAGTAACCCCCGTTGGGATCTGTGCTTTGATCACCGCATTTTTATCCGGTAACTCCAGTAACGCCGCCGGAACAATGTTAAAGTTGGCAGCCATCGGGGTCATTAAGGTACCGCAGTAGCCAGAGAACATTCCGATGGCGGCCATTACCGCAGGGTTACCACCGTGTTGCAACACTAAAATAGGAATACCAATCCCGGCAGTGACAATAGGGAAGGCGGCAAATGCATTTCCCATAATCATGGTTAACAGTGCCATACCAATAGCGTAGACCGCCACCGCGATAAAGCGATGGTCTACTGCCAGATATTCCTGTGTCAGATGGGCAATCGCCGTCCCAACACCCGCAGTGGTAAACAGCAAGCCCAGTGTTGCCAAAATCTGTGGCAGGATAAATGCCCAGCCGACAGAGTCCAGCAAACGCCGCGCTTCCTGTATGGGTTGTGCTGCTGTTTCACCGGTCATCACTACCGCAATAATCAAACCGAGCGCACAACCGACGGTCATGGAGAATAAAGTGACCAGCGTGGCGTGGTTACCGGAGCCAAACAGCCATTGATCCAAGGCCGGTATATTATTAAACAGCAATACGCCAATCACCGTAACCACTGGAATAGCCAGTGCCGGAATAAACAATCGGTTACCCAATTGGTTGGCGCTGGCCTCACGTTGTTGAGGGGTGCGCTGATGGTAGCTCCCCAGTTTTACACCGCCAAAGCCCGCAATCAGCGCCATGATAACCACCACCACACCGACGGTAATATTCAGAATGCGTTTCTCATCTGCGCCCTCACCCGCCAGAGTGTTCGCCAGGTTGTAGGTCCAATCACCGACCAAGAAAATCAGCCCGTACAGCCCCCAGAACAGGCCGGTCGTTATCCGACGTGGGTTGGCCTTATCACGAAACGACATTACGGCAACAATCAGCAATACCGCGCCTGCCAACCAATATAAATATTGTTGTTGGAAAATCATTTGGCGTCTCCCTTGGCAGCCAGGGCAGACTGATTCAGTGCCGTTAATTCAGCGGCGAGTTGTTTGTCCAAACGTTGCAAACGATAGGCATGGATCAAGAAGGCACAAATCGCCGTCGGGATCCCCCACAACGCAATATGTAGTGGTTCGGTCTGAATACCACCTGATTCCAGCATAAAGTTATGCATAAAGATGATGGCACCAAAGGCAACAAAAATATCTTCCCCGAAGAACAAACCGACGTTATCAGTGGCAGCAGACATAGCACGCAGGCGATAACGCACTTTCTCCGGTAGCTCACCATAACGGGTTTCAGCCGCACCTTCCGCCATCGGGGCCAGTAATGGCCGCACCATTTGCGGGTGGCCACCGAGGCTGGTTAAACCCAGCGCCGCAGTCACTTCACGCACCAACAGATACACAATCAGTAAACGACCCGAAGTGGCACTTTTAATGTGTGAAATCCACGTCTGCGCCCGCTCTTTCAAGCCATGGCGCTCAAGCAAACCGATAACGGCCAAGGGCAGTAGTAGGATCAGCGGCAGGTTACGGGTGTTGAGAAAACCCTCGCCCAGTTTTTCTAAAATAGTGGCTATTGGCATTAATGCTGCCAAACCCGTGATGATCCCGGCGCTGATCACCACCAACACTGCATTTATACGCAGTAAAAATCCGATGATAATCGCTGCGATCCCAATCAGCGGCCAAAGGTTTATCGTTTGTTCCAAGGTGACTCTCCTGTCTTTTAAATCAATTTAATGAATAAATACACTCCGCTCTGGCCAGGCGGTTATATTTTTTATGGCTCGATGACTGTTTTATTACGCGGTTACGCTGATATCTTCCTGCTGGAAACGGTTAAGTAAACGGCGGGCAAAATCCAAGGCATGCACACCATCACCATGCACACAAACAGTATCTGCCTGTACCGCTATCCAGTGACCATCAAGGGCCTGAACTTGATGACGTTGCACCATGTCCAAAGTTTGTAACAGCGCCTGCTCGTCACTTTCGATTAAGGCCTCTGGCTGACTGCGCGGCACTAAAGTGCCATCAGATTGATAGCGGCGATCAGCAAATACCTCTTGCCGAGTCACTAAACCCGCCCGCTCACCCGCACGGATCAATTCGCTGCCCGCGAGTCCGACTAGCCGCAATGACGGATCCACGGCTTTAACCGCCTGAGCAATAGCATCAGCCAACACCGGATCTTGCGCCGCCTGGTTGTACAACATGCCGTGTGGTTTCACATGTTGCATCACGCCGCCCTCCACCTTCACGATGGCTGCCAAGGCACCTAATTGATAAACCACTTGGGCATACACCGTCTCAGGGGGTAACTGCATCGCGGTTCGACCAAAATTCTCACGATCAGGGAAACTCGGATGCGCCCCGATAGCAACGCCGTATTCGATAGCCCAACGTACCGACTGGCGCATCGTTTGCGCGTCACCGGCATGAAAACCACAGGCGATATTGGCTGAACTGACTAATTGCAATAGCGCCTGGTCGTTGGCACAGCCTTCACCTAAATCTGCATTTAAATCAATTTTCATCTGGCCTCCGTCGCATCGAAACCTTTCAGCAAACCCCATTCAATCTGTTGTAGGTAATGTCGCTGTTCTGACTTGGCGCGTAGCGCCTCTTCGACGCTACATGGCACAAAATGCACCGACTCGCCGAGCCTCAGTTGGGCTAAATGGTAAAGATCTGCTTCGATAACGCAGGCAATGCGCGGATAACCGCCGGTGGTCTGTGCGTCAGCCATCAGCACAATCGGCTGGCCGTTGTGCGGAACCTGCACCACACCGGGCAATAGCCCGTGGGATAGCATCTCGCGATCCGTTGTGCGGGCTAATTCACGCCCGGTCAGGCGATATCCCATACGGTTACTTTGTGG
Source organism: Yersinia pekkanenii (assembly GCF_001152565.1). GTDB lineage: Bacteria > Pseudomonadota > Gammaproteobacteria > Enterobacterales > Enterobacteriaceae > Yersinia > Yersinia pekkanenii. The sequence goes on along the minus strand of NZ_CQAZ01000008.1, from coordinate 101,285 downwards.
GCTGAGCTGCCAGGCTTCACGCCAAAAAACGCCCTGCACGATATCGTCGAACTCATGATATTCCGGCCCAGGAACCGCCCGCACACGGTTACCGAATAGCAGTTGTTTGATACCCACGGTGTCACGCGGTAAACGGGTTGGTTTGCCCAATGGCAGGATGTCGCCCTCTTTGAGAGGCCGCCCTTGATAACCACCAAAGCCTGCTTTCAGATCAGTGCTACGTGACCCCAGCATTTCCGGCACCGCAATACCCCCAGAAATGGCCAGATAACTGCGCATTCCCCGCTGTGGCACACTGAGTTTTAACTGTTGCCCCGCCTTGACCGGATAACGCCAGCCAGTCCATAGAAGCTGATCACTCAGTCTGGCCTCACAACCGGCACCCGTCACCGCTATCCAGCCCGGTTGGCTAAATTCAGCAGTAAATTGACCGAGGGTGATTTCCAGCCCGGCAGCATCAGCATCATTACCTACCAGCATATTCGCCATGCTCAACGCCGGTAAGTCGAGTGCACCGCTCTGGCTTATCCCTAAACGACGGAAACCACCACGGCCGCTATCTTGTACCGTGGTATGAATACCTGAACGAAGGATCTTTAGCATACGCCCTCCTTTACGGGCAGAAAGCGCACATTATCACCGGGCCGTAACAAGGTTGGCGGCATCTCTAACGGATTAAACAACGCCAGCGAGGTACGGCCAATTAACTGCCAGCCGCCGGGCGTTGCCAATGGATAGATGCCGGTTTGGCTACCACCGATCCCGACAGAACCGGGCGCGACCACTAAACGTGGCTCAGCACGTCGCGGGGTGGCAAGTTGTTCCGGCAGACCGCCCAGATAAGAGAAACCGGGTTGGAAACCGAGGAAATAGACGATATAACTGGCCCCCGCGTGGCACTCAACCACCTGATGCTCGGTCATGCCGGTATGACGCGCGACTTCCGCCAAATCAGGACCAAACTCACCGCCGTATATCACCGGGATGGTGATATCACGCGACTCAGGCACTAATAACTCGCTCTCTTCCCACCAGCGTTGCAGGTGTTCAATAGCATCCAATGCGGTATTTTGCGGATCGGCCAGCAATAAGGTCAGATTATTCATACCTGGGATCGCTTCAAGGATATCAGGGTGATGAATCAGGCGATCAGCTAACCCCCAAATCCGTTGTTGGCTTGTTAATGTGACCGGCGGTTCCAATTCCAGAACCACCGCACTTTCTCCCAATAAGTAGCATCGAGCTCGTTGCACTCCCGTCCCCTATAGCTTTTGTTTTTATATAAATACTCGTTATAAGCTTATATTTATGCGTTAGCACCTAACTGCTGTCAATAGAACAGGATCAACCAATAAATGCGACTAATCAATAAGTTCGGCATAAAGAGTGAAATTAATCACTATAAACAGTAGATTTTAGCGTTTTTCAATGAGGATAGCGGGAGAGAATTAATTTTTTTGTTATTTAGAATCAGGGTAAAGAGACTAAGTATGCTGAAAAATTGCAGGGTTATCACTCAATGATAATGAAATGATTATTTTAAGCAACCCACGAGAGGAATTAACCTTATTTATAGTATGGTTAATTGGTTTTTGGCAGCAGGAAAATACCTTTTCACGCCGTAATGCACCGATGCTGATCACCGGCGCATATGCATAAAAAGAGAAAAAATGCTTAGGCCGGATTGGGGATATCAATAAAAATAACCTCAAATTGATGCTGTGTAGCCAACCATTCACCCAGCGCTTTAATACCATAGCGTTCGGTTGCATGATGCCCTGCCGCATAAAAATTCACACCCATTTCACGGGCAATATGAATTGTCTGCTCAGATACCTCGCCAGTTATAAATGCATCCACACCAAACTCAGCCGCTTGCTGAATATAGCCCTGTCCACCACCGGTACACCAGGCAAGGCGACGCACATCTGCCGGAGCCTGCTCACCGCAATGGAGTACATTACGCCCCAACAGCTTTTCCAGTCGTTCACGCAAAATCACCGCATTGAGTGGCTGGTCAAACTCACCGTAAGGTAATAGAGATTCAATTTCACCCAGCACCCGAATGCCGAGCAATTTAGCCAATTGCGCGTTATTGCCTAAGTCAGGATGTGCATCCAACGGTAAATGGTAGCCATACAGATTGATATCGTTACTGAGCAATGTCTTCAGGCGGTTACGTTTCATGCCACGCACCACCACCGGTTCGTTTTTCCAGAAATAACCGTGATGGACCAAAATAGCATCAGCCTGTTGTTCCACTGCCATATCTAATAGCGCCTGACTGGCCGTGACACCGGTGACAATGCGCTGTACCTCCGCCCGGCCTTCAACCTGCAAACCATTAGGTGCATAATCCTGAAAATCCGCAGTATTGAGTTGATTATTAAGTAAAGTTTCCAGTTCTGTATTACGCATTATTTAACTCTCATTAATTTGTTTTTTATAAAAATCAAGTACAATCAGACTGTTAATAAGGTTAGATGAAGGGGAAACGTGCCGTTGAGGTCGTAGCGGCGTAAGCCGCCGGCGTGCCCCTGGGTGCGGTCAACCCTTCACCCATGGAGTGATAAGTCGCTTTGTCGGCAGCCTAAGACCATCAGAACTTCTGGCTATCGCCTTGCTTCATCAAGATAAAATTCACGCCCATATCATTACCTTGCTCTAACTCAGCCGCAATGACTTTGCGTACATCCTGCCCTTGTTGCAGTGACGGTTTAATATGGCTGATCACCACCGGCAGACCTTTTAATGACTGACCTTCACCGCTGTATTTCTCTAAATTTTTCAATTCCTTCAGCAACCACTTGGGCGTCATATGGCCGTACAACTTGCCATCAGCAACCTCATTCGGGAATGAGACTTCAATGATTATGCCTTTCAGTTGCTGCTGTTTAACCTTTTCGGCCAGTTTGCGCCACACCGTATCCAGATGTTTCGACTGTTCTATCTCATCCGGGCCGGTATCACCAAAATAGGCAAACGAAGCATTATTGCTGCTGATGATCAGCATCGAGGACGGCGAACTATCATGGCTCAGCGGGTACATCTCGCCGGTTAAGCGAGTCAATCCCAAGCTCAACGACTGAGCTGGGCGCACCCGTTGCATCCGGTAAATGTTTAAGCGGATCCCACTGCCACTGTCAGTAACGTTGGGCCAGACACGCCAGTTAAAATAGTAGTTTCTCAGAACATCAATGGTATCTGCCGAAGCATAAATAGTTTTTTTACTGTCTTCCGGTGCGCCGATAATCAGGCCGGAAACGTGGTCAAGATGAGCATGGCTGATAAAATAGCTGTTGATGCTTTGGCGAAAGACATAACCCTGCCGCGTGAGTGGCGCGGCCTTTTCCTCAGTCACATCGGAAAAATTGCCTTTATCTAATGCCTTAGCAATACCCGGTAATATCGATCCGGCATCCAGCGCCAGATAAAGCGGTTGGTTATCATCACGGATCAGATATGAGGTCAGATTGCCGTCACTGACACCACCATCTACCCCAAGGGCTACCACCTCGAAACCCGCAGCGGCCAACGAACTGTACAGGCTGAAAGATAAAACCAGCGCGGCGTTGGTTTTCTTAGCATGGGTTATCTTACTGACGCATAGCACCGATTTAGTCGAAAGATATGTCAAAAACATGAAGGCTCCTGGTCATGAGGGATCCTTGCGGCCATCCCGCTTAGCGGCGTCAAAGGCCGCGAGTGTCGCTAATCTGGCTAGCTTATGATCCACCAGCGGTGGTGGGTAATCGAGATGTTGCTGCTGCTGTTGCGCCCAACGCCAAGGCTGATGGATATCAGAGTCTGGCACCATCGCCAGCTCCGGCAACCAACGGCGAATAAAAACACCGTCTTGGTCAAAACGCTCTCCCTGCGTGGTGGGATTAAAAATACGAAAGTAAGGCGCAGCATCAGTGCCGGTTGACGCTGCCCACTGCCAGCCGCCATTATTCGCGGCCATATCGCCATCTAATAACTGGGACATAAAATAACGTTCACCTTGCCGCCAGTCGATCAGCAGATCTTTGACCAGAAAGCTGGCACTGATCATCCGCAGACGGTTATGCATCCAACCGGTTTGGTTCAGTTGCCGCATTGCGGCATCGACAATAGGATAACCTGTTAGCCCCTGCTGCCAGGCGGTTAATTGCTGATCTGAGTGATTCCATATTACGCCATCAGTCCAGTCAATAAAGGGACGATGCTGGCATAAACGCGGATAGGCGACTAACAAATGACGATAAAATTCACGCCAGATCAACTCATTAAGCCAGGTAAAGGCACCGCCTTCGCTATTTTCTAACCAATCCGGGCACTCTGCTTGCAAGCGGTTAACGCATTGACGAGGCGAAAGGATCCCCAAGGCCAGATAAGGTGATAAACCACTGGTTCCCGCTACCGCCGGTAGATCGCGTAAGTGCCGGTAGCCCTGAACCTGCTCACGGCAGAAGCTACGCAGGCGTTGTAATGCCGCCTCTTCGCCCACTGGAAATAACCGGTTGTCTACCGGCTGCTGCGGATAATCAAATGGAATACATGGCGGCGGCGTGGCGGCAGTTGAGTTATGGCGGGCTTTGGGGGCGGGTACACATTGGCAATCACTGATCATTAAGCGCTGAATAAAGGCACGACGAAAAGGGGTGAATACTTTGTACATCTCATTATTGCCGGTCAGAATACTCCCCGGCGGCAGCAATACACTGTCATGAAAACGATGACAGGTGATACTCCTACCCGTAGCCTGGCTATTAAGTTGCGCGGCCAATGCTTCATCCCGCAACTGTTCGTTCAGTTCATACTGTTGGTTATAGAACAGCGCATCGACCTGTTGTTGCTGACAAAAATCATCCAGCCAGATAATGGCATCCTGAAAATCATCACACTGATGATAGTGCAGCGGGATCCCCTTTGCGGCGAGTGAGGTTTGTAACTGTTGCAGATTTTGTAACAGAAATGCCGCCTGCCGGGGGGCCATGTCATGGGCAGCCCATTGGGCTGGCGTGGCAATAAATACGGCAATAACGGTGGCTTGCGAGTCCTGACAGGCCGCGTGCAAGGCCAAATTATCCGTTACACGCAAATCATTGCGGAACCAAACCAGATGCGTTGCCATGCCTTATCCTTGCGCGGAGTAAAAAGTAAAATAGTGCTGCCCAGCCAGATAATCATTTGGAAATTCAGTCAGATAAACTGTTATCTGGGCTATGGGTACAGTCAGGGGCAGTTCACCCTGCCGATATTGGTCGATAAGTTGCGCTAAAGCCTGGCGTTGAGCTGAATTGAGGTAAGGCCTAAAATAGCCCTGCACATGCATTAGCACATTGGTGTGATTGGCCACAGTGGGCTGATGAGAGAGTAAATGCAGTAAACGCTGGCGATACTCAGTTGCAAACTCAATGAGTGAGGGCGACTTATCCATTGTGGCAATAAAAGGGCCGATTTCACGGTATTCAGGTTGCGAGTGAGCTAACAGCACCAACTTATAGCGGCTATGAAATTCCATCAGCCCACCACGGGTGATCCCTGCAGCACATAACGCATCGAGTTGATCACGTGCATGGCAGTATTCAATACTGTGCGACACCTGATTGCTTTGCAGCATTATATTCTCCATCAGCTTTTGCTGTTTTGAACATCACATCATTTATTTCATCATAACAGTTGTCGCTAAAGAACCACGGTATTGGTTGATATCTTTATTTAAAAGCACGTTGTGTGAGCAATAAAAATGCCACTCAGCATTAACTGGATGGCATCACAATCCTCTCTATTTACTCTATTACTCTATTACTCAGCTTTTATCGCTACGCTGCATACTGGGTAGTGTTAGCCCACAGTCCCGCTATTTGCTGTTGCATTCGAGTGTCCACTTGCCCAATAAAGCTGGTATTTCCCATCAAACACGGAGAAATTGTTCATATTCTGAACCAAACCATCAATGGCAGAGTCTGTCAGGGCTTCATAGCCACTAGGATCATCATTTATCCCTTTATCACTCACCACAATCGCAGCACGTTTGCCATTAAAGTAATCATTAAAGGTGACTGACCCCACTCGCTCAAAATCGCTTTGTGCCGAATCATCAATCATTGGTCGCCTGACTAAAATGGTCAAATCATAGCCAGTACGCTGGAGCCATAGGTCATGCCAACTGACATTATTAATGAGAATTTTATCTTCTTGGCTGATATCGGTAACCGTACAATCAATCACTGATGTGCTGACGGCAAAGCTATCAATCCCGTCAAAACCGCTGAAGTTGTTCTGATAGCCGCCGAGTTCAAGTATGTCATGCCCCTTGCCGCCAGAAAAATCACTGAATTTTGAAATAACGTCGGCAATCAGATGATCATTCCCATCGCCACCCATAATGACGCTCGAATACCCCATCAGTTTTATCGTATCGCTACCTTGATCTCCTGATAGGGTGTTTTCATTACCAAAAACGACACCGTGGTCATTGCCTTCCCCTAACTCAGCAACACTCGTATTGCCCATAAGAACAACGTAATCCTGACCTTTGCCACTGTCGGTGTAATTATAATGACCGGCGATGACGGTATAATCATCCCCATTCCCCATGTTGGCAGTTCCAGCCTCGCCAAAGATAAATGCTTTATCATTACCGGCGCCCAAGTTGGCATGATTTATCCGCCCGGCAAGAACAGCAGTATCATCACCTGCCCCGCCAAACATTGTGTTTTCACGGCCCATCAAGACGCCAGTATCATTGCCCTGACCACCGGTGAAAACGTTGGAAATCCCCATGCCATAGAATGCATCGTCTCCCTGTCCACCCCAAAAGTTGTTATTATCGCCAAGATAAGCACCTAAATCGTTACCATGCCCGCCCAGCGTGAAGTTGTAATTCCCCAATGACCAATTCAGGTCGCCATCACCACGTAAAAAACCGCTATTACGCAAGAAATCGAACGTTTTCTCTTCCATATTAAGCAGATCTTGGGCCATATTCTGTTTCAGATTATTGACCCTATCCGCCATTTCAGTTTGCTTGTCTTTATTGAATAACGTAGCAAACAGGTTAGGTAAATTAAGAGAATTGAAACCAAATGCCTGATCTTTATTTTCCGGGAGTTGGGTGGTTGTTCTGGACCCCGACGCATTAACAGTCGCGGTCTCATCGACTTCATTTGGAGCCTTATCTTGCAAACCATGAGTTTGGGCGAAAGAGATAATCGCATTTTCACCCATATTTAAATTCGCTTTTAAGCCATCCAGTAATTTCTGCGGATCACTCAGTGCATTAAGCTTCTCACCACCAAATTCGGCCACAACCTCTATCATTTCTTTTAATATTTTTTCTCCATCGATAGCTTCGCCAGTACGGGAAACAATATTCCCCGCAGCATCATAATCAACACCAAAAACATCACCTAAAGTCATATCACTTTCGACTAATGATAGTTTATTAATTAACTGATTTTTAATCTGCCTTGGCATATCATCAATGCTATAAGTCATGGTGGTTTTGATCCTACCCGACCGGGTAACCTGCTGAGTACTGATAGCAAACAATGAACCTAAATTAATATCCATAATCGACTGGATATTGTCGCCAAAAGTAAAGTTCCAGTTACTGTTGGTCACCATGATATCGGCCCCTTGACCACCGATTGCAATATTAAAGACCATAGTGTCATTTAACTTACGTAATTTATCTGCTTTGGTTGTTTTCACCTGAGGGTTATTTTCTATAGTAGATGGTTTTCCTAACCATTGGTTATATTTTTTATTTAACGTCGCATTAATATCACTTTTTAGGCCACGGCCACTACGAATAAGTTGAGAATCTATTTCAATCAGACTGTTATAATCCACACTACTGGTACTGTCCAATGCGGATAAATCGTTGAGATATTGTTTTGCACCAGAGAAGGTCCATTGCTGGGCCTGGGCCTGCAACCAATCACCGCCATACCCTTCAGTGGCAATATTCTCTAATGCACCGCAGACGCGTGTTGCACCATCAAATGGGTTAACCACTGGCGGGGATAACACCGTTTTTTCCGTCATAAATATCAAGTCATTGCTGTGACCATGATTAAAGCTAATATTGCGAGTACCCATAAATACGTGTACGCTTTCAAAAGCCTGATAGCCACCAATATTAACACTGTGTTTACTCATACCATCACCAATATGGATCATGATATTGTTATCACCAAACACTAAGGTTTTAAATCCGCCATCACCAACTTTTATACCAAGATTTGAGGTACCCCAATTGATCGAGGTAAATTCATCATCACCAATCTGAATATTTATATTGCCAGAGTAACTTACCGCCTGATTATTATCAGTAGATGGCGCTACCGTATCAACTCTTTGTTTTCTTTCTGGCGGGGAAAACGCTTCTATATTCCGGCCAATAGCGCCACTTGCAAGTGAATTTATATCCTTAGCACCAATGCGATGAATATCAACCTCAGATATATGTATATTATTATTGACTTTTTCTGTAATAGTTTCTACTTGCCCCTCATTATTCAGCCGTAATATGACTTTATCACTACCCACTTTGTGTTTTAAGTTGCCATTATCATCCAGTGTATTTTTACGCCCTTGCTCATTAACAAGGACTCGAGTATTTCGTGCTGCAACATCAGCTTTAATGCCTTGCTGGCCTAATTCCGTAATAAATTGTCGGGCAAAACCTTGCTGTCTGTTTTTATCTACCAGTGAACATCCTACCAGGCTAATATAGTTTGGCGTGCTTTTGATATGGTATATCATTATCGAGTTCGTCTTTAAAACGTCTAATTCTTGTGGCTAATTCCGTAGGGTTTTCATTGGATAAGGTTTGATTACCTTGACCATTATTGCCATCACGGCCATGCCCAACTAACTGCCAACGGATATTACCTTGTAATGAAGCAGGATCGCCCGCTACCACTCGGTACTGCCCATCTGAATCAAGCTGAACCAAAATAGCCCCTGGGTGTTTGGCCGCTAAATTAGCCGCTGCTTCAGCTACAATAGGATCGTTTTCTAATTGGACAATAATTTGCCCATTATATTGAGAAAAACTCCATGAGCTGCTCGACTTAACAGTAGTAACCTCCCAGTGGTCAACGGATTGGCGAGTGTTTCTTTTAGTACTTGTGTCACTCAATGTTGCTGGGAATATTATTCGTGGAGAGCCAGTTGTATTATTTCTAGGATAAATAGTACGTTGAGTTGGATCATCAGCACTGATAGTGAGCCTGTTGTTGGCATCAACTTGCAGTATTGGAAGCTTCATTTGATGGCTAATACCGGAAACGGGCAATTCTATACCAACGTGTGACTTTAAATGAGCCTCACCATAGATAACAACAAATTTTTCGTTTGCAGGTATCTGTTTTAATATATCTACTGCAATATTATTCGCAGATCCCGCTCTATACATTAAACTATGGTTACCACTACCTTTCGAGGTACTATTATCATCCAGGCAAATAATTTTTACTTTATTTTCAAATGCTGTAGTGACAATATTTTTAACTCCCTTGACCATGAGAAAGGTGTTTAAGTCAGGTGAAGTAACACCTGTTTTATAATAATCATCAATTAGTGGTTGAATATGGTCTCTACGCAAATGCTCCAGGCCAATAGTTGTTACCCCATGACGCTTAAGTTCAGCTATTTGCTCAATAACAAAACGTCGCCCTTCTTCTTGTGAACCATGAACTTCACCAATAAGTAACCCTTGATTATCTCTTAGTAATACCGAGAGCTGACCATCAACATCTCCATGTTGGCCAAGTTCTCTATTTATCCTATCCCTACTAACGTCTGAATATTTTGAATCCCAAGATGCAAAGTCTATGTTCTGATTGCGCTGGTAAATCGACTCAATTTGATCCAAGCGCGAAAGTTGTAATTGCTTTAAGAATTTTTTCTCTGCACAGTTATCTAACCAGTTAAGCTCTTTCGAACGATCAGTACTATTATTCCTGCCAGCGACCTCATTAAGCATATAACTAAAAAATTGACTATTTTCGGAGCCTCGTGCTCTAAAGGATGCCATCTCTTCATAGGTATAACCTATAGTGAATGACCGAGTTGATTCATTAATATAAACTTGTCTCAATTCTCCATTTGATTGAGCTTGCAATAATTTGGTTTTGCATTCGTCAAATTGATCTCCCATTGAAATATGGTAGGTCGGATCAAAATTAAGTAAATGTCTATCTGGTATTTCTCCGTCAAACCCTTTCAATGGGGTCAAATAACCATCTTCTCTAATCCAAACATACATCATATTTGTTAAACCAATATGATTACCTTGCGATTCCTGAACAGCAATTTCATACAATCTGGCAGCCATCTCCGGTTGCTTCTCCGCAAGGAGTACTATTGCATTTTTGGCCGGTTTCATTTTAGAATTGAACAAGGTTGCATCTATCTTTTGACCTAAAGTCACAAATGCTTTATTACGTCCTGAGGTTGGATGTTTACTAATATAACTTTCAACCTGCTTTCTCAATGTAAATATATTTTTAATTCTTTCAGAACTTGATGTGGAATTAACAATGTTGATTGTATTTAGTATTTGTTGATAAGAGGAACCTATCGGCTTACCCATCACTGACGCTTGTTTTTTTAATTCATTTCTAGAAAAAATTCCATTTAATTCACTTTCTACTGGCAGGTTTTTACCCATTTTTTTATTAAAAATTTTCAGTGTGTTATAAGCAACATTACCCTCTTGTAATTTGTTAGATAATATCTTCACCTCATTTATTTTTGATTTACCTGCAGTAAGACCCTCTACCGCCGAAATATTCGATATTTTATTGGTAATTCTCCCATCTGCGGGAGCCAAAGGTTGTCTATCAGGAATGAAGCTTTCATCAGGAGAAATGGCAGCATCAGAAACCTCTTTAACATCGGTGTGGTAGGCTTTTTGGTTTTGATTCAGACCACTGCCCTCAGCCTCCCGCCTATTTTTGGGTATATCGCCTTCACTGCGTTTAACACTTTTAGCCTCTTTTTCCGCGGCATTCGCCTCATTACTGGCATCCTTAAGATGATTATCACCACGGCTCTTAGCAATAGTGACATCTTCCTGAGCCTTTCTATTGGCAATATCTGCTTTCACCCGCTGTTGTTGAGCTTCTGTTTTTCTTTTCGCTGCTTCTAACTCAGCAGTAGCTTGTGCAGCATCCGCTTTATTTTTATCCTGTTCACCTTTTGCCAATGCAGACTCAGACTGAGCAACTGCGTCATTCATCGTCGATTTGTACTCATTAACTTTGGCTTGAGACACATCTAAATTATCATGCGCGGTTTTTAAAGATTCGCCGAGTTTCTCGTTTATACCCTCTACCAACCCCCCAGCAAAGTGTTGTCGATAACTCCCGCCCGCTTCTGTATTTTCATCAACAGAAATATTATTAATGCTCTGACCTATTTTTTGCTGCTCAGTTAATAACTCATTTGCCTGTTGCTTCATTTGTTGCTGGTAATCTGCACCGGTGGTGGCGACTAAAGCCTCTTTCTCCGTATCCTCTATCTGCGACTGGATAACAGACGCATTTGCCGTGTGCTTTTCCTGATGTCGTTGAAGCTGCTCACCATCTTCTTCTGCCCGTTTTTTATCGCCACTCACTTTATTCTCAATTTCAGAATGAGCTTTGGCATGCTGAATATCTTCTTTTATTGACGTATTATTAGAACCATTCAATGCTTTTAATGCATTATTTTTTGCACTCTCTAAGTTGGGTGTATCTATATTCTTAATTTTATTACTTTTAGCATTAATATCATAACCCGCACGTTCAGAATGAAATTTTTCACTGACCGCAGTTTCATTTAATTTGAAACCATTAAGATTATTGACCTCGGGTAAATTAAAGCCACCATGACCATTACGGAATCCCGTCGTCTGCCCTTCATTGCCATTAACCAGATAGTCAATCCCCTGGCTACCTGCCCGACCTAGCAAATTTTGTTTTATGTTACCAAACAATGCTGATAATTTATTGCTCTGTGTATTACTGGTTGCTATAGATAAATTATAATAATCGCCATTCCCCACTTTGACAGAGACATTATTACGTCCATAGGTTGCTACAACAGATAAACCATCACCAACATTGATATTAGCATTGGCTTTACCTTTCATCACCGCAACATTTAATCCATCACCAACTTTGGTGTTAACATTATATTTGCCCCAAGCGACATTAACTGAAGTACCATTACCTACTTTAGTATTGATATTGGTATCACCATAAACAGCGGTAACATTTAACCCATCACCAATATCTGTTGTGACATTAACTTTCCCTTTAGCAACTGTTATTGCCTTGCCACTACCGATTTTCGTAACGATATTATTATCTGCCCATAATACATTGTAAGCATCTCCATCACCCACTTTCGTCACAACATTATTATTGGCCTTCGCCACAACCACATTTCTGCCGTTACCAACAGCAGTGATAACATTCTGTTTACCCCCTATAAAAGTATAGTTATCAATATCCCCCACAGCACTAACAATATTAGCATCACCTTTTGCCACTGTGATTTCCTGACCATTACCTACTCGAGTAATAATATTGCTTTTACCTTTGGCAAAATTATAACGTTCCCCATCGCCAACCTGAGTAATAACATTCATAGCTCCCCATACCGCATTGATGCCGATACCATTACCCACCTTTGTAATGATATTTCCTTTCCCTTTAGCGATACCAATGGTCATAGCATTACCAATATGGGTCATAATATTGCCGGTTTGGGAAGTTAATAAACCGATAGTAGTACCATCACCCACCTTAGTGAGAATATTACCTTTACCCTGTAAGGCAACCGCGGTTATTCCTGTTCCCACATGAGTGATAACATTCCCATCCGCTTTGGCCAAAATCCCCATAAAACCATCGCCGACTTTAGTAATGATATTCCCTTTAGCTAAAACTATTCCGCCAGTAATACCGTTACCAATGTGGGTCATGATATTCGCTTTGCCAACCATAATAGCGAGTGCAGTTCCATCGCCAACTTTGGTCATTACATTTAGCTTACCAATGAAAACCCCGATACCTGTAGATTCATTTTTATTATTTATCTGAGAGTAAATATTTACATTCCCGACCATGACTGCAACAGTCAACCCTGAGCCCACCTTGGTAAATACATTTGCCTTTCCGATCATTAACGCAAAGGCTTCCCCATTACCAATGTGGGTCATCACATTGGCAATACTGATCATTGCCGCTAATGTCATACCATCACCGACTTTAGTAAGAATATTCCCCCCCTTAGCCAGCATTAAAGCAAATGTTTGGCCATTACCTGCTTGAGTTAGAATATTTCCTTTAGCAATCATCAACGCTAAAAGATCACCATCACCGACTTTAGTTATCACATTTCCTAAAGCAGCCATCAATACATAGGTATTACCATCCCCTATATGAGTCATAATATTACCGGCGGCAAGCATAGCTGCAATGGTGGTTCCATCACCTACTTTAGTATAGATATTTCCACCGCCGGCCATCACACCCAGAGTCTGTCCATCCCCCACATGAGTAAATATATTCCCTAAGCCAAACATAATACCGTTAGTATTGCCATTACCGACTTTGGTTAGAATATTCCCGCCACCAACATGGGTTAATACATTCAATCCACCAGCCAAAATAGTCTGCATATCCCCATGGCCTTTTTTAGTCACGATATTTGCCGCCGCTACAGCAATAACAATTGTCCTGGCATGGTTTTCATCATCGCTAATATGGGTAATGATATTCCCCAGGCCAAGAGCAACGATGGTCAAATCACCCTGCCCCATGCTGGTTACCACATTGCCACCGCCACCCACGACAGAAAACAATGACCCTTGTCCTTTTTTGGTCAGTACATTTAAACCGCCAGCAGCAATCCAGAAAGCCTCTCCAGCGCCGATTTGAGTATGCGTATTTAATCCACCTAGCATCTTCACAATACTATTTCCATCACCACTGTGGACAGAAATATTACCCAAAGCGATCAGTGTTACATCATATTGACCATTACCTAGACGCACCATGACATTAACTGCACCACCAGCATTAACTTTCATGTCGCCTTTTTGACTTTTATGCACTAATACATTCGCCAGCCCAGCACCGTTAAATGTCAGGTTACCCTCACTTCCACTTTTAACAATAATATTGGCTATCCCACCACCGGTAAAATCGGTATTACCTTTAACTGCTGTATGGGTGATGATATTTGCTGCACCGCCACCTTTGAAAGTAACATTTCCAGTAACAACATCAGACTCGATAACATTGGCAATACCGCCCCCATCAAAATTCACATCATCACTTGAGTTAGTTGAGTTTATATTTGTAATATTTGATACTGTATTAGGTTCCAGTCTATTTAATTTTTTATCTACCATAACCTCTTTATTAATGTTATATGAAATACTGTCAATACTCGGTATATTGGCTATGTTCACAACGCGTTTATACCGACCAATATCAGTAGAACCAGTACGTTCTACTAATCCATCAGGAATTTTATTTATTTTAGCGTTGGGCCTAGAAACCAGTCCTTTTGGTACGGAACGTTGATAAGGTATAATTTTCATTCCCTGACAGGGTGTCAATATCGACTCGCCGTCAATATTTACACGCGTATAATAATCACTTATTAAAATTTCATAAATATAATTTCTACTCACAAAATAATAAGCACCTGGCTTACCTGTTGATTTAATTGCCGAGAGTGAGTTACCATCTGAAAGCTTAATTGCATTTAATGTTAAATTATCCTTTTTTAAAAGTAGCTCATCTTCATACTTCAACAGTATGCTGTCTCCTCCAAACCATTCTTTCGGCAACTCACATGAGTACTCATTTTTTATCTCTGTTGCTTTAATCTTATAATTAATATCAACCAAATCATTCAAGTTATAACCCTTTCCAGAAGTTCTACGCCAACTGTTTGATATGCTGTCAAACAAAAATATAGTTGTATTTTTTTTGGTTTTTATATCCCTTGTTTTTTCATCCTGAAATAGGTACGCTTTGGTCAAAGCTTTAGAATAATAACCATCATGGTAATACCTGTGTTCATATAAATAGTAACCCTCTTTTTTTACAGCACCAACTTCATCTGTGCTAATACCAAGCGCTTCATTTTCAAAGCGAGCATCCCCTAAAATAATATCGTCTAATGTTAATTTGCCATTAGTACCATAACCATTTAATTTACGAGTAATTTTATTATATGCACCTATAGCGAAAATATTCATGCTACCACTGTTTCCAGTGTGGGTTATAATATTAGCGCCAGCAACTACAGTGGCATCAATATCTCCGCCTCCCTCCTTAATAATATTCATTACCCCTGATGCACCTTTCACGCTTAACTTCCCGGTAGTATCTAAAACCTCCAGATATGCAGCCCCTCCTTTTATCGTATCATCACCGCTCCCAGCTTCGATTTTTGCAGCAACAGACCCAACGAAAATATCATCATTCCCACCACGGGCATATATCACCCCACCAAGGCCGATGGCATCAATATCATTATTATCATCATCGCCATTATAAACACCGGTAAAAAAATACTCTGCACTTCGATTAGATGCTTTACTCATGGTATATCCTTATTAAGTTAAATTTTAAACCATTGGATTTTGGGTTTATCTGAAGAACACTGTTTATTGAGTGCCCCCCTAATAGCACACACCCTTTCTCCTTTTCTGGAATAATGAACATTTCTGCGTAAATCATTTGCCATCATTTTTGCGTGACCATAAGGTGCTATCATTTCTGGGAAAAACATATTACTGCCAGATTGCCAATCTTCTTTTCTAATATCACGCTCACCTGAAAGTATTTCGTTCATGTTTTTTTCAGATAAAAATGCCCAGTTACAAAATGCAAGTGGGTTACCCTGTTCATCTTCATAATAACGAAATTGATTTAATATAATTGCCGGATAAATCTGCTGAAACCATTCCGCAACAAAATAAGCTCTATGCAGTGGAGAACGCTGCGTTAGCAGCATTACTCCACCCATTATTTTTTGTATTTCGGATGACTCTAGCGATGTGAATGTATTATTTATCACCACTAACCACCAGTCTATAATTCCATTAGCTTATATTTTATTTTTCTATTTTTTGTTCTCCGTCACTTTTAATTTCATCATTACCTTCCTCATCACCACTGCTTGGCAATAAGTTAGCATTAATCATATTGTCAATTTCCTGCTGCATTCGAGGATCTTCCAGCATATTTTTCACCATTGAGACCATATACATAAATCCGGATGCTGGCATATGTACAACCTGTTTTAACTCAAGCTCGCTATCGTTTTTAGCCGCAATACCCTTTGCCATTTTCTGCTGATTTTGGCTAACAAAATAGAGTGAGAAAACACCTTTATTATAATTAACTAATGATGTTGTTTGTACGTAAACTTCCATATTATCTCCATATTAAATTAATTAGCTAACCATCTTTAGCTAACCTATAATGCATTACATAAGATAATAATTAAATTAAAACAAAATAAATAATAATGATATTAATAAAATAGAAGTATTTGAATTTCGGGTGAATTTTGTATTAGGAATTGATTTGTAATATGGGTTGGTTATTATTTAACTTTGAAAGAGTGCCATCAATGAAAAGGCCCGTGAAC
>NZ_CQAZ01000008.1:71069-84608 GCF_001152565.1 Yersinia pekkanenii | reverse complement strand
AACATATGATGTTCACGGGCCTTGCGTCGAATTATTCTTTTAGCTCAATAAAAATCTTGCGCCGCCAATTCAGACTGCGCCAGCCAGACCGGTTTATCACTGGTTTTCGCCCAGACACGGTGTAGGTAGCTATAAAAACGGGCACGATCTTTACGAAAAAGCATCACTGGCAGCGCCAGTGTACCCATCAGGATCACGGCGCTACGGCGCAAGAGAACCTGATGTAATGGGTATGCATTGTACATGGACATAATGATCCTCCTTTAAAACGCCGTGGTGTAACAGACAGTTAGCCCTAATTAACCATGGGCCTATTACCGCTTGGCGTTGAAAGTAAAATAAACAAAATTGAAAACTGGACAAAATTTTACCGCATTGATTGAAACTTTACCACTCATCCGACCACCCAATCACATAAAAACAGAAAAAAACCACCAATTCTGTAATTTTGTTACAAGCAAGTTAACTTAACCTTGTACTGTGTTGCACTAGCGTTACCAGTAATTGGTGAGTTAGAAGACTGAATGTAATTCCCCAGAAAATACCCATTCTGCTCACTCAATTTACTACCACATATCGCCACTGACTAATTTACACGCATTTTTAGGTTATTTTTTGAGCATTTTTATACTTTTTTTACACTCTTTCCCATTTTTTTATCAAGAACTTTTCTTACAACTTCCTAAGCTGTTGTTATCAAAAACTGAGTTATCAAAAACTGAGTTATCAAAAATAAGCGCTGTGGAGGTGTATCGTGAGTTTCAGCATCATTAGTGGTGCGCTGTTGGTCCTGCTGCTTCTGGGCTATCTGGTTTATGCCTTGTTTAACGCGGAGGACTTTTAAATGGCAGCGTCAGGATTTCTGCTCATTGCCAGCTTCATGCTGGTGTTGTTGGTGCTGTCCCGTCCATTGGGACGTTTTTTGGCCCGCCTTATCGAAGGTGAACCCTTTGCCCCATTACAAAAAGTCGAGGCAGGTTTATGGCGTTGTAGTGGGGTAAAAACTGAGGAGATGAATGGCTGGCAATATGCGCTGGCAATCCTCTGCTTTAACTTGCTGGGAATTGTGTTGCTGTTTGCGCTGTTAATGGCCCAAGGTTCATTGCCACTGAACCCTGAAAATATGCCAGGCATGTCATGGCATCTGGCACTGAATACCGCAGTCAGCTTCGTGACCAATACTAACTGGCAAGCCTACAGCGGTGAAAATACGCTCAGTTATCTGAGCCAAATGGCCGGACTGACGGTACAAAACTTCCTGTCTGCCGCAACCGGTATCGCCGTCGCTTTTGCGCTGATCCGTGCCTTTGCCCGCCATTCTGCGGCCACTCTGGGTAATGCCTGGATTGATCTGGTGCGTATCACCTTATATGTCTTATTGCCGATTGCACTGATCATCGCCCTGATTTTTGTCAGTCAGGGAGTATTACAAAATCTGGATAGTTACCTGCATATCACCACGCTGGAAGGGGTAAAACAGACGCTGCCAATGGGGCCGGTGGCATCGCAGGAAGCCATCAAAATGCTGGGGACCAATGGGGGCGGCTTCTTTGGTGCTAACTCTGCCCATCCTTTTGAGAACCCGACGGCTTTCAGCAACTTTGTGCAGATGCTGGCGATTTTCCTGATCCCTTGTGCACTGTGCTTTGCTTTTGGTCAAGTGGTCGGGGATAACCGCCAAGGCCATGCCCTTATCTGGGCCATGTCATTGATTTTTGTGGTGGCCGTGGTGGTGGTGATGTACGCCGAACTGGCCGGTAACCCGCATTTAACCCAATTGGGTGCTGATAGCAATATCAATATGGAAGGTAAGGAATCCCGCTTCGGTATCCTGGCGACCAGCATGTACGCCGTGGTCACCACTGCTGCGTCTTGTGGTGCGGTGAATGCCATGCACGACTCCTTTACCGCCTTGGGTGGCATGGTGCCAATGTGGCTGATGCAAATAGGTGAAGTGGTGTTTGGCGGCGTCGGTTCCGGTTTGTACGGCATGCTGTTATTCGTGCTGCTAACGGTCTTTATTGCCGGGTTGATGATTGGCCGTACCCCTGAGTATCTCGGCAAGAAAATCGACGTATTTGATATGAAAATGACCGCGCTGGCCATTCTGGTCACTCCGGCTATCGTACTGCTGGGTACCGCACTGGCACTCGGCACCGATACAGGGCGAGCGGGAATACTCAACCCCGGCGCGCATGGTTTTAGTGAAGTGCTCTATGCCCTCTCCTCTGCGGCAAACAACAACGGCAGCGCCTTTGCTGGCCTGAGTGTCAATACACCTTTTTATAATCTGCTGTTGGCTGCGGCGATGTTCTTCGGGCGATTTGGCGTAATTCTGCCGGTGCTGGCCATTGCCAGTTCACTGGTGGCGAAGAAACGACAACCTGCCGGTAACGGTACCCTGCCAACCGCCGGGCCACTGTTTATTGGTTTGCTGGTAGGTACGGTGTTGCTGGTCGGCGCATTGACCTTTATCCCAGCACTGGCCTTAGGCCCGGTTGCGGAACATCTGCAAATTTGGTTAACACGCTGATTATATTACCAAAGAAGAGAGAATAATTATGACCCGCAAACAACGCGCGATTTTTGAACCCGCACTGGTTCGTACTGCGCTTATTGATGCTGTGAAAAAACTGGACCCGCGCGTCCAGTGGCGTAATCCAGTGATGTTCGTGGTCTACCTGGGCAGTTGGCTAACCACCCTGATTTGGCTGGCAATATTAAGCGGCCAAACCACCGGTAGTGCCATGTTTACCGGTAATGTCGCCCTGTGGCTGTGGTTTACCGTGCTATTTGCCAACGTTGCCGAAGCATTGGCTGAGGGGCGTAGCAAAGCGCAGGCCGAAAGTCTGCGGGGGGTGAAAAAAACCAGTTGGGCTAAAAAACTGTCGGAAGCGCGCTTTGATGCACCGCAGGAGAAAGTCTCTGCCGACAGTTTGCGCAAAGGCGATGTGGTGTTGATCGAAGCCGGTGACACTGTGCCATGTGATGGTGAAGTACGGGAGGGCGGTGCATCGGTGGACGAAAGTGCCATAACGGGCGAATCGGCACCGGTTATCCGCGAGTCCGGGGGGGACTTTTCCTCCGTCACCGGTGGTACTCGCGTGCTGTCAGACTGGCTGGTGGTTGAGTGCAGTGTGAACCCCGGTGAAACCTTCCTTGACCGAATGATCGCCATGGTTGAGGGCGCGAAACGGCACAAGACACCCAATGAAGTGGCACTGACCATTTTGTTAATCGCGCTGACTATCGTCTTTTTATTGGCAACCGCCACCCTGTATCCGTTTTCGATTTTCAGTGTTGCAGCTAACCACGCCGGTAATCCGGTCACCATCACCGTATTGGTGGCGCTGCTGGTTTGCCTGATCCCCACCACTATCGGTGGCTTACTGTCTGCCATCGGGGTTGCCGGGATGAGCCGCATGTTAGGGGCAAACGTCATTGCCACCAGCGGGCGTGCTGTGGAAGCGGCTGGTGACGTTGATGTGTTGCTGTTAGATAAAACCGGCACCATCACCCTCGGTAACCGCCAGGCGTCTGAGTTTTTACCGGCTCCCGGTGTCACCGAGCAACAGTTGGCAGATGCCGCGCAGCTCTCTTCCCTCGCTGATGAAACACCAGAAGGCCGCAGTATCGTGGTCCTTGCCAAACAGCGTTTTAATCTGCGTGAACGAGACTTGCACAGCCTGAATGCCACCTTTGTCCCCTTCTCGGCGCAAACCCGCATGAGCGGCGTAAACGTGCAAGACCGGATGATCCGCAAAGGCGCGGTGGATGCTATCCGCCGCCATGTGGAAGCCAATCAAGGCCACTTCCCACGGGCAGTAGAGGATGCGGTAGAAAGTGTTGCCCGCAGCGGTGGTACGCCATTAGTGGTCGCCGATGGGCCACGAGTGCTGGGTGTGGTGGCACTGAAAGATATCGTGAAAGGCGGCATCAAAGAACGTTTTGCCGAGCTGCGCAAAATGGGCATCAAGACAGTGATGATAACCGGTGATAACCGCCTGACTGCGGCCGCCATTGCTGCCGAAGCGGGGGTCGATGATTTTCTGGCCGAAGCCACACCGGAAGCCAAGCTGGCGTTAATTCGTCAGTATCAGGCGGAGGGCCGGTTAGTGGCAATGACAGGTGACGGCACCAATGACGCCCCAGCGCTGGCACAGGCTGATGTCGCCGTGGCGATGAACTCCGGGACACAAGCCGCCAAGGAAGCAGGCAATATGGTGGATTTGGACTCGAATCCGACCAAGCTTATCGAAGTGGTACATATCGGTAAGCAAATGCTAATGACCCGAGGCTCGCTGACTACCTTCAGTATCGCCAACGACGTCGCCAAGTATTTCGCCATCATTCCGGCAGCATTTGCCGCTACCTATCCACAGCTCAATGCCCTGAACGTGATGCAGTTGCACTCACCCGCGTCGGCAATACTGTCGGCGGTTATCTTTAATGCGCTGGTGATTGTGTTCCTGATCCCACTGGCTCTGAAGGGTGTTAGCTATAAAGCGATGAGTGCCGCGGCCCTGCTACGCCGTAATTTGTGGATCTACGGTCTGGGCGGCTTATTGGTGCCCTTTGTTGGTATCAAACTGATCGATCTGGTGCTGACCGCCCTGATGATGAGTTGAAAGTACCGTAATGGCCATTGCCTCTTTGGGTGATGGCCGGTTTTAAGCACTAATTGAAGAGGCAAACCTTATGTCATCAATAAAAGATATGTCATCGCCCTCCACAGCAAGTCTGTCATACCTGCGACCGGCTTTAGTTTTACTGATATTACTGACACTTATCACTGGGGTCGCTTATCCTCTGCTGACTACTGGGCTGGCAAAGTTAATATTTCCTCAGCAAGCTCAGGGTTCACTGGCCATGCTGGGTGATGAAGTGGTCGGCTCCACCTTGCTAGGGCAGAACTTTACTCAACCGGGTTATTTTGCTGGTCGCCCATCGGTAACGGCAGATATGCCTTATAATCCAATGGCCTCAGGCGGCAGTAATCTGGCTATCAGCAACCCAGCACTGGATCAAGCCATCAGTGAACGCGTTAAATTGCAGCGTCAGGCTAACCCGACCCAAACCGGCCCGGTACCGGTTGATCTGGTTACCGCATCCGGCAGTGGTCTTGATCCCAGTATTTCACTGGAAGCGGCCTATTATCAGGCCCCCCGGATTGCCAGTGTACGCCAGATGCCGTTGTCTGAAGTGAAACAGTTAATTGATAGTAACCTGCAAAAAGCGACACCTAATTTCTTCGGTGAATCAGTGGTCAATGTGCTGAACCTGAATATGGCGTTGGATGCCCAAAGTCACGTAACAGTACCGGCCAAACCAGTAAAATCTTAAGGACATAGCATGGTGGATGCAGAACCAACCCGCCCGGACCCCGATAGCCTGCTCGCGGCCGCCAATGAAAAGTCGCGTGGGCGGTTGAAAGTCTTTTTTGGCGCCTGCGCCGGAGTGGGTAAAACTTACGCCATGCTACAAGAAGCTCAGCGCCTACGGGCGCAGGGGCTGGATGTGCTGGTTGGGGTGGTAGAAACTCACGGACGCAGCGAAACCGCCGCATTGTTAGAAGGATTAGCCATTCTGCCGCAGAAACGAATCCATCACCGTAACCGTCAGGTGCGGGAGTTTGATTTGGATGCTGCGCTGGCTCGCCATCCGGCGCTCATCCTGATGGATGAGCTGGCACACAGCAATGCCCACGGCTCCCGCCATCCCAAACGCTGGCAGGATGTCGAAGAACTGCTGGATGCCGGTATTGATGTGCTGACAACAGTCAATGTGCAGCATTTAGAAAGCCTGAATGATGTGGTGGGTGGCGTGACCGGTATCCGAGTGCGGGAAACGGTACCCGACCATATGTTTGATGAAGCCAGCGAAGTGGTGCTGGTTGACCTCCCCCCTGATGACCTGCGCCAGCGTCTGAATGAAGGTAAAGTTTATATCTCCGGTCAGGCAGAACGCGCCATCGAGCATTTCTTTCGTAAAGGTAATTTAATCGCCCTGCGCGAACTGGCCCTGCGCCGTACCGCAGATAGGGTTGATGACCAAATGCGTGCCTACCGTGACACTCAGGGCCGCGAACGTGTCTGGCATACCCGTGATGCTATTTTATTATGTATTGGTCATGACAGCGGTAACGAAAAACCGGTCCGAACTGCGGCCCGACTGGCTGCCCGGCTGGGCTGTATCTGGCATGCGGTGTATGTGGAAACCCCACGCCTGCATGGCCTGCCGGAAGCTAAACGTCGGGCTATCTTGCGAACCCTTAAATTGGCGCAAGAGTTGGGGGCAGAAACAGCCACCCTGTCAGAACCCAGTGAAGAGCGGGCGGTACTGCGTTATGCCCGTGAACACAATCTGGGTAAAATCATTATTGGCCGCCGGGCAGAAAAACGTTGGAAACTACGAAGCAGCTTTGCTGATCGTCTGGGTAAACTGGGGCCGGATCTGGATTTGGTGATTATTGCACTGGAAGGTGATGGCACCACCAGTACGGTAAAAGAAAGTGACTCGCGTACCTTCACTGAAAAGTGGCGTATGCAACTGCGCGGCTGTGTCGCCGCCATCGGCTTGTGCGCATTGATCACGCTATTGTCACAGTGGCTAATACCCGGTTTCGATCAGGCAAACCTGGTGATGGGTTATCTGCTCGGTGTGGTGATCATTGCCCTGTTCTATGGTCGCTGGCCGTCGGTGCTGGCAGCATTTATCAACGTGGCCAGTTTCGATCTATTCTTTGTCCAGCCACACTGGTCACTGGCCGTCACTGATGTGCAATATCTGGTGACTTTTGGTGTGATGCTGATTGTCGGGATCGTGGTCGGTAATCTAACCGCCGGGGTGCGCTATCAGGCCAGAATTGCCCGTTATCGCGAGCAACGTGCCAGACATCTGTATGAGATGTCACGGGGGTTAAGCCGCGCTCTGACACCGGCTGATATTGCCAAAACCAGCCGTCACTTCCTCTCCAGCAGTTTTCAAGCCAAAACGGACCTGTTACTGCCACAAGAGGATGGGCGTTTACAACAAATCGCCACCGATGACGGCAACACACTTTCCGTCGATGAGGCTATTGCTCGTTGGAGTTTTGACCAAGGTGCGCCTGCTGGTGCGGGGACGGATACCCTGCCTGGGGTGCCTTATCAATTACTGCCGCTGACCGCATCCAAACAAACCTTGGGTGTACTGGCGATTGAACCGGCTAACCTGCGCCAGTTAATGGTGCCGGAGCAACAGCGCTTACTGCAAACCTTTACCAGCCTGATTGCTAACGCACTGGAAAGGCTGCATCTGGCACGCAGTGCCGAGCTGGCAAAGCTGGATGCTGAACGGGAGCAACTGCGTAACTCACTGCTGGCCGCACTGTCACATGACTTACGGACGCCACTCACCGTATTATTCGGTCAGGCAGAGATCCTAACACTGGATTTGGCGGCGGAAGGTTCGCGCCATGCCCCGCAAGCCAATCAAATACGCCAGCAGGTATTGAGTACCACCCGGTTGGTGAATAACCTGCTCGATATGGCACGTATTCAGTCTGGCGGTTTTAATCTACGTAAAGAGTGGCAGTCGCTGGAGGAGATCGTCGGCAGCGCGTTACATATGTTGGAAACCACCCTGAGTCATCATCAGATTAAGGTCGAATTACCTGATGAAATGGTGTTGATCAACTGTGACGGCAGCCTGCTAGAGCGAGTTTTTATCAACCTGCTAGAGAATGCCCATAAATATGCCGGTTACAAGGCAGTGCTGGGGATACGGGCAACAGTGCAAGGCGAGTGGCTCAAGGTAGAAGTATGGGATAATGGCCCCGGAGTTACCTCGGGGCAGGAGCAACTGATTTTTGATAAATTTTCCCGTGGTAACAAAGAGTCAGCAATTCCTGGGGTGGGCTTGGGTTTAGCCATTTGCCGTGCCATTATTGATGTACACGGCGGGCGTATCTGGGTTGAGAAAAGTCAAGATGGCGGGGCCAGCTTCCGCTTTACTCTGCCGCTGGAAAAAGCACCGGAAATTGATGGTGAAAACATTGATAGTGAACACCTTGATACTGAAAAATAATATACCCTAAATAATTCGAGTTGCAGGAAGGCGGCAACTGAGTAAGTCCCCGGGAGCTTACATAAGTAAGTGACCGGGGTGAGCGAAAGCAGCCAACGCACAAGCAGCTTGAAGTATGACGGGTATGAGGAGAAGTGACTATATCCCCGACTAACATCCTGATAGTAGAAGATGAAAAAGAGATCCGGCGCTTTGTTCGTATTGCGCTGGAGAGCGAAGGCTGGCGGGTATTTGAGAGTGATACTCTGCAACGGGGGCTAATTGAAGCCGGTACCCGTAAACCAGATCTGATCATTTTGGATTTGGGCCTGCCGGATGGTGATGGTCTCACCTATATTCAGGATCTCCGTCAGTGGAGTGCCATCCCGATTATCGTGTTATCGGCTCGCAACAATGAAGAAGACAAAGTGGCCGCACTGGATGCCGGTGCCGACGATTATCTGAGTAAACCCTTTGGTATTAGCGAATTACTGGCTCGAGTGCGGGTTGCTTTGCGCCGTCATAGCGGTGGGAGTCAGGAAAGCCCATTGGTGAACTTTGCTGATATCAGCGTGGACTTGATCAACCGTCAGGTCACCCGATCCGGTGAAAACCTACACCTTACGCCAATCGAATTTCGCTTACTCTCTGCATTATTGGCGAATACCGGTAAGGTGATAACCCAACGCCAGTTACTCACTCAGGTCTGGGGGCCTAATTATGTCGAACACAGCCATTATCTGCGTATTTATATGGGCCACTTACGTCAGAAATTAGAAACCGACCCCACCCGTCCCAAACACCTGCTAACGGAGACCGGAGTGGGTTATCGCTTTATTCTATAACAATATATTTACTAACAGATTTATCATTGATGCTGGGAAAAAACAGTTTGGCAGAGTAGCATCAGTTTTTTAAATGCTAACGGATCTTATTATCATGAGTACTTGGTTGATTTACGCACTGTTATCCGCCCTCACCGCCTCTTTGGTGGCAATCTTCGGCAAGATTGGTCTGCAACATTTAGATGCTAATACCGCAACCGCAGTACGTGCAGTGGTTATGGCGCTGTTTCTGGTTGGCGTGGTCGTGGTTCAGGGTAAATTTAATCTGGTCGGTGCCGTATTGGCAGATAAAAAAGCCCTGTTATTTGTGGTGCTCAGTGGCGTCGCTGGCGCGCTATCCTGGCTGTTCTACTTTATGGCCATTAAAAATGGCAATGTCTCACAAGTGGCACCAATTGATAAACTCAGCGTGGTTTTCGCCGTGATCCTGGCCTTCATCCTGTTTGGTGAAAAAATCTCGCTGGTGGCGGGATTAGGGGTGGCGCTGATTACTGCGGGTGCTTTGATGGTCGCATTGGGGTAATCTATTCATAATATAAATTAAAAAAATAAAATTCATTACACCGTTTTAATTAAGTTTCACAAACAAACGCCGCATATTTAAAACATTATACTATCTCAATAGATAATATTGCTCCCCCCTTACCGCTATAAATAATTAGTCATAGTCACCCTGTCACTGATTTTTAGTTTGTACCTCTCCGCAAGAAATAGCGCCTGGCGGCGCTATTTCTTGGCTGTAATTACTGTTTACCGGCCAATACGTCACTGACAATATCTACCGCTTCCTGCTCTATCTTTTCACGGTGCTCTGCGCCAAGGAAGCTTTCACAGTAAATTTTATACGCCTCTTCTGTGCCAGATGGACGCGCGGCAAACCAGCCATTAGCCGTCATCACTTTCAGGCCGCCAATCGATGCGCCATTACCGGGTGCTGTGGTTAAGCGAGCGGTAATAGGGTCACCTGCCAGAGTACTGGCTTTCACCATCTCAGGAGACAACTTGGACAGTGCTTCTTTCTGCGCCTGCGTTGCCGGGGCCTGAATACGGTTATAACTTGGCGCACCAAAACGCTGGGCTAAATCATCATAGTGATGCTGTGGGTTTTTGCCGGTAATCGCCGTAATTTCTGCCGCTAACAGGCACATGATAATGCCGTCTTTGTCAGTAGACCACGGATTGCCGTTAAAGCGCAGGAAAGACGCCCCGGCACTCTCTTCACCACCAAAACCAAAGCTGCCGTCATGTAACCCATCGACAAACCATTTAAAACCGACGGGGACTTCCACCAGCTTACGCCCCAAATCAGCCACGACGCGATCAATCATCGCACTGGAAACCAGAGTTTTACCTACCGCCACATCAACACCCCATTGTGGGCGATGCTGGAACAGATAATTGATCGACACAGCAAGATAATGATTCGGATTCATCAATCCGGCTGGAGTCACAATGCCGTGACGGTCATAATCTGGATCATTGGCAAAGGCTAAATCAAATTTATCGCGCAACGCCAACAGCCCGGCCATCGCTGATTCTGACGAGCAATCCATGCGGATCACCCCGTCATGATCAAGATGCATAAAGCGGAAGGTTTGATCGATAGAATCATTAACTAACGTCAAGTCCAACTTATAGTGCTCACCAATGCGTTGCCAGTAGGCAATACCGGCCCCGCCGAGCGGGTCGACACCTAATTTGAGACCAGCAGCTTGAATAGCAGGAATATCGACTACATCGACCAAGCCTTCTACATAGGGCTGAATCAAATCTTGTTCACGCAGATGATTGCCGCGCCAGGCTTTATCCAGTGTCTGACGTTTGACACCGTCTAATTTCAGCTCAAGTAATTGGTTGGCGCGCTTTTCGATAACCGAGGTCAGATTAGTATCTGCCGGGCCGCCATTCGGTGGGTTGTACTTGATGCCACCATCTTCAGGCGGGTTGTGGGACGGCGTAATAACAATACCGTCAGCCAAGGTTTTACGCTGCACGTTATAGCAGAGAATGGCATGTGAAATAGCCGGTGTTGGTGTAAAACCGTTATCTTGTTGGACCACAACATCTACACCGTTCGCCGTCAGCACTTCCAACACCGAAATAAACGCCGGTTCAGACAATGCGTGGGTGTCTTTCCCCACATAACACGGGCCGGTAATGCCGTGTTGGTGACGAACTTCTGCGATCGCCTGCGCGATAGCCAGAATGTGTGCTTCATTAAAACTGTGGCGTAATGAACTGCCACGGTGGCCGGATGTGCCAAATTTGACCGCATGGGCCGGATTTTCAGCGTCTGGCTGCAAGACATAATATTGCGATGTCAACTGAGCAACATTTATCAAATCGCTTTGCTGAGCGGGTTGCCCGGCACGAGGGTGATTAGCCACAGTCACTACTCCCTATAGACTCATCATCTTGCCAGTTGCAGGTGCCTTGGCGGCCTACAACTCGAATTATTCAGAGTATAGTTTCAACGAAATTAGATAGTTCCGCACACTTTATCAGCCAAATCCGGCGGGAACTGCATTGCCAGCATGATATGTTGCACCATGCTGCGTTTACGCTCGGTATTGGTATTGGTAATCACCCAGTATGGCGTACCTGGGACATGTTTGGGCTTGGTGTGCGTCCCATTTTGTAACAATGTCTGTTGGTCACCGGCAAAATAGACCCGGGTGCGGCCATGTAGCGATTCGGTTGCTGCGGTAAATGCTTGCGCATCTAGCGTATAAAGTGTTGATAGCACTAACATAAAGCGATTAACCGCCCTATTTTGTTCAGCATATTCATCGGACAGCAGCAATTCGCGCACTGCACGAACCCGATCCCGTGGTGCCGAGGGAGTCGCTACTTTTGCCGTATCATTACGGGTGGGTAAACTGGCTACCGGCTGACCGGCCGTAAATTTCAGCATACGCCGTAAAATATCGGACGCGCTCTCACCAATGTGTTGCGTGTGGCTGGCAATATAGCGATAAAGTTCTTCGTCGAGTTCAATAGTTTTCATCTTTATCCAGTACGGTTTTCTACTTTCTTATGCATATCTAAAGATTATAAAGTCAAAGCGCGCTGACGAGTACCTTTATCATGGTATATCCGCATAAATACCCAACGCCACACGCAGCAACTCAATAATCCACATAAACCTGATGATAAGGCAAATAATTGTGGGGCAGCAGACCCTTGCTCAGGCATGATACCCTAACCAGAATTTCTCTCAGTATGAACTTCGCCATGAAATTAAACTTCCGCTTACAAAACGCACTTTCTCCCACGCCTGGCCTACCCATTATTCTGATCCATGGGTTATTTGGTAACCTTGATAACCTGGGTGTATTGGCCCGCGACCTGCAAAAAGACCATCACGTCATTCAGCTTGATTTGCGCGACCACGGTTTATCGCCCCGTTCGCCACAGGTTAATTACCCGGATATGGCGCAAGATGTACTGGAGCTGATGGACCAACTCGCCATAGAAAAAGCGATTATTATCGGCCATTCGATGGGTGGCAAAGTCGCAATGGCGCTGACGGCAATTGCCCCTGATCGTATAGAGAAACTGATCGCGATTGATATCGCACCGGTCAATTATCAGGTGCGCCGTCATGATCAGATTTTTGCCGCTCTGAATGCGGTCAATGCTGCGGGGGTAACTCAACGCCAGGCAGCCGCTCAACTGATGCGCGAGTTTATAAAAGAAGAAGGGGTTATCCAGTTCCTACTGAAATCATTTCAGGGTGGCGAATGGCGCTTTAATGTGCCTGCGCTGTGGGACCAATACGAAAATATTGTTGGCTGGCAGCCGATCCCTGCATGGCCACATCCCATCTTGTTTATTCGCGGCGAACTGTCTCCTTATGTTCAGGACAGCTATCGTGATGATATCGCCCGTCAGTTCCCACAAGCCAAAGCACATGTCGTGGCAGGAACCGGTCATTGGGTACATGCGGAAAAACCGGACTCAGTGTTACGGGCGATCCACCGTTTTATCGATACAAAATAGAGTTACGCACCAGTAGGTTGATTAAAATTTATACCCTGGGGAAAAGAAATGTATTTCCTGTGGAAAAATTGTGCAAAAAAGAACGAATTAACCCAATCTAATCACAGTAAAGCATTGTCGTTGCTCAGTTGGCTGGGGTATTATGGCGCGCTATAATTTTGCTGCGGTATATGGTCGCTGTTCTTGGCTATAACCGGTGCAAATACAAATTCAGGCTGCGATATATAGGTCATTCGATGCGTTCTATCTATGCTCTCAAACTGAAATGTGTTAACCGAATCGTCAGACAAGGCTCCGTCACGCTTTCTGATGTCAATCCCTTGCAGTAACGCTACCTATGGCAAAAGAACAAACGGATCGCACCACGCTGGATCTGTTCGCAGATGAACGCCGTCCGGGACGCCCGAAAACAAACCCATTATCCCGTGATGAACAGCTTAGAATTAATAAGCGAAATCAACTGCGACGCGATAAAGGACGTGGCTTACGACGCGTGGAACTGAAGATTAATGCCGATGCTGTCGATGCGCTCAATAGTCTTGCCGAGCTGCGTAACATCAGCCGCAGTGAACTGATTGAACAAATGTTGCTTGCTCAGTTAGCACACTCACAAGATGGGTTTTAACCCTATCGGTTACCACGACGG